>CAZPHQ010000007.1:0-105612 GCA_964586675.1 uncultured Spirochaetia bacterium | reverse complement strand
TCTGATTAATCACCCTCACCCCACCCCCTCTCCCCTCAAGGGAGAGGGAATATTAAAGGAGTCAGATTTTTATCGCTCATCCACTCGATCATCTCGACATAGCAAGGAAGGCGATTTAATCGAATGGACGCGCGAACAGTGCTATGAATTCAATACTGCCCTATGTCGCAATCCTGCGGACGTTGTCCGCCCAATTTCGACGTCCCGGAGAGGTATTGCTTCGCCGTTTACACGGCTTGCAATATTATGATTCACGTAGCAGGGCTTGTCACTTTACGAGACCGCGCGCGTCATGCGCTCAGTTCACGGGCGTTACTGTGGGGGAGGGCGTGGCGGCGACTGCGCCCTGCCCCTTGAGCTCGCTTATGCGGGTGTTGGCATAAGGGGCTTCGGCCGGGGATATCATTTCGAGCTGCCTGTAGTTGTAGACAGCCTTTCCGACCTCGCCCTTCTGCTCGTAGCACTCGGCGAGGGATTTATACGAAACGGCCTGCACGCTCAGAGGCGGCTCGGGGCGTGACTTGAGAAGGGCCTCGTTCGTTTTTATGGACGAGGCACAGTCGCCGGATTCCTGCTGCCGGAGGGCTGTTTGAAGAACCGCGTCGTATTCACCCGCCGCGGCGGACGGCGAATACATCCCGGTCTGTTCGCTCTCGGACGAGTCCGCGAGCTCGGAAGCTTCCTCTCCCGCGCCGCCTGCCGGCGACTCCATCTTCCGCACCTTCCGAGCTGCGCTCATGCGCCCGGACTCCGCCGGAGGGGCGGCGTCGCGCGCGGCCATCGGCGCTGGCGGCGGGGCAGGTGCGGCGGCCTTTTGCTCAACCATGGCGTCAGCTTCGCCATAGGACTGCGCGCGGAGCTCCGTATCCTGGCTGAGCGCCCTCTCGCGCTCCGGAACGGGAGATGCGTCCTTGTTACTATTCCCGCCGGAGCCTTCAAAGACGGGCTCGACCTTTTTCGCCATGACGGTAGTCGAAGAAGGGCTGCCCGGCGGAAGGTGCATTCCCGTGTTACCGTAGTAGAACCATACTGACAGCGCGATCGCAGAGGAAAGCGCGGGAACCAGGAAAGGCGAGAAGGCGATCCTCTTCCAGAACGGCTTCCGGTCTTTCGAGACGCTATTCTTAGCGGCGCGTGCGAGCGCGGTTACCGTTTCGGGAGATAATTCCGGGACGGCGGCGGTTTCAGCGACTGCCCGCCTTATCTCGGTATAGTCTTCGTATTCGCGGAGGCATTCGGGGCAGGCCTCAAAGTGAGATCTGACGAACGCTGCCTCCTCGGGAGAGAGCTGGCCGCCGATGTATTCTATCAGAAGCTCGCTGCACTTTTCGCAGTTCATTTTGTCCATTTATTCACCCCTCGCCTTTCGCATCTCTTCGAAACAGCCGGATTCTGTGAAGACGCGCCTGAGGTCCCTGTAGGCGTATCTCAGGCGGCTCTTTACGGTGCCGAGCGGAGAGCCGGTGACGTTGGCTATCTCGTCGAGGGAAAGCCCCTCGACTTCGCGCAACAAAAAAACCTCTCTGAATTCCTCTTTCAGGCCGTCGAGACCCTCGTCGAGCACGTCCCTCACCTCGCGGTCGAAGACCCTTTCGTCCTGCGTCCTTTCCCCTCCCCTTATAATATCTATCACTACCGCACCGCTTTCGCCTTCGGCCGATATGGGCGCGTCGAGGGAGCTGTGCCGCCTGAAGCTCTCGGTCCTCAGAAAATCTATGCAGTGGTTCCGGGCTATGCTGTAGAGCCACGTGGTGAATTTCTGGCCGGGGTCGTAGTGCCCGCGCCGTTCTATCACCTTCACGAACACCTCCTGGAGAAGGTCTTCGGCGCGCGCCTTGTCGGCCCCCGTCATCTTCATTATAAACCTGAGCACGCCCGGACCGTGGCGCGCGAGAAGGACGTTAAAGCCCGACTCGTCGCCGCTCTGGAATTTTTTCATGGCCTCTTCGTCTGTTATGTCGCCGTTCTTTCTTATGCCGAACACCGGGCGCCCGTCCGTCAGCTGTCTATGAATAATTATACGATGCAGCCGGGAAAAAGTTTTAGGTTCGTTTTCATTCTCTCACGCCGGCGGACGGGACGTGCGTAGAGACTAGCGGAATATGATATTTTCACGCTCCCGACGGCGCTTCCGCATATTGAATTCGGCCGCCCGGTTATGTAAATTCGTTTATCCTCGTTTGGTCTGATCGCGGGAGTCTCTCTTGGCCACCAAGCCCTCCGACCTTATATACGGCGTCAGCGACGTACCGCCATTAAGTCGGCTGATCCCGCTCGGCTTCCAGTTCGTAATCTACATATCCGTCACGCTAGTTTATATAGTGCTCCTGTCGGAGTACACGACCGTACCCCCGGAAATGGTGGCAAGCTCGATAAGCATGGCGATGATAGCCATCGGAATCGCCACCATGCTGCAGTCGCTCTGGAAGGGCCCGGTCGGCTCGGGGTATTTCGCCTCGCCGGTTTATTCGGCCGTGTACCTCGCCCCCTGCGTTCTGGCGGTGAAGACGGGGGGATTTCCCGCGGTATTCGCGATGACCATATTCGCCGGGGCTATCGAGATAATCATGTCGCTCCTCATAAAGCGCCTGAAGCCGGTGTTCCCGCCGGCTGTCGCGGGGTTTATAGTGCTTGTCATCGGCATAGAGCTCGGGCTCGTCGCGCTCGATAACATGCTGTACATAAGGGGCTACGGCCAGCCCGGGTACTCGCAGCATCTCCTCGTGGGAATGATCGCGCTCTGGATAATCATGGGGTTCAGCATATGGTTCAAGGGGATTCTCCGCCTCCTTTGCTCCCTCGCCGGGATCTCGATTGCGTTCGTCGCGGCGCTCTTCCTGGGGATAGTTCCCGAAAGCAGCATCGAGCTCTTCAAGAACGCCCCGGTTTTCGCTCTGCCCGACATTTCATTCATATCCTACGATTTCGAGCTCTCGCTTGTTCCCGCGTTCGTGACGGCGGCGATTGCGGCGTCGCTGAGAACTATAGGCGTCGTGACGACGGCCGAGAAAATAAACGACACCGACTGGAAAAAGCCGGACTACGGGCCCATAAAGAAAGGCATGCTCGCGGACGGAATAGGCTGCATGCTCGGAGGATTCATGGGCGCGCCGGGGATGAATGCTACGCCGGGGATCGTCGGGCTTTCGCAGGCCGCAGGCTCGACGAGCCGCTACATGGCCTTCCCGACCGGAATTATGCTTATAGTCCTCGCATTCTTCCCGAAGGTATCCGCACTCTTCCTGATGCTTCCTCTCCCTGTCGTCGGGGCGTCGCTGGTTGTGAGCGGCGCGTTCATGATTGCGGGCGGTATAGAGATAATGACCACGCGGAACCTCGACTCCAGGATGACGTACGTCATCGGAGTCTCCCTACTTTTGGGGATAGGCCGGAAGGTATTTCACGGATACTTCGACAAGTTCCCCGAATGGCTTTTGGTCATTACGGACACGACTCTTTCTATAGCCCTCATTTCGGCGATAATTCTCGTCCTCATATTCAGGCTCGGAATAAGGAAGACGGAAGTGTTCGTCGGCGGCGAGCTTGCGCCGACGCTCGACTCCCTCGTGAAGTTCCTCAAGGCGAGCGAGAAGAAATGGCGGCTCGACGACGAGACCATAGAGCACGCAAAGTCGACTGTCGAAGAGGTAGTGAATCACCTGAACGAGGCCGGGCTCCTGAAAGGCCCGGTGAATCTGGAGGCGAGTTACGACGAGGTTTATTTAGAAGTGACCATTTCCTACAAGGGGACGCTGCTGGCGCTCCCCGGGGTCGGTGTGCAGAAGAAGCATTTCCTGGAAGAGGATGCATTCGTCCACGGGATAAAGGGGTTCCTGACGGGGGTTTATCCCGACAAGATCGAGACGTCCTCCAAGAGGGACGCCGTGAATATAAGGCTCTTTTTCGGCGCGTGAGATATGGCCGATTTTACAAAAGCTCATCCTGTACATATCCAAGGCAAAACAACTCAAAAAATTCAACATCCCGCTTTTAATAGCTTTAACAGAAAAGACAAAAGCAAAGGCTTCTACTTTTGCTAGACCAAAAGTAGCAAAAGTCACGGGACGGGGCAAAATTGTGCTAAAAATCATCGCGTCCTCGCTAAATCTTATACCCACCCCACCCCCTGATAAGATTTTTAACGCTCATACACTCGATTTTTTTAACGCCAATTTTGATGTCCCGGGAATGTATTGCTTCGCTGCGCGGCACCTTGCAATATTATGTATCACGAGGAAGATTCTAAGTACGGTGCGCGCGGCGGGGGATAGAAGTACTGCCGTTGCTACGTCGGTTGTCGGCGCACACTGTGCACCGTCGATTGCCAGCGGGCGCTGCCCGCATTAGAAAAATGTCCCCGTTATGGCATAATTAATTCCCCGAAATCCGCTAACCAAGGAGGAGTACCATGGGCAGTAAGAACACCAGAATTGAGTACGATTCGATGGGGGAGATGGAAGTCCCCTCGGACGCGTATTACGGCGCTCAGACGGCGAGGGCCATAGAGAATTTCCCGATCAGCGGCATCCGCAAGCACAGCCTTTTAGTAAAGGCGCTCGGAATGATCAAAAAGGCCGCCGCGGAGTCTAACCTTCAGCTCGGGCTCCTCGACAAGAAGACAGCCGGCGCGATAGTGAAAGCCGCGGACGAAGTGATAAACGGAAAGCTCGACAACCACTTCGTTCTGGACGTTTTCCAGACGGGCTCGGGCACTTCGAGCAACATGAACACGAACGAGGTCATAGCAAACCGCGCTAACGAGATACTCGGCGTGAAGAAGGGCGACAAGTCGGGCGTTCATCCGAACGACCATGTGAACATGGGGCAGTCGAGTAACGACGTTTATCCGACCGCGCTTCACGTTTCCGCCATACTAGCCATAAACGATATCCTGCTTCCCGGCCTCAAGAGCCTCGAAAAGGCCCTCTCTGCCAAGGCCAAGGAGTTCGACAAGATTGTTAAGATCGGAAGGACTCACCTCCAGGACGCGACGCCTATAAGGCTCGGGCAGGAGTTCAGCGGCTACGCGAGCATGATCACACACAGCATAAAGAGAACCGAGTACGCCCGCGAGGAGCTTTCCGAGCTCGCGATAGGCGGCACAGCTGTCGGCACGGGCATCAACACGCACCCGAAGTTCGGCGGGCTCGTCGCGAAGAGGCTTTCGGCGATGACGAAGACGAAGCTCCGCGAAGCCGACAACCACTTCGAGGCTCAGGGCTCGAAAGACGCGATGGTCTCGGCCAGCGGACAGCTGAAGACTATAGCCGTATCGCTCATGAAGATAGCGAATGATATAAGGTGGCTCGGAAGCGGCCCCCGCTGCGGCATAGGCGAGCTTTTCATTCCGCCCGTACAGCCCGGCTCGTCCATCATGCCGGGGAAGGTGAATCCTGTTATCCCCGAAGCGGTATGTCAGGTGGCGGCGCAGGTCATAGGGAACGATCTGACCATAACCATAGGCGGGCAGTTCGGGAACTTCGAGCTCAACGTGATGATGCCGGTTAAGGGACACAACCTGCTGCAGTCGATAGAGCTCCTGGGGAGAGTTTCGCAGGTGTTCGTCGACAAGTGCATAAAGGGCATCAAGGCCGACAAGAAACGCTGCGAGGAGATGATAGAGAAGAGCCTCGCGATGTGCACGAGCCTAGCGCCTGTCATCGGGTACGACGCCGCGGCCAAGATCGCGAAAGAGGCGTACGAGAGCGGAAAGACTGTCAGGGAAGTGGCGGTCGAAAAGAAGGTGCTCCCGGATGCGAAGCTGAAGGAGCTTTTAGACCCGTGGTCCATGACGGAACCCGGCACGAACAAGTAAAACGAAATTTGTCTATTGAAATCAGGACGGGCCCCGCGACCGGGAGATATTCGGGAGCGGGCCCGTTTTTTTGGTCTGAATGTTCCGATTCTGTATCCCGACTCCCGGATAATCACAATCCTGAATTAAATTCAGGATGACGTATAAAGACAAAGACATTTGGATTGCTTCGCCGCGCTCGCAATGAGGCGGATGCATAGTGTGTTTTCCGGTGTAGCGAGCGTGGAGATTTCTAGCAGCGGATGCGTCGGGATGAAACAGCACAAATCCCCCCATACTCCCCTTTTCCTAAGGGGGGTTAAGGATAAAAACGCTGGACACTACCCGCACCCGTACCCTGTTTTGGGTTCGGATACATTTGAGCAGTACTGTATGGGCTCCTGTGCAGTCAGCGAAGGGCGTCCGAATGCTCGCTCGTTCGCATTCGTTCCCTCCAGAGGGGAGAGGGGAAAATTGATAGATACGAAGCTGCGTCGATTGTTGGAAGCTTTTAGAATTCCTCCGCATCGAAAGGTTGTATGAAGTTTTCACGCCAGGATTATGCAGCACCGCCGATCCTGTTATATTTTTCCATTTTGGAAGGAAGCCTTAACATAAAAAATCACACATCCGGCCCGTTGTGAAAAACCGGGCCGGCGGAGGCATTAAATGAACGTAAAAGAGTTATTCGACCTCACGGGGAAGACGGCCATCGTTACCGGTGGATACACCGGCATAGGGAAGCAGATGGCGTATGGGCTAGCGGAGGCAGGGGCGAACGTCGTTATAGCGGCGAGGAATTACGAGGGCTGCGTCGAAACGGCTAAAGAGATAAGCGAGGCGACCGGGATCAGGACCCTGCCCTTTAAATGCGACGTTTCGTCGGAGGGCGACGCGGCGGCCCTCGTGGCCGCGACGATGGCCGAGTTCGGCAGGCTGGACATACTCGTCAATAACGCCGGCGTCGCGCTCGGCGCCCTTCCCGAGGACACGACGCTCGAGGACTGGGAGAAGGTCATAGACATAAACCTCACCGGCACGTTCCTCTGCGCGAGGGAAGCGGCGAAGGAAATGATAAAGGCGAAGAGCGGGAAGATAATCAACATATCTTCAGTCATGGGCTACCAGACGACGAGCGTCGTCAGCGCGCCGGCGTATGTCGCGTCGAAGGGCGCAGTAGTAACGCTCACGAAAGACCTCGCTGTCAGGTGGATAGGGCACAACATAAACGTTAACGCCATAGCGCCGGGGTGGTTCCCGACGAACATGACGACGCCCGTAATCAGCCCCGAGTTCATGGGCAAGGGAGAGGAGCTTCTCGCATCGATACCGGCAGCTAGATTCGGCGGCCCGGACGACCTCAAGGGCGCGGCGGTGCTGCTTGCCTCGCGCGCGTCGGATTACATAACGGGTGAAGTGCTGGTCGTCGACGGCGGAACTCTTTCGAGGTATTGAGGTCAGATCTTCTCGAAGGCTTTTCTCACCGCTTCGTAGCCGTCTTCGTGAACGACGTCCTTGTGGGCGAGGACGACGCGGTCGAAGTCCCACTCTAGGATTTTGTCCGCCGAGCGGCGCGCCAGTTTTCTGTCGCCGAGGAGGATATACCGCGTGAGCCTCGAAACGGCCGTTTTCTCGTACACGCCGTCCAGGAGCGCGAAGAGCTTCTGGCCCGGCGAGAGGTCCGAAGAAAAGTTGAAGACGAGGTCCGTGAAAATTACAGTCCGGCTTTCAGGATGAAAGAACACGACCTCGTTCACGGCCGGGATGCCCTGAAAGACGTGCTGCTTTAGAGAATCTTCCCAGTAGGGCTCTGGCTCGTCGGAAAGGGTGCCGTGGAAGCGGAGGTCTTTCCATTTTTCCTGAAGACCGGGCGCGATGTAGAGCCGCGCATCCGCGAAGGCCGCGGCGAATTCGCCGGCGTAGAGGTGGTGATACTTGTTGGGGGCGACTATGAATCTCACTTCCCCGAGCCGGGACAGCTCCTCTCTCATCGCCTTTGTCGGACGTATAGGCGAGTGCACAAGCAGGAACCCCGAAGCCAGCCTGACGACGGTCATGCGCGCCCCGACCTCCATCCCTAAAAAGACCTGGGAAGATGAGGTGGTCCAGATACCGGGGGCGAAAGGAACAAGCACGGAGGACATGCCATAGAGTATATTGAACGCGCGGCGTTATGAGAAGGAAGGGCCCGAAGTATTCCGCCACTGACGGTAGGCGTAGAGGATCGATCTCACGTGCTCGTCCGGTTTGTGGGTGAGGAGCTGAAGCAGAAGACTTTCGAGCGTCGATATTATGAGGAGCGCGGAGGCGATGTAAAAAAGCGCCGCGCTGTAGCCGACGACGAACATGAATATTATGAAAACGTATCCCGCCGCGCTGGAGGCCTTTGTCATATAGAGGTGAAGGTCGGGTATGCGCCTGAACTTTATCAGCCCGACGGCGAGCGAAGCCGTTCCGATAAGCATCCAGGACAGGACGAGGAGCTTGTTATCGAAGAAGACGCTCGGCTCGACGAGGATGACCCAGAAGGCGGCGCATACGACGAGCACCATGTCGGCCGCGGAATCGAGCCTGCTGCCGTATTCTGTCGCCGCTCCCCATCTTCGAGCGAGAAAGCCATCTAGTATGTCGGTTAGGCCGGCTGCAACGAGACCTACCCCCACCCATAGCGGAAGGTCGAGCATCGCCGGTATCCAGAGCACGACCGCCAGCACGAGCCTGAAGCCGCTCAGAAGATTCGGCACGGAGCTGTAATCAATTCTTTTCATAGGTAATTATTCACCGATGTTCTTAACACAAAGTTCACGCTGCCTTCTTCCAGCCCTAAAAATACTAACTTATAAAATCTGGAAAAGATGCTAGATTGTGCCGGCCGCCGGGACGCGCCGGACCGGGCGCTATTAGCATCTGCGTTTTTTATTTCCACCATGATATTCATAGATGCCTATCATGATTTGATTATTATTTTGTGCAAATGCGTACAAAACCCCTTGACAGAGCCCGGACAGCATTTATATTAGTAATGTATAAAAATCCTGATGAGGAGGTTTTGCCATGTCTGAAACGACAAAGAAAGCAGCCTCGAAGGTGAAGGACTTCACGGAGCCCGCGAAAGAATTTTCGGGCCTCGTCAAGGAGAACTACCTGAACGGTCTCGATTTTTCCTTCTCACTCTTCGAGCAGAATTTCAAGGCTCTCGCGGCCCAGGCCGACCAGTTTCTGAGCCTCGAAAAAGAATTCCTCGCTAACGTGGGCGAATTCTACAAGGAATTCCCGAAGGATCTTCCCTTCGCGAAGGAATTTCAATATGAAGGCGGCTTCAAGAAGATAGCTGAGCAGCTCGACAGCTACCACTCCTATCGCAAGGAGCAGCTCAATGCTGTAAAGACGACCACCGAGAAGCTCACGAAGGACGCGCGCGCCGCGGCCCGTGAGAACGTCGAAAAGGCCTTCTCGCTGTTCGGCGAGTATTTCAACGCATTCGGCGCTTAAATCTAAACTCGAAATACTCCGTATATTCAAGATTAAATCGAGTGATGATGGAGTTCAGGAGACGTGAACGAGTTCACGTCTCCTGGATCTCGCCAACCCCTTTACCCGTTGTTTCCGAGTCCGGAAGTATTAGCCTCATGTGTGAAAATCGATTATAATTTCACGCGATGAGCCTTAAACACACTGAACCCGGGGGTGCCAGATTGATCCGCGCTACAGCCATTCTCCTCTTACTCGCTCTTGTCATTCCGGCCGCCGCCTGCAGCACCATAAAGACCGGAAAGACTATGGCCATCGACAATCCGCTCCAGGAATCGAGGACCAAGAAGTCCCTGAGCCAAGCCAGGCAGGACGTCGAGAAATCACGGAGCGCCCTCGACAAGTGCATGGAATCGAGCGGCGGGGACGCAACCAGGTGTCAGAGCCAGAAGTCACAGTATGATAAGGACGTCGAGGTGTACGTATCGCTTCAGGGGAGCTGAAGCCGCAATCGGCTCCTGCATTAAACCCGGCGGGAATAAATAACCGGAGGTCGATAGCCATGAGACCGTTCGTATTTACCCTGCTCTTTTCGGCAGCACTCTTTTCAAGCCCCGCCCACGGCGCGGACCCGGAGCCGACTCCCGGACCGGCGGAGAACGTTCAGAGATTCGAGATCGTCGTCGACAGCTATTCCTTCAAACCAGACCATATAACTGTGACCGCGGGGAAGCCCGTGGAGATAATGCTGAGGAGCGTGGCGTCCATCGTGCCGCATAATTTCTCGATAGACGACCCCGCGTCGGGGCTCGACGTTCACAAGGACGTTCCCCCGGGCAGGGACGTTACGGTGACTTTCATCCCTGAGAAAACCGGAACGTTTATGTTCTTCTGCAGCAAGAAGGGCATCTTCGGCTCCCATCTCGGGAAAGGAATGAAGGGGACTATAGAAGTGAAATAAATCCCGCCCTCTTTCCCCCGAGGGAGTGACCTTTCAGAATCTCAGCTGAAAATCGAATATGAAATCCGCGTGGGCGACGTCCCGCTGGGACCGCTTACGGGGAACTGGACCGCGAATCCGGGGCTGTACTTCCGGCCGAACCTGAGCCCCGGCGTGATGTAGAGGTCCGTTCCGCTCCCTTCGCCGTCGTATGTCGTTATCGTGTATCCGTCGAATTCGAAATAGACTATCGGGGAGCCCGGCATGGGAACGTCGAGCCCGAGCGCCGCGTGGTAGGTCAGCCTGTTTTCGAAATCGTTCCCCTCGAAATTCTTCGCGCCGAAGATAAAGTCGAAGCCTATGGCCGCCTGGATGCTGAGCGGCCCGTGCCACGCCCCGGCTGTAATGTATGGCGAGAAGCCGTAGGCTTCGAAAAGGTAGCTCGGTATGAATCGCCTGTATTTTATCACCTGCTGGAGCCTGTTCTGGTCGTCGGTGAACGAAGTCGGGAAGAAAACCTTTGCCCCGGCCGACATGGCGAAATTCGAGGACTTGGCCAGTACGCCCTTGGCCCCTATGCCGAGGTTCCCGAACTCGAACCCGTCCCTTATTTTCGTGTCGCCGACCTCGACGCTGTTGACGCCGCCGTAGGGGATATCGAGGTATACCCCCCAGAATCCGCTCTCTGACGGGAATTCGAGCCTCGCGGGATAGACTATGAGCTGGCCGCTGCCCATGTTCTGCTTGAGCGTTACGACCTCGAAATCTATCCCTACCCTGCCGAGCGGCAGCACGGGCTCGAAATAGCGCGGGTAGGCGAGGTCGAGGGCCTTTCCTTTTGTAGTCGATATGGTGAACGGCCCCTGGAACTGGAAAGCGCCGGTGAGGGGGTTTATGAGGCCGAGGTTTCGGTTCTTGACGAAGAGCCGCGTTGGATTCGCGACATAAGCCGCCACGTGCGCTACGCCGCTGTCCTGCTCGATGAGCCAATCTGAGAGCTTTTCCATGCTCCATCCGAGGGGGATGCCGATTGCCGGGGTTACGATGAGGTCCGTCGCCGAGGGCTTTATGACCCAGCCCTCGATAGCGTATTCGAACAGCGTGCTTTGAATTACCGAGCCGAGAGCCGAAGACCACACGCTATGACCCCGGGCCCTGTAGAACTGGTAGTGGAGCATGCCGAAGAAGGGGTGCATCACCCAGTTGACGAGGAACGTGTCGCCGTCGTTCCATTCGGGCGCGGAAGTGAGATTATTCCAGAACGTGGAGAAGGAGGCGTCGAAAATCTTTATGTTCTTGTCCCTCACCCACCATAGCCTGCCGCCCCACTGAACGGTGTACCAGATGAGGGTGTCGTACATGTAGGTTTCGAAATTGGCGGGCCTGAGCTCGGTTTCCTCATATGACCCGATCTCGTAGTCTTCGCCAAGGGGAAGAATAACGTCGTCGCCGTCGACGGGCTTTCCCGAATTCTCGTCCGCAAACAGGTATTGCCGATTATCCCCCGCCCGAGCGCCGGTTTCCGCAAACAGGCTCAAAACTGCGAGCAGGACAAGAAAGGCTACCCTGACCCTCATCGCATCCTCCCGTCCTCATCGCATGGGGCTCCGAAAGGCCGGCGGGCCACGGCGAAATGGAGAAACCTCATACAACTATTTGAATTGTAACGACTTTTCGAGCCGATTTAAAGTCTAATAATGTATATACCATAGATCGGTGAGCGCACGACGCGGAAGCGGACAACTGCACTGAGAAATAGGACTCCTCACAGACCGGACCGGACTGCGGCAAATCAGAACCTGACCTGAAAATCGAACAAGTAGCTGAACCTGTCTATGCTCTTGTCGGGGCCCGTGAGGGGGAACTGCATGGCGAACCCCGGGCTGTATTTTCGTCCAAACCTTACGCCGCCCGTCATGAAAAGGTCCGTCTTTTCGAAGGTGTCCGCTGTCAGGAGAGAATAGCCGTTAAACTCGGCGAAGAGCACCGGAGACGCGATGACCGGAATATTTACTCCTGCGGCTGCGGCGTAGTCTATCCTGTATTCGAACGAGTTTCCTTCGAGCCCGCTGGCGTTGAGGACGAAATCGTTTGCGACCATGAGCTGGAGGTTAAAAGGCCCGGACCAGACCGCGGCGCTCAGGTACGGGGTTACTGTCCAGGCTTTCTGGAGGTTTATCGGGAAATTTCTCTTGAACATGAGAACGGTTTCGAGCCGGCCGAGGTTGTCCTTGTAGGACGTCGGCAGCATGAGGCTGAGCCCGGCCGAGACTATCGAGTTGTGCGTTTTGAACATTATGTGCTTTCCGCCGACGAGGACGTTCGCGAATTCGAAGCCGTCCCGTTGACCTTCGCCGTCGACGCTGAGAGAATTTATGCCGGACTGGGCTATCTGGACGTAAATCCCCCAGAGGCGGTTCTTCGAGGGAACGTCTATGCGGATCGAGTAGAAAATGAATTCGCCGTTGCCCATGTTCTTTTTAAGGTTCACGACTTCGAGGTCGGCGCGGAATCTCCCTAGCGGAAAAGGCTGCTCCAGAAAGAAGGGATAGGCGAGGTCTATAGCCTCCGGCTTCCCCGGCGCGAATTCGAGCGGGCCGCTCATGGACATGAACTGTTTCGAGAATGGATTATAGACCCCGATTTGTCTATCGTGAACGAAGTTCCTCATAGGGTTTAAAATGTGGCCGAGTATTTTCGCCGGGACGAAGTCGGTCGAAACGAGCCAGTTGGAGGATTCCTCGAGAATTATTCCCATGGGAACGCCTACTCCGGGCGTGGATATGAGATCGGGCAGAGAGGGAGTTTCGACGAGGCCCTCGACCGTGTATTCGAAAAGCGTGCTCTGGAGAGCGACGCCGAGGGCGGATACCCACCTCGAGTGCCCCATTGCCCTGTAGAAGAGATACTCCTGCGAGCCGACGATCGGGTGAGTGACCCAGTTCGTGAAGAACGAATCCCCGTCGGGCCATTCGGGCCACTGGGAGATGTTGTTCCACCATTTTGAAAGGGAAGTGTCGAAGATCCTGCTGTTCTTGTTCCTTACGTAAAAGAACCTGGCCGCCCAGAGGCCGGTATAGACTATGGCACTGTCCCGCATGAATTCTTTGAAACCGAGCTTCTCGGGCCCTGCTTCTTCGATAACCGGCTCTTCCGGCTCGCCGTTTTCACCGCCCTCTTCGACGCCGGGCGACGTCGTCTTGGCATATTCGAAGAGGTCTTCGACGCGGACCTCTTCCTGTGCTGCCGCGCCTGAGGCAATTACGACCGCCAGCAGTATAAAAACGCACCTTTGAAGCAACCTCACCTATTACCCTCTGGTCCTCGTCCTTTTGCGGCGGGGCGCCGCGCGAAAAGAATTGCATTGAATGATACACCGAAAACATGACAATTTAAACATTGTTTGTCATGACATCGGGCGCAGTGAAAGCTATAGCATGGCGTTAAAGAAGGAGGACGGACCAGCGCTCAAAACCTGATCTGAAGATCGAACTTGTAGCTGAATCTGTCGATACTCTTGTCGGAGCCGTATACCGGGAGCTGAAACGAGACGCCGGGGCTGACTCTTCTTCCGAACCTTACGCCTGAGGACATGTATAGCCCGGTTTTTTTGAATGTCCTGGCTGTGGGCACCGAAAAGCCGTCGAGCTCGGCGAAAACGACGGGCGATGTGACTACCGGGATATTCACGCCGGCCGCCGCGCCGAAGTCTACCCTGTACTCGAAGCTGTCCCCTTCGAGCCCGTCGGCGTTGACGATAAAGCCGCTCGAAGCCGCGGCCTGAACGCTGAAGGGCCCTTTCCACGCGGCGGCCGAGAGATAAGGCGCAGCTGTCCAGGCCTTCTGTAGATTGACGGGGAAGTTCCTCCTGAAGAGGAGAAGGGTTTCGAGCCGCCCGAGGTTGTCCTTGTAAGACGTCGGGATTATAAGTTCGAACCCACCCGAGAGAATGAAGTTGGCCGTTTTGTAAAGTACCGCCTTCCCGCCCGTCTTCATGTTCGCGAACTCGAATCCGTCTTTCACCCCTTCACCGTCGACGGAAAGGGAGTTGAAGCCCGACTGCGCTATGGAAACGTAGAGCCCCCAGAGCTGGCTCTTCGAGGGAATGTCGACTCTCGCGGAATAGAATATGAACTGGCCGTCGAGATCTTTTTCGAGGTTCACTATTTCGAGGTCGAGCATGAACCTCCCGAGCGGCATCGGCCCTTCGAGATACATCGGATAGGCGAGGTCGATGGCGAGGCCTCTCGCAGGGATGAAATCTATCGGCCCTGATAACGACATGAACGTCTTGGAAAGCGGGTTATAGACCCCGATTTGCCTGTCGTGAACGAAATTCCGCATCGGGTTAAGCACGTGGCCGAGTATCTTCGCCGGGACGAAATCCGTGGAAACGAGCCAGTCGGACGATTCTTCGAGCGCGACGCCTATAGGAACTCCGACGAAAGTAGTGGATATGAGGTCGGGAAGGGACGGGGTTTCAACCAGTCCCTCGACAGTGTATTCCCATAGGACGCTCTGAACCATCGAGCCCAGAGCCGAGGTCCAGAAGCTGTAACCCATGGCCCTGTAGTAAAGGTATTGGTAGGAACCCACGATCGGATGCGTCACCCAGTTTGTGACGAACGAGTCGCCGTCCGGCCATTCGGGCCACTGGCTTATATTCTCCCACCAGTCGGAGAAGGAAGTATTGAATATCCTGCTGTTCTTGTTCCTTACGTAAAAGAATCTCGCAACCCAAGAGAATGTATAGGAGATAGCAGTGTCACGGAGAAAGGCACTTGCGCCGAGCTTCTGCCCATCCGTAGAATTACCGCCTGGAGCTGCTTCGCCCGGGGCTATGTCGTTGTAATCGCCCTCCGCGGCCTCCCCGTGCGCAGGCGTTTCCCGAGATGCGGGATCCGAGAACGCATAATCGAAGAGATCGCTTATCTCGACCTGATCCGCCACCGCGGCCTGAATCGGAAAAAGCGCCGCGAGCAGCACGGTTAGCAGTCTGCGAATCAATATCAACCCTTTATCCTGTTTGTGACGCCCGGGGAACCGGGCTGCACCGAGTTAAAAGATACCTCAAGATCGGCGGATTAAAAGCCTTTATTTAAAGCCGAGGAGCTTTTTGACCCTCTCTTCCCATGTGTAGCCGCGCACTTCCGAAAGCGCGCCCGACGATATACGGGCAGCCAGCTCACGGTCGCGGAGGACGAGGGATATGCCGCCGTAAAGGGCGTCTTCGCTGTCCGGGGGAACGAGAACCGCGTTTTCCCCGTCCCTGAGAAGCTCCCTTACGGATGGAAGAGACGTCGCCACTATGGGCCTCCCAGAGGCCATGTATTCGAAGAGCTTTATCGGCGATGTGAAGTCGGTGGCGACGGTGCCTCCCCTTATAGTCATGCCTGTCGTGTAAGGCAGCACTAGCATATCGGCGGCGGCGAGGTAGAGGGGGACGAGGTCGTGGGAGACGTAGCTCGTCAGCTTAAAGCCTGAAGCGTTTTTTTCCGAGGCGAGCTTCCTGTAGCGCAGCACGTCCTCGTCACGGCCGCCGACTATGAGGAACTTGGCGTTCGGGAGCCTGAGGGATACGTTTATCAGGAGCTCGATTCCCCTCCCTTCGTAAATGTTCCCCGAGTAGCAGATTATATCCTTTTCGAGAGAGAGGCCGAGCTTTCGCCGCGCCTCGTCCCTATCGGGCAGTTTGTTGTAACGCTCGAGATCGACGCCGTTATGGGCGACTACCAGTTTTTCGCGCGGGAGGCCCTCTTCCAGATATATGTCCGCAAGGCCGTGCGAGTTGGTGGAAAACCTGACGAGGTTAGGCGAATCCTTGAGCGTTCTGAAGAGGCGCTTCGCCCCGGGGACGAGCGGGTGATGCGCATCGTAGACGACCGGCATGCGGAAGACCCTGGCCGCGAGTATAGCGTAGACAATGTTCCTCGTCACGGTTATGTCGTAACGGCTCTTTCTCATGCCGACGTATACCGCCGCGCGGATGCCGTGGAGGACGTTCCGGGCGAAAGTGTTTTTAAAATAAGGGAAAGGCACTATCCTGAACGAGGGCTCCACCCCGTAGTAAACACGCAGATTCGAAGCTGACCCGTTGGCGGAGAGGATGAGATCGGTTTCGATGCCGAGACGCCCCATGGCCTGGCACATCTTCATCACATGTATGGCGCTTGCGCCCCTCGAAAAGAGCTCGGGGCTGCCTATATAGGCGACCCTGCGCGGCTTTAGGCCTTGCGGGCTGGGGTTATCGTAATTCATAAAAGCTCCGGCATGATAAAGTATATGCTGTTTACAGTGGGTTGACTAATAGACGGGGGCTTATATAACGATTTGCCGCCGGGATTAGAAACGGGGCCCGGGCCTGTATATAATTAGTGCCTTCCCCGGAACGACAACCGGGCCGAAAGCCGTTATATTAACAGGGAAATATCATGGAAGCGAGAACGCCTAGGGGATTTCACGATGTTTTGCCGGACGAGATAAGGAGATGGCAGTTCATCGAGAATAACGCCAGGAAAATATTCGATCTTTACGGATTTTCGGAGATAAGAATCCCTGTGCTGGAGTTCACGGAGATATTCGCCCGGAGCCTCGGAACGACGACCGACATAGTCGAGAAGGAGATGT
Source organism: uncultured Spirochaetia bacterium (assembly GCA_964586675.1). Lineage (GTDB taxonomy): Bacteria > Desulfobacterota_D > UBA1144 > Nemesobacterales > UBA2774 > JADLGH01. The sequence goes on along the minus strand of CAZPHQ010000007.1, from coordinate 88,780 downwards.
ATACGTTCACGGACAGGGACGGCTCCTCCATAACCCTCCGCCCGGAGGGGACGGCCGGCGTCGTGAGGTCGTTCGTCGAAAACTCCATGCACGCGAAATCTCCCGTGAGCAAGCTCTGGTACGGCGGTATGATGTTCAGGCACGAGAGGCCGCAGAAGGGACGCTACAGGGGCTTTTACCAGATAGGGGCTGAGCTACTTGGCCCCGAGGACCCGGCCTCGGACGCCGAGCTTATAACGATGGTCTGGAAATTTCTCGAAAGCATAGGGCTTTCTGAGAGGCTGACGCTCGAGATAAGCTCCCTCGGGGATAACAACTGCAGGCCGCAGTATAAGGAAAAGCTCATCGCCTATTTCGAGCCGCGCTCGGACAGTCTTTGCCCCGACTGCAGGCGGAGGCTCGGAACGAACCCCCTACGCATACTCGACTGCAAGGAAGAGGGGTGCAGGAAGATAGCCGCGGGCGCGCCGAAGATGATAGACAACCTCTGCCCCGAGTGCTCTGCTCACTTCGAAGCCGTCGAGAAATATCTCGAAACCGCCGGCGTGCCGTACACCATTAATCCCGGAATCGTAAGGGGCCTCGACTACTATACGAGAACGGTGTTCGAGGTGACGACGAACGAGCTCGGCTCGCAGAATGCCGTCGCCGCCGGGGGGAGATACGACGGGCTCGTTGAGGAGCTTGGCGGCCCGAGGACGCCGGCCGTAGGATTCGCCACGGGCATGGAGAGGCTTGTCCTTCTCCACGAAAAGGCGCATCCGGACGGGTTTCAAAAAGAGGTTACAGTATTCGTCGCACACCTGGGCGAGGGGGCGCGGACTGCCGCATTCAGGCTTACGTCGGCGCTCAGGGACAGGGGCGTTTCGGCCGAGATGGAGTACGGGGGCAAGAGCCTCAAGAGCCAGCTTAAGCGCGCCGACAAGTCGGGAGCCAGATACACCTTTATAATCGGCGAGGACGAGCTTTCACGCGGGAAGGTCAAGCTCCGGCGCATGGAGACGAGCACCGAAGAGGAAGTCGACATCGAGATCGCTCATTCCCTTTCGTTCTGAATCTTTGGGCGCCGCGGCAGGTCCGGCGTCACTTCACTTTCTTTCCGGAATTCATTTCGAGATAGTCTTTTATGAACATGTCGGTGAGCTCGCCGACGCTGGCCTCGACGCAGGGCTTTATCTCGGCCGCGGGGCACGAAAGGAGCTTTCCCGTAGACCAGGTCGGGGCGGCGGTGGTTATGTTCTGCCCCAGCTTTTTCCCGAAAAGAACGACCGTCTGATGGAGCTCGATATCCATGAATACGGCATAATACACGCCCGACTCGGATTTACTCGCTATAACTTCCAGGAGAAGGTAAGCCCCGCCGAAGACGCTGTACCACTCCCTGTCTTCGAGGAGGATTATGTTGGCTTTATCCAGCTTCGATATGACGAGGGTTTTAAGGTCGGCTTCGAGTAGCCCATCGGCCCTGGCGGCGCCGGATACTTCGTTCACTATGACGGCGACGCCGGAAATATCAACTAGGGTTTCCTTTCCCCCGGCCAGGACGCGCTCCGGAAAGGCAATGAAAAGCAGCGCAAGTAAAAGAAGAGGAACGAGCTTCAACAGTTTAAATATATTCCGAAGCGGGCGGAATGTAAAAGCTTGGGATACCGGGGGCCCTGCACTCTTTTCGTTTTCAATGCGCCGAGAGGTCTTTCCCGTAGAACTCGAACAGCCGCTCGAGGTTGGTTCTGACGATCTCGTGAGGGCCGGGGAAACGGTCGCGCGTGAAGACCATGAGGGCTTCCCTGTAGGCCTGGGCGGCCCTGTCGCAGTTGACCGTTCTGTCCTCTTCCTCGGCGAGGGTCGAGTACGCGCCGCCGATGTTGTTCCGTGTCGTCGCGTATTCGAGCGGGAATTTTTCGGCGGAGTATACGATGAGCGCCGTCTCGTAGGCGTTGATCGCCCTCTTGCAGTTCCTCGCCCTGTCCTCTATCTCCGAAAGCATCCTGTAGACGATGCCGAGGTTGTTCTGGGTCGCCGCGAACTGCATCGGGTGGCTTTGAATCGTCCTGACCCTGAGCGCGTCCTCGAAGGCCCTTACCGCCTGCTTGCAGTTGGATTCCCTGTCGGCTGCGTCGGCGAGGGTCATGTACGCAAGCCCGACGTTATTCTTCGTCGAGCCATACTGTACCGGGTAGTCGGTTTCGGTGTAGACTCTCAGCGCGCGGGAGTAGCATCCGAGGGCCCGCGTGCAGCTCTCGGCCTTGTCCCCGTGCTCGGCGAGCATCCTGTAGACGACGCCGAGGTTGTTGAGCGCGGCGGCGTATTCCTCGGGATGGTCTTCGAGGTTGTAGACGCCGAGGATCATGTCGTAGTAGTCTATCGCCTTTCTGCAATTGGCCGCCCTGTCGACGCTCTCGGCGAGGAGCTGATATATCGCCCCCAGGCTGACGAGTATGGCCGTGTGCTCTTCCGGGAAACGCTCGTGAGTGTAGTATCCGAGCGCTTTCTCGTAGGCGCGGGCGGCCGATTCGGAATTCGTTATTTTGTTTGAAACGGCGGACAGCCCCTCGTATGCAGAGCCGATATTCTTCTTTATAAAACCGTAGCCGTCCGGGCAGCGCTCGAACGTATAAACGTTGAGCGCTTCGGAAAACGCCCTCACAGCGCGGACGTAGTAATCGGGGTCACCGTTGACCCGAGCTATGCCGGCGTAGGAGAGGCCCATCTGTTTTCTTATCTTCGCATACTCGGCCGGGCTCCCGTTGACGTCGTATACCCTGAGCGACTGGGTGAAAGAGTCCACGGCCTTGAGGTAACTCTCTAAGCTGTTTTCCGAGGAGGCGATTTCCAGGCAGGCGTTGCCGAGCCTGTAGAGAAGGGACGCGAAGACCTTTGGGTGCTCCGTTTGAGACACCTCGCCGAGCCTCCTGCGGCAGTGCTCAACCGCGGCCGCCGGGTCTTCCGGAATAGCCTCTTCGTGGAAGACGGGATATACATCGCGCGCGCAATCGGCATAGGCCCCCCCACCCTTTTGCGGCGCCCCGTCGCCCCCGACGGAAACGTTTTCGGCGTCGGCGGCAAGCTCTTCGGGAAGAGGGCGCGGGTCGGGCTCCGTGGACTCCGGGTTTTCACTTTCGGCTTCATGCGCGTGAAGAGCCAGCTCTTTCAGCTTTTCAGAAATTTTTTCGTGTGAGGCCGCCAGGCGCCCGTATTCCGGCGAGTCCGGGGCGAATCCGCCGGCTTCGATCGCTTTCAGGAAACAGTCGGCAGCTTTAATGAGATTGTCCGCTCCGCCCTCGGCGCCGGATGCGGCCATATAGGCTTCTCCGAGCGATTCGTAAGCTGCCGGGGATGTATCGCCGTAGACTATGGCCTCCTGGTAGTATCCGATTCTCATGTCGTGCCCCGCGTCGGCCAAATCTCCGAGAGCGCGGTAAAGCGCGGATACGAGGCCGGCCGTTTCCCGCCGCCTCGCCTCGGCCCCGGTTTCGGCGTAATACGAAAGGGCTTCCTTGTAAGAAGATATCGCCAGCCCGATATTTATCGGCCTGTCCTCGATATCGGCGAGCCTGGAATAGAACCCGGCGACGCGGCGCTGGGCTTCGGCGTATTCCCCGGGGAACGATTCCGGCTCGTAAAGCGAGAGCAGCTCGGCGTAGCATTCGAGCGCCTCGCCTGTCCGCCCTTCCCTCTCTTCGGATTCCGCGAGCGACGCATAAAGCCCGGCGAGCGTGAGCGCGGTTTCGCTGTAATGCCGGGCGTCGCCCGACGATTCGGCGTATCTGAGCGCCTCCCAGTAGGCGGCGATCGCCTTCCGGCAGTCCCCAGGGTTGCCTCCGGCCTCGTAAAGCCGCCTGAAAGAGCTGCCGAGCGCCCTCCCGGCGTCGGCGTACTCCGCTTCTGCCAGGCGCTCCGGGAAATATGCGAACGCTTCGTCGTAATACTCAGCGGCTGTGCCGGGGTTGTCGGTAGCGGCCTCCATCTCGGCGAGCCTTTTATACAGGTTGCCGATCTTGACGGAGAGCCTTTCGAGATCGTCCGGAGACGGCTCCGGGCCGAGGAGACCTATGGCTTCCCTGTAAACGTCCGCGGCTTTTTTGTACCTGTCTTTGTTCACGGCTTCCCATACTGTGCCCGTCGAGTGGTCGCCGAGTCTCTCGAGGACCCCGGCGCGGAGCGCCGCGCCGGACCAGTCGCCGAGAAGGGCGAGATATTTTCCACATAGGGAAGCTGCGTTTCCCGGCTCGCTTTCGCAGACTCCTTCGAGCGACGGATAGAGAGCGCTTATATTCTCGCGGAGCTTCGAGCACATCTCCTCGCTGCCCGGGGTTTCGTAAACGCCGAGCGCTTTCTCGTACGCCTCAAGGGCGTCCTGGAAATGATTCCCGCCGCCTTCGAGAATGGTGAGCGCGGCAGAGGCCTCGCCGATGTCGGCCATGAGCTCCCCGTAGACCTCGGGGACCGTCTCTTCGGTGTAGACCCGGATGGCCTGGCGGCACGAGTATATGGATTTTTTATAGAGCGCGGGCTCTTCGAGTATAGCGGCCAGCTTCCTGTAAATGCCGGCGAGCCGGATTTTGACGGCCGCATACTCTTCGGGCCTGTTTTCGAGATTGTAGTACGCGAGGGAATTGAAGTAGGACTCTATAGCCTTCTCGCGGTTGTATATCCTGTCGTCCTCGGCCGCGAGCGCCTCGTATATACCGCCGAGCTTGACCATTGCGCGCGCGTAGACCCCGGGGGATGCGCCGTCGGCGCAGGCCTCCGCGATCTCGGAATACGCTCCGAGCGCGCGCTCGGGCGTCGGGGCTTCGTAGCGGCCGAGAAATTCGTAGAGGGAAGAGAGAGCGTCCTCCATAACCCCATACTCTTCGGCCTGCCCGGCCTCCATATAATGTTCGGCGGCCTCGCCGTAGGAATCGATGGCCTGAATGGCGCGCGAGCAGTCGTTGTTGTCGAATGCCATCTCGGCCAGGACGCGCCCTTCTTTAACTTTAACATAGGCGTATTCGCCGGAGAGGGATCTGGAGCGGTAAGCGAAGGCGGCGCTTCGGAGATACCCCGCCGCTCCTTCGATGTCACGGGCGTCGAGGCGTATGTCGGCGAGCGCCGAATACGCCTCTCCCAGCGAGCGCCTTGCGGCGAGGCTTTGATGAGGGTATTCGTGCTCGTTGTAAAATTCGAGCGGGCCGGCAAGGCTTTCCGCCGAGAGCTCGTATTCCCCGAGCGCAAGATAGGTTATGCCGAGATTGAGGTTCACCAGTGAAGTCTCTTCCGGAGAAAAAATATCGATTCCCTCCGAAATCGAGGCGGCGAACGAGTCGGCGGCCGCTTTTATGTAATCGATTGAGTCTATCGCGGCCCCGAGCTTAACGAGAGCGAGCCCGAGGTTGTTCAAGGTTGAGAATCTTTCGTTCGAATGAAGCCCTTTTTCCGTCATGCCGAGGGCTTCCCTGTAGAGCCGTTCGGCCCTTTCCGCGTTTTCGGTAGAGCCCTGCCAGCCGGGGTAAAAGAGAAGGAGGTCTCCCAGCTTTTTCCGTGCGAGCGCCCCCGGAAGGCCCCGATACCCGCGCGCGATGATGGATTCGTAAATGGCGAGCGCCCTCTCACGGGATTCCCGAAAGCCGTTTTCGTCGGCGCACGTTTCGAGAAACCGGGTGTGGTGATAGGCCAGCCGGAAAAGTATTTCGGGCGGTACGGCGGTTCCCGCTCTATGTGCCCAATCTGAGAATTCGCTTTCGAGCGCGAGGAGCTCCGCCTGCGCGCCATCCTCCAGGGAATCGAGCCGGACCAGCCCTTCGGAGAGCCCGGCGGCGTCTCGACTTAAACGCCCTTCGGCATCCCTCACGGCGCCCGCGGTTAAATAGCTCGCCAGCGCTCCCGGGACAGTTTCCAGTATTTTATCGACCGCCTGCTCGGAAAGCCTTTCGTCTATGCGGCCCGAAAAGAAGCCTTCGGTGAGCAGCCCTCGGGATTCGTCCGGCTCTTCCGGCTCCGCCTCCTTTCCCACTCGGAAGTCCAGGGCCGCCTTGCCCGACCCTTTAAGGTAGCCGTATTTGTAGAACGACGCTTCGCGGCCTTCGTTTCCGAAGAGCACGATTCCCATGAAAGACTCGGCCGCGAGGGTTTCGAAGCTGCCCGGGGAATCCGAATCGAGATGAATGACGAGCGCGACGCCGAGGCGGGACAGAGGAGATTTCAGCAAAGATTCCAGATGCACGGCGGAAACGCCGGAGCAAGAGAGAATGCATTTAAAGCCGCTCTCTCCAGAGAGATATCTTTTCCAATCTGCGGCCTCGAGAAGGCCGGTAAAACCAGTGACAGACATATCCCGTCCTTATACCGTTTTCGAGGCTGCGCGAAAAATCCCGCAGCCGGCACGGTATCGAAAAATTTCCGGATATCCAAAGAGGGACATGCTGACGCCGCCACCACGCGCCGCTGACATTACAATGACTGTGGCTTGTCCCAACTTCGGCAGCCCGGCCGCCACGGCGGCTTTGAAAGCACACCAAGGCCCGAAGCTTTGCGTCCCACCCTTTCGGATGGTTTGCCTTTTCGGTTAAGGGATCAAAACCTTACCTGAATCAAATCTAAAGCCGGACTGTTTCAATGTCAATATTTCAATAATATTTGAATGTTAGAGGCCACTTCAGGAGCGTCGCCAGTTGCTGATTCACTCCGTTTTCGTATCCCCCCGATCGGAGCCGGGGCCTGTGAGCGCCTTCAGGCTCCCGAGCGCCTTCTGGGCGTTTGAATGTATGAGTATGAGCTCCTCTTCGCAGGAGATGATTTCGGCGTCTATCCTTTCGATGGCCTCGCATTTTTCACGCGCTACGTCTACGCTTATCTGGCCCTTGTGCTTGTAGGACCTGTAGATGGAGTTCCCCATATCGAGGACGGCGTTCTGACGCCTGGCGTTGAGCTCCCTTATCCTGTTCTTAATCCTGAGCGCGTCGTAGGCCTCCCTGGACCTTATATTTACGATCCTGATCCCCTTCGATATACCTCCCCTGACCGTATCGAACATGCCTTTCGTATCGGAAATATCCAAGGGTGTAAACCTCCGTTCGTTAATCTCTTTGGTCAGCCCGCATCCCGATTAAAATAATACTCGAATATGCGGCCGGGTTAAACCTTCCGGTCCGGAAAGGCATGCGGGCCCCGGCCCGCGAGCGTTTTAACTAGCTGAATTGTTTGACTGGAGAAAGAGATAGGATAATCTTTCTGGATGAACTTAGTACAGTTCAGCGTAGCATAGCGAAGGAGTTTCGGGGATATATAATCATTCTTAAAGCCGCAAGACACCCGCAAAACCGGTTCAGGGTTATTCCCGGCCGCCCGCTTTTAACCACGCACCATACATCCGGAGGAGAGAGATGAGCGTCACAGAGTCTAACCCATGCCCCCGAAGCGCCCCGGGAGTTTCACGGCTCCGGCCGAATGCCGGAATTCTGCCGCTTCTGCTCGTTTTTGTAACCGCACTACTTATCAGCCCCGCTTTCGCGGCGGCAGCTGAAAAGAAACTGTCCCTCGGAAACGAAAAGAAACCTATTGGCGAATGGCAGGTAAAGAGCCTTGAAAGAGCGCTTTCCGACCCCGACGCCAAAGTCAGGGAAAAGGCAATTTCCGACCTAGGTGAAACCGGCAATCCCGATAACATCCCCGGCCTTGCCGGTTTTCTGACCGATAAAAATCCCGCGACGAGGAAAGCTGCTCTTGCAGCCGTCAACAAGATGGGACCCTCTTCGGCGAAATTCGCGCCTGGGGTTATAGAGAACCTGAAGCAGAAGGACTCGACGCTGAGGTATGCCGCGGTTACGGCCCTCGCGGGTATGGGCAAGCTCGAAAAGAGCCAGATACCGGTCGTGATAACTCTCCTCGGCGACAAGGACGGGCTCGTGAGGGTGAAGGCCGTTCAGGTTCTCTCTCAGAACCAGGAATACGCCGACCTGATCGTGCCGTCGGCCCTCGACATGATGAGGAAGGGGAGCGCGGAAGATAAGGTGACCGGAATGAGCGTTCTCGGGAATATGGGCCCGGAGGGCGCCAGGCATTCGGCAGAGATAGCCGGAATGCTCAAGAACGCGAATCAGCAGGTAAAGGCAGGCGCCCTATCCGCCCTCGGAGATCTCCGCCAATCGTCCAAACCCTATGCGGAAGACATTACGCAAATTTTAAAGGAAAAGAACCCGAACACCATAAATCAGGCCATAAATGCGCTCGGCAGGATCGGCGACCTCACGGACGAGCAGACGATGCAGGTCGCGGCGTATCTCGAATCCAAGAGCTCGAACCTGAGCGGAGCCACCGTGAGGGCGCTCGGATTAATAGGAAAGACGAAAAGCGATACGTCGGGGCTCATAGTGAGGTATCTCCGGAGCGCAAACCCGCAGACGAGGATAAATACGCTTAGGGCGCTCGGCGAGATAGGAAGAAACGCCCGCGAGTACGCGCCGCAGGTAGCCGGGCTTCTCGGCGACGACTCCCCGGCCGTCAGGCTGACGGCTGTGAAGGTCCTCGGGAGCATGGGCGAAGCCGGGAGGAAAGAGGCGGCGGGGATAAAGAAGCTGATTTCGGACCGGAACACGTCGGTAAGCAGGGGCGCTCTCACGACGCTCGACAAAATGGGCGTTCCTCTCGGCGATTCGGCGGCCGTGATAGTGAGCATGCTGCAAAGCCCGGACAGGAAGTCGCAGGTGACCGCGGCCAGCGTGCTCGCAGGAATGGGGGACGAGCTCGACTCAGAGATGCCAAGGATAATTTCCCTTCTCAAGCACAATAACCCGAAGTTCAGGAGCTCGGTTCTTTATATATTCAGCGAGATGGGCGAGCCCTCGAGGAAATACGCTCCGGAGCTGGCGAAACTTCTCGACGACCGGAGCCCGGCTGTAAGGATTATCGGGCTCAAGGCGCTCGGAGGCATGGGGAAATTCGCGGACGGCGAAACCCGGAAGATGACGGAGCTCCTTAAAGACCCCGACGTGCAGGTCCGCGCCGAGGCCGCGGCGGCTCTGGGCAGGATGGGCTCGGGCTCAAAAGATATCCTGGACACGCTTTCAGGGCTCCTCGAAGACCAGTCGCCCGCGATCAGGCTCGCCGCCGTGGGAGCTATAGCCCGGCTTAGCGGACATCCAAAGATAAGGGCGGAGAGGATAGCGTCGATGCTGGAAGACGAAAAACCCGAGGTCAGGAATCTGGCCGCCGTGGCCCTGGGCGAGATAGGCCCGGACGCGGGCTCAGAGGCCCCGCGTCTCGTGTCGTACATAAAGACCCTAAACGACGCCACCAGGTCGGAGATCACCCCGCTCACGCTGGCCCTCGAATCGCTGGGCAGCATGGGCCCGGCCGCTTCGGGAGAAGCGGGAGCCGTGGCGGAGATACTGTATGCGAACAAGGATTATGTCAGAATGACAGCGAGAAAAAGCCTCCGCGAAATAGGACCTTTTTCGCCCGATATTATTCCGCTCATACTCGGAGCGACCTACGCCGAGCCAAAGGCCGCAACGGACACGAGACTCCTTATCTATTTCGCGGAGCCGCCCGGTGATTCGATGCTCGCTGCTATAAAATGGGCCGGGCTCGGCGGCGAGAAGATACCGGCGGACATGGACAGGGCCGACGCCGGCCAGGTGCTCGGGGTTTATCTCTCGAGCTGGGATCTCACCTCGGGCAACCAGAAGACGCGCGAGGCCTTCGCCGGGCAGATCGCGGCCGTCGTCGAGGCGGGAGAATGGACGAAGGAAGATCTGCCGCTCCTGAAAAAGGCGCAGGAAGCCCTCGCCGCCGGGCAGTTCGAAACCCAGGCCAACGCAATCAACGACAAGATAAGCAGGGTGCAGGGATAACAGGCAGAAGCTGCCGTCCGTAAATCCGTTTAATCATTGCCTGACTCTGGGTTTAATACCGTTTTCAGGTATCATTACCCCCCTTAAGGCCTCGCCGGTAAGGAGGCCGAAATAGCCATGCAGCTGCGAAGAGGGAGAAGCCCGTTCAGGGTTAACGGTAGTTCTCATGTTCGGTAAAAAGATATTCTACGGCTGGTATATAGTAGCGGCCTCTCTCCTGATAATAATTCTCGACGGGATGCTGCTCTATTCCTTCGGGGTTTTCCTGCCATATCTGAACGAAGACTTCGGGTTCTCGCGCGCGACGGGATCGTCGATCTTTTCCTTCAGATCGCTCGTGCAGGCCCCGGCGTTCATACTCGCGGGAAGGCTGATAGACAAATTCGACCCGAGGGCGGTCGTGCTCGGCGGGGGATCTATAGCCGCGCTCGGCATGATATTCGCCGGGCTCTCGACCACGAGCTGGCAGCTCTATCTATCCTACGGACTCATGGTGGGCGTCGGTGACGCCGTGCTATACATCACTTGCGTCGCTCTCATAAGCAGATGGTTCGTCAGCAAGCGCCCGCTGGCCATCGGGATCATCACGACGGGCGTACCGCTCAGCGGCCTCATAACCAATCCACTGACTGCCTGGCTGATAAGCGACTACGGGGTCAGGAACGCGCTCTTCGCGCTCGGCGGGCTCATGTTCCTGGTGTTGATGTCGAGCTTCGTTCTAAGGGCGCGCCCCGAGGACAAGAACCTCCTTCCTTACGGCATGAAGCACGATAATTCCGAGGGAGAGATCGAAAAGGGCGCCGGCGCCGGTACGCCGAAAGTGGAATGGAGGGCGAGGGAAGCTATATCGACGCCGACCTACTGGGTTATGTATACGATGTATTTCCTCGGATTCACGACGTTCCTCATAATCGTGACGCAGTTCTACAACTACATGATAGACATAGGCGTTCCCGCAATAGCCGCGGCGGGGCCGCCCGCGGCGATAGGTCTAGGAAGCATCATCGGGAGAACGGTGCTTTCGTCTCTCCTAGCGGAGGTGCTCGAGTTCAGGAAGGTGATACTGATCTGCTTCCTCGCGCAGGGGAGCTCGATAATCCTCCTTCTGACTGTCGATCACATCTGGGCATACTACCTCTTCGGGTTCATGTTCGGCTTCTTCTACAGCGCGTGGGTGCCGATATTCCCGACCCTTCTCGGGAGGTTCTATGGCCTGGGCGCGCTCGGGACCATATACGGCATATTCGGCACATCGTACTCCATAGCCGCGATAGGCGGGCCGATACTCGCGGGCTACATTCACGATGTCCTCGGGAGCTACCAGTACCCCTTCATATTCACGATATTCTGCTGCTACCTGGCGGCGGCCGGCGGGTTTATAATCAAGACACCGCGCCACAAAACCAGTAGCGCATAGAAGCGCCTCGAAGAAAGGAGCGGCCGGATGAGCGGATACATAGAGCGCATTACGGGAAACACCGGTGAGAGGCTCCTTCGCGAGCTTTCGGTACGCCTGTGGAGAGAGCTCACCGGGAAGAAGCCGGAGACCGGGCTCGCGGAGCTTATGAGAGGCTATTCCGATTTCGGCGAGAGGGAGCTCTTCCGGTCGGTATGGGACTCGAGGCCCGAGGGGGACGAGGGCGGCGCGGGTAGGCTTCTCGCGGCTTCGTTCCTGGGAACCATGTTCATACTCTCGAGGTCCGCCGCTCTCGAAGACGCCGTTAATAACGCCGAGACAGGGAAGTTCACATCGGGCGGTAAAAAACTCTCCTTAAGATCGATCCACGCGGAGCTCGCGCGCCAGCCGAAGCGGGGCGAGAGAGAGCTCGCCGTCAGTGCGGCGAAGCCGGCGCAGGAAAAACAGAATACCCTTCTCAGGAAAAAACTCGACGCGATGACCGAATGCGCACAGGCGCTCGGCTTCGGGGATTACGGCGAGCTAGCCGGGGAGACGTCCGGGCTCGTCCGGGGAAACGCCGCCGAAGAAGCGAAGGCTTTTCTCGCGGATACGGAGTATGCATCAAAGGATATCCTGACCTGGTTTCTGGCCAAGAAGCTCGAGCTCAAGCCCCGGCAGGCCGAAGAGCATGACATCGCCTTTCTTCTGAATTCAGACGAGCTTAAGGGGAACTTTCCCCGGCGTGACATGATATCGTTCTCAAGGCCCATACTCGAAGCCTCCGGGCTGATTCCGGAGGGCGGAATATCGTATGACAGCGAGAGGAGCCCTGGAAAAATTTCAGACGGATTTTCTCTTCCGCTCGATCCTCCCGCCAGTACCGGGATATCGATCTATCCGGCAGGTTCTATCAGGGATTACGAGCATTTCTTCGGCTCCCTCGGGCGAGCGCTTTCCTTCATGTTTACAGAGCGCGAGGACTACCTCGAATTCAAATGGCTGAGGGACGAGGCCGTGGAGTCCGCCTTCGACTCGCTCTTTCGTGGCCTCGTATACGAGCCCAGGTGGCTCGCGAAATATCTGAGAATAGACGATGAAGGGGATTTCAGAAGGTTTCTCGGTCTGAGATGGCTTATGTCTGCGAGATACCTGACCGGACTTTCAGTCTACGAGGCCGACCTTTTCAAGAACAGCGAAACCGAATCGATGCCCGAGCACTACGAGCGGATAATGGGCTCTTCGCTCCACTGCAGAATAGATGCAGGCGGCTACCTCCGGCCGCTCACGAGATTAACACGCGCTTCTTCCGCCTTCCATGGCGCCGCCTCCGCTCCCGCGCTCTCGAACTATCTCAGGGAAAGGTTCGACGAGGAATGGTGGCGAGTGCCCGGAGCCGGGGATTTTTTTAAAGACCTCTGGCGTGAGGGAGGAAGGGTTACGACGCGGAGACTGGCGGAAATAACCGGCGGCGAGAAACCGGGCTCAGATCCTCTCAAGAGCTATTTCGGCAATCTTTTCGATTAACACGCAGACCCCGAAGATCGTTCGCCGGAAAATCCTCAGGGAACGGATTCGTCGATCTCTTCTTTCAGCTCGAGCATGGGCCCCTGATTTATGGTGATCGCGCCTGTGAGCCCGCGGTCTATATCGGCGATGAGCCACATGACTATCGAGAATGTCAGGGCGAGCAGGATACTGATCACGAGGCTCTTGCTCCCTGTAAGGCCGAACTGATAGCCCATCGAACCCATGGCGAGTATCGATACGAAGAAGAGGGCGAGCCAGATGCTTTGCGGTATGCGCGCCTTGAGGCCTACCGTCACCCGCTTCGTATTGTAATCCCTTACCTCGTTCACGGAGTCTATGAAAAGGGCGACCGTTTCGGAGCCCGAATTCCGGTTGGCGACTGTCACGGTATGAGACCAGATATTATCGAGCATCGCATCGGAATCTATAATAGCCTGCTCCTGTCTCCCGCGCTCGGCCCAGTTAGACCTGTCGGCCCTGAGGTGGACATAATCGCGGAAGAGCCGGCGAACTTCGGTGCTGTCCGGCTCGGGGAGAAAATCGGCCCTGAGAAAGGCTGTCCGGATCGCGTTTACGTCTTCGAGAAGGAGCTCTTTTCTCGTTTCGTAGCGGTTGGACGCTATGCCGAAAGTGAAAGCGAGCATGAAAGCGAGGAGACCGAGCGAAGCACCGACGGCCGAGCCTACGGGCCCCTCCCCTTCTTCTCCCACGCGCTTCCGGACATGTGAGCCGATAAGACGCCCGCCGAGCATGGAGAGGAGCACCACGACGAAGGTGATCAGGAACAAACTCCAGAGAGGCATTTCGGTCAAATAAGAAAGAGCGTCCATTTGGAATTACCCCGCGGACTCGAGTTTATTTAAAACGTCAATCCCGGATAACGAGCCCCGGCATGCCCGGGATCGGGCTCATGGGTTTAATATCACCTTCCCGAACTGGCTCCTGTCTTCCAAGAGCTTCTGCGCGGCGGCCGCTTCGGACAGCGGGAACCGCTTGTCGATGACGGGCGCGAACCTTTTCAGGGATACGAGATTTATAACGTTTATAAGGTTGCTCCGGGGGGCGTTGAATACCGTTACGCCGAGAACTGAAAGATCCCTCACGATGACCGGCCCGAAGTTAAACGTCGTCTGACCGCCGCCGACGACGCCGACCAGGAGCAGCCTCCCCTTCATCTTCAGCGACTTGAGATTGTTCTCCCATATAGACGCGCCTATCTGGTCGAAGATGAGGTCGACGCCCTTCCCGTCGGTGATATTCTTCACCTCTTCGGCGAAGTCCTGGGTGTTATAGTTGATCGTCGCGTCGGCGCCGAGCGCCTTGACCTTCTCGAGCTTCTCGTCGCTGCCTGCCGTGGCGATCACGAACGCGCCGCCTTCCTTGGCCATCTGGACGGCAGCGCTACCGGTTCCGCTCCCCGCGGCGTGGACGAGGACGGTCTCGTTCTTCTGCATGTTGCCCCTGTCGAAGAGGCCGTACCAGGCGGTGACGTAGCATATCGGAAGCGTGGCCGCGTCGTCGTACGAGACCTCGGCCGGAATCGGAACGGCGTTCACGGCGGGGACTTTCACGTATTCAGCGAAGCCGCCGTAGAAGTTGACGCCTATGACCATCGGCCCCTTGGGGGTTTTAACCGTCGGATCGATCACCACTCTCGTTCCGGGCTTGATGTCGGTTACGTTCTTGCCGACAGCTTCCACGTCGCCGGAGATGTCGACGCCGCCTATATGCGGGAGGTCTACGGGCCTCGGCGATTTGCCTGACCTCAGCCTGAGGTCGAGATGATTGAGCGAAGCGGATTTCACGTGTACCAGAACCTCGTCCTCTCCGATCACAGGGTCGGGCACATCTTCGTATTTGAGAACGTCGACTTCCCCGAATTCATGAAAACGTATCGCCTTCATCTATGCTCACCTCTCATCTCTGTATTTTCACCGGGCTATTGGTTCATTTTACAATATTCGGTGAAAAACTGTAGTGAGATGAGGAACCGCTTCGTGAAGCGTCACCGAAACATCCATCCTGCCTTTTCGCCCCCCGCCGGGTTTATTGAACATGCGGGCCTAATAGGGTAGCCTTTCACGTTGCAGGAACTGTGATGCTTATTCGTAACGAAGGAGCCGAGGGCAGATGTTCGGGATAGGAACGAGCGAGATACTCATCATACTGGTGATAGCCCTTCTCGTGCTCGGTCCGAAGGAAATACCGAAGATCGCGAAAACCCTCGGAAGAGGCATGCGCGAGCTTGAAAGGGCGAAGAACGAGCTCAAGAGCTCGATAGAATTCGAGATAAGGGAAGAGGACGCCAAGCAGGAGCTCGCAAAGAAAGAGGCCGAAGTAAAAGCCAAAGAGGACGCGGCCCCCCTCGACAACCCCACGAGCAATTCCCGCGTCTGATCCTCAGAACGCCTGACCAATACTTATAAAGAACTGCACTCTCCTTATTCCCGGCTCGGGATTGAGCGCGTAGCCTACGTCGAACCTTATGGGCCCGATGATCGTATCGTATCTTAGACCGACGCCAGGGGCGTACTTCAGCCTCGAAAGATCAAACTCCCATTCGTCCGGGTAGACGTTTCCGTAATCGAGGAACACAACGCCGCCGATCTCGCCGTATATGGGGAACCGTCCCTCGAAGCTTCCTACGAGAAGGGAGTTGCCGCCGAGCGGGTCGCCGTTCTGGCTGAGGGGGCCCAGCTTCTGGAAGGGAAAGCCCCTCATGCTCGTGCTGCCGCCGGCGAAGAACCTCTTGAATATCGGTATGTCGAAAGTGCCTGTCGAGCCGAAGGGTTGTATTACGCCGACCGTTATGCGCGACGCGAACACTATTTTCATAAGCTGCTTGTAGCCTCTCAGCTCTATGGTGCCCTTGAAATAGTTGACGTCCGAGAAAAGCGCCCTGAAGGACGATTCGAGACCGCTAGCGACGACGAATCCGCGGGTCGGGTTAAGGATGTTGTCCGTCGTATCCACTTCGAGGCCGGAGTTGAAGAAGGTGAGAAAGAAGTTCTCGCGGCTTCTCTCCTCGGGTGTCCTGCGGGCGCTCCGCTGAACGCGGGAGAGCTGTATGTTGAACGAGCCGAAGGCAGAATAATACTCGTGAAAGTCCTTCTGTACCTCGGCCGTCGTGAGGAAGCTCTCGCCCTCGAAGCTGGGGACATCGTCTCTCTGGAAATTGAGAGACCCTGTGAGCTGTGAATCCCGGCCGAGTATGTAGGGCTGAAGGACGCTCGTCTCGAGCCTCTGGGTTATGAAGGAAAATTTACCCGCGATTTCGAGCCTTCGGCCTCCGCCGAAAAAGTTCCTCTTCGTCCAGATGGCCTGTGCCCGGAGCTTGTCCTCTGTGCCGAACCCGACGCCGAATTTCACGGAGCCCTGCTTTCTCTCCTTGACGACTATTCTGATGTCGGCGACGCGGGTTTCCTCGTTGAATACGGGATCGATCACTACCGACCTGAAAAGCCCGAGCTGAAAGATATTGGCCTGCGTTTCGTTTATCTTCTGGAGGGAGTATATGTCGCCCTCTTTAAAGAGCGCCTCCCTCGACACCACGTAGCTTTCGACCTCGACGTTGCCCTCGACTGTGACCGTGCCGAACGTATAGATGGGGCCGGGCTTGACCACGAATGTGGTCTTGGCCCACTTTTCCTTCCTGTTCACGAGGGCCTCGCCTTGGACGACGGCCTTGGGATGGCCTTCGTTCGAAAGTATCTCTTCTATGGCGCCCTTGGTTTGCTGATATCCAGTGGGGGAAAAAACCTTGTCTACCTTTAGAGGGATTGCCTTATCGATATCCTTCTTGGTTTCTTCGGTGAGATCCCCTTGGTATGTGATGCTGAGCTGGGTTAGTATTACCGGCTCGCCCTCTTTTATGTTTATCGTTATTTCAACCCGGGAATTGTCGTTATTGTACTTGAGCTCGTATGTGGCCTCGGCGTCGTAGTAGCCGTGGCTCGCGTAGAGCCGCTTTATCCTCACCATGTCGTCGATGAGGACCTCTTCGTTGAATTCAGGCTTCTTCACCCAGAACTTTATCGACGGCGATTCGGTGCCTATGCTCTGCTCTATGTCCTGCTTGGAAACGGCCTTGGCGCCCTTGATCTTGACCTTCGATATGCGAACCGCCACCTCTTCGGGCTTGGCTTCGGAAGACTCGGCGTTGTTGTCGCCTTTTTTTTCCTGGGCGAAGACGGGATGATGTATGCTGTCGGGAGATAGGGTCACATATAAAATCAGGAAAAGTAGTATGTTGACTTTCTTCATCTGGAAGACAAAGCCGCGTTATTCAGACTGCGAACCGAAACCGCGTTCCAATCCCGTGGGGCGAGATAATTATGCATGATAATACCATAAATTAACATTGAAATATGAGTAAAAGCGGCGCTGTGAAAATAGCGCTTATCGAGGGGCGGGGGTTGACAATAACCCGTCGGTGTCTTTATAATGGCTATGTCTGGCGCGGCTTAACTTTCTAAACTTTCTTTCACCCAAACTGATATGAAACACCTAGGCGGCCTATTCAATCCGAGCTCTCCACAAATGGAGGCATTGGCAGGCCTGACCTACTACACGGTGGCGATTTCAGCCGTCATACTCGGCATAATAGCGGTCGCCGTCGCCGTCATCATAATCAGGTTCAGGAAGAAGCCGGGCGAAGACGGCGAGCCACATCAGGATTTCGGAAATCTGAAACTCGAGATCACCTGGACGCTGATACCGGTTGCCATAGTGGCTGTACTCTTTTTACTCACCTGCTCGACCATGAGGGCCATCGATCCCCCGAGCACCGACAGAGATCCAGACATCATAATCATCGGACACCAGTGGTGGTGGGAAATCATCTACCCCGAGGCGGGAGTTCTGACGGCGAACGAAGTCCATCTTCCGGCGGGAAGGCCGCTCCTGGCGAGGCTGGAGTCGGTGGACGTCATTCACGATTTCTGGGTCCCGGAGATAGGAAGAAAGATAGACCTCGTCCCGGGGCATCCGAACTATATGTGGGTAGTAGCCGGTGAGCCCGGCGTCTACATCGGAGCGTGCGCCGAGTTCTGCGGCACGCAGCACGCGAACATGCGTATACGCGTTATAGCACAGCCGGAGGAGGAATTCTCCAAATGGCTCAAGGCGCAGGCGCGTATACCGGAAACGCCCGCGGCAGGGATCGCGGCCGACGGTGCGAAGATATTCCAGGATGTCGCCTGCATGAACTGCCATACGATAGCGGGCACTCCGGCCGCGGCGCGCGTGGGGCCGAGCCTGACTTATCTCGCGACGAGGGATACCCTCGGGGCCGGCGTTCTGACGAATACCCCGGATAACCTCGCCAAATGGCTCAAGAATCCGAACAGATACAAGCCCGGCTCGCTGATGCCGAACATGAAGCTCTCGGACGAACAGATAAAGGCCATAGTCGCGTACCTGGAGGCGCTGGATGAGCAGTAGAATACCGATCGTGCCCGAAAGCACGGAGCCCCTGCCGGGGCTCGGAGAGAATACCGGCCTCCTCAGCTGGGTCGCATCCATAGACCACAAGCAGATCGGGATAATGTACTTGATCGGGACCTTGTTTTACTTCATCGTGGGCGGCCTCGAAGCCCTCATGATAAGGGCTCAGCTCGCGAGGCCCGGAAGCGAGCTCATCTCCCCCGAGATGTATAACCAGCTCTTCACGATGCACGGGACGACCATGATATTTTTCGTCGTCATGCCGTTTCTGATAGGGATCGGCGTTTATCTCGTCCCTCTCATGATAGGGGCGCGCGACATGGCGTTCCCGAGGCTTAACGCGCTCAGCTTCTGGCTCTTCGCATTCGGCGGGATACTCCTTTACTACAGTTTTTTCACGCAGAGCGGCGCGCCGGACGTCGGCTGGTTCGCGTACGCGCCTCTCAGCGAAAAGCCTTTTTCCCTCAATAACGGGCCGACTTACTGGGCGCTCGGGCTTCTTGTGTCGGGTATAGGCTCTCTTATATCGGGCCTCAATAACGTCGTGACGATACTGACCATGCGAACGCCCGGCATGACGATGAGGCGATTGCCGCTATTCGTATGGATGATACTGGTCACATCGTTCCTTTTAGTATTCGTGATACCGATCATCACGTCGGCCTTCGCGATGCTTTTACTCGACCGCCTGTTAGGCGCGACGTTCTTCACCCCGTCCTTCGGCGGCTCGGCGATACTCTGGCAGCACTTTTTCTGGGGGTTCGGGCACCCAGAGGTTTACATACTGATACTCCCGGCGTTCGGGATAATATCAGAGGTCATACCCGTCTTTTCCAGAAAGCCGATTTACGGCTACGAGTTCGTCGCGGGCTCGACTGTCGCCATAGGGCTCTTAAGCCTCGGCGTATGGGCGCATCACATGTTCGCCGTAGGGCTCGGTAACGTCGCGAACGCCTATTTTTCGCTCGCGAGCATGCTCATCGCGATACCGACGGGCATAAAGGTGCTCAACTGGGTCGCGACGATGTGGGGCGGAAGGATCAACTTCGCGACCCCGATGCTCTTCGCCACGGCGTTCATACTGGAGTTCGTCATAGGCGGGCTCTCGGGCGTCGCCATCGCATCGGTGCCGATAGACTGGGTCGTCACCGACACATACTTCATAGTCGCACACTTCCACTACACGATATTCGGCGGCTCGATGTTCGCCATATTCGCCGGCGTCTACTACTGGTTCCCGAAATTCACCGGGCGGATGATGTCGGAGACGCTCGGCAAGTGGCATTTCTGGCTTACGCTCATAGGGTTTAACATGACGTTCTTCATTCAGCACTTCCTCGGCATGATGGGCATGCCGCGAAGGACTTACACCTACTACGACATGCCGTACTGGGGCTCGATGAACCTCGTATCCACGATAGGCGCTTTCATTCTCGCAATCTCGGTGCTGGTATTCATCTGGAACATAATCGTGAGCCTCCGGAAAGGAGAGCCGGCGGGAGACAACCCCTGGAACGGCTGGACGCTCGAATGGGCGACGACCTCTCCGCCCCCTGTTTACAACTTCAAGCTGGTTCCTCCTGTCAGGGGACGGAGACCGCTCTGGGACCTCGCTCACCCCGAAGCGCCGGACGAGCCCGACGCGAAGATAGTCACGGAGGGACGGAATGGCTAACAACAGGATGATGGTCAAGTTCTTCATCGCGTCGGAATCGATCTTCTTCCTGATGCTGATTCTGGCATACGTTAACTTTCACAAATCGGTCACCACGGGCCCGACGGCGGCCAACAGTCTAGATCCGTATGTCACAGGAATATTCAGTATTTTTCTACTCGCGAGCAGCTTCACCGTATGGCTCGCCGGAAAGAGCCTCAGGAATAAAAACCACGCCGGGCTCAAGCTCTGGCTCCTCGTGACGATAATTCTCGGCGCGGTATTCATATTCGGGCAGGCGCGCGAATGGTTCGGGCTCTTCGGGCGCGGCATAACGATAAGCAGTAACGTTTTCGGCTCGACCTTTTTCACGCTTACGGGGTTCCACGGGTTTCACGTATGCGTCGGGCTCCTGATGCTTTTGATATTATTGGGCCTCTCCCTCGCGGGGGATTTCGAGGGCCCGAAGTCTGACGCTGTCGAATGCGTGTCGCTCTACTGGCATTTCGTCGACGGCGTGTGGATAGTGGTTTTTTCGGTCGTCTATCTATGGGCGTTTTTATGATCGAGAGAGATTTCAGAGGGGAAGCGTGATGGACATATCGGAATTCCTCATGAAGGCGTGGTCGCCGGAGCCGGGCGTGATAGCGCTCGCCGTCTTTATGCTGACGCTCTTCGCCCTGGCGGGAGGCTTCAGGGACAAATGGAGGACGATTCTCTTCGTCTCCGGTATGGCGTTGATGGTGCTGGCGGTCATCTCTCCGCTCGGGCACCTCGGGCGCAACTATCTCCTGAGCGCCCACATGATCCAGCACATAGTTCTATTACTCGTCGTTCCGCTTTTCATACTTTTCGGAATGCCGAAAGCCGCCGTGGAGAGGGCGCTTTCGTGGAAGCCCGCCGGCGCTGTCATGGGCGTTCTCGGTAATCCCATAGTAGCATGGACGCTGGGAGTCGGCTCGATGTGGCTCTGGCACGTGCCTTCCGTCCACGACGCCGTGATCGCGAGCGACGGCCTTTACGCCGCGCAGCAGGTGAGCTTCGTACTGATAGGGATCATATTCTGGTGGCCCGTTTTCGCGCCGGTGGAATCCCAGAGGCTTCCGCACCTCCGCTCTACCCTGTACCTTGCCTCGGCGTGCCTCGGATGCACCATACTAGGGATACTTTTAACATTCGCGGGAGCCGGGGTGTACGCGGCCTATCTCAATCCGCAGGACGCGGCGGGGATACTGCCGTATCTGAGGAACGATCTCTGCATAACGCCCGGGGTCGATCAGCAGATAGCCGGGCTTACGATGTGGGTGCCGGGATGCATGATATACCTCACCGCAAGCATGATAACGCTCGGGCAGTGGTACAGAACCCCCGAAGCGGGCGACGTCGCCGCCCCGGCGCACGGAAGTGTGGTTTTAATGGACGGCGGGAAGACGGTTTAGAAGATCGATGAAAACGATGACTGATAATCCCCAACGGCAGGATAAAAGGGAGGGCGTACTTTGAGCTCCGGAAGCGAATTTCAGGCCCCGAGTCAGGGCGCGGGCGCGGCGGAAAAGTTGGAATACGCCGACAGCTACGAGGATGTAGAGAGGGAGATCGCCCTCCAGGGTATTCCCCCGGGATGGCACAAGCCGCTTCCCGAGAGATTGCCCTCGCCCGGATACTGGCCCGCGATCATGGGCCTCGGCATAACCTTTATGCTCTGGGGAATGGCCGTGGGGTTTAACCAGGTCCTCAGCACCATCGTGATAGTATCGTTTATAGGACTCGTGTTATTCACTGCCGCACTCATAGGATGGATAGGAGAGCTGAGAAATGAGCGAAAAGACCAGAACGAGTGAGTGTACGAGAAGGCAGTTCTTCGTCAAGCTCGGCATCGTTCTCAGCAGCGTCGCCGGCGCCCTCGCCGCGATCCCGATAATCGGCTCGATACTGGAGCCGATATTCAGGAAACCCCCGCCCGAGTGGAGGGCGGTCGGCCTCGCGGAGAGCTTCATCGAGGGCGAGACGGTGCTGGTCAAATTCATAGATTCCTCGCCCCTCCCGTGGGCCGGTGTGACGGCGGAGACGGCTGCATGGCTCAGGAGGGCCGGGCAGTCGAGTTTCATTGCGTTCTCCGTGAACTGCGCCCACCTGGGCTGCCCGGTGAGGTGGATCGCCGGCGCGAAGCTGTTCATGTGCCCGTGTCACGGCGGGGTTTATTACGAGGACGGCTCCGTCGCAGCGGGCCCGCCGCCGAGGGGCCTCTACCAGTATCCCGTCAGGATAAATAACGGGCAGGTCGAAATACTGACGAGCGCAATACCTGTAACGACAAGTTGAGCGCATTTCGGGAGATGGAACCGGATGAGATTTAAAGGGGGATACGGTATATGAATTTTTTAAGGAGCGCGTGGGCGTGGCTCGACGACCGCACAGGCCTGTCGGCTGCTGTCGGGCCTATAGCGAAGCACGCTGTCCCGCCGAACACTGCCACATGGTTTTACGTGTTCGGGAGCGCCACCCTCTTCGCCTTCATACTGCAGGTCGCGACGGGCGTGACCCTCGCGTTCATATACGTTCCGTCAGCGGGCGAGGCATATCAGAGCCTTCAGTATATAACGAACCAGACAACCTTCGGACGAATCGTGCGCGGTATGCACAACTGGGGAGCGTCGGCCATGATGCTGCTGGTCGGCATTCACATGATTCAGGTCTACCTCACCGCCGCATATAAATTCCCGCGCGAGATGAACTGGATCACGGGTGTCGTTCTGCTCGCGCTAACGGTCGTTATGGGATTCACGGGGCAGGTGATAAGGTGGGACCAGACAGCCGTTTGGTCCGCAATTGTGGCCTCGGAGCAGGCCGCGCGAGTGCCGCTCCTCGGAGACTGGCTCGCGGACTTTATAATCGGCGGCGAAACCATAGGCGGCGCGACGCTGAGCCGCATGTTCGCCTATCACGTATTCATAATCCCGGCGCTGTTATTCGTTTTCATAGGATTTCACCTCTATCTCGTCATACGGAACGGTATATCCGAATTCCCCAAGGCGGGCGATCCTGTCGATCCGGCAACCTACAGAGAAAAATACGAAAACCTGGTTCATACAAAAGGAATCCCCTTCTGGCCAGACGCGGCGTGGAAGGATATGGTCTTCGGATTTATCGTCATCACGACTATCCTGGTTGTTGCCATAGTAATAGGCCCGCCGACGCTGGGGCCGCCCCCGAATCCTTCGGACATAGACGCGCTCCCGGTGCCGGACTGGTACTTTGTCTTTTATTTCGCGTTCCTCGCGCTCATGCCGCCGGCCCTCGAGACGTACCTGATGGTGCTCGGGCCGCTGATAGTCGGGCTCCTGCTCTTCTGCCTTCCATTCATATCGAACAGGGGCGAGAGAAGCCCGCTCAGAAGGCCGTGGGCTGTCGCCATAGTGGCGCTCGTCATACTGACGATATCCGGGCTGTGGGCGATAGGTATCGTTTCGCCCTGGTCGCCGCACTTCGACGCCAAGCCGCTCACGGCCGAGATGATAGGAACGGATTCGGGCCCGATATACAGGGGCGGGATGGATTTTAACGACAAGGGATGCCTCTACTGCCACCAGATAGACGGGCACGGCGGGCTCAGGGGGCCGGACCTGACATACATCGGCGACAGGCTTAGCGCGAACGAGCTGACGTGGCGAATCATGAACGGCGGTCTGAACATGCCGGGGTTCGGCGGAACGCTCACGAACCAGGAGCTGAGCGACCTCGTGGCGTTCCTGAAATCGAGGACGCGAAAGGCGGCTCAGGGCTTGCCGGCCGGCGACTGATTCTGCCTTATCTCCATCTTGAGCTGAACGATGTCTCTCGGAAGGAATACGTCGAGGAACCAGTCGAGGGCTACCCTTATTTTTCTATCCCACCCGGGTAGCTTCCCGAGATAGATGCAGCGCCACATGAACCATGCGAAGAACCCCGAGAACTTGAACCCTCTTATCTCGGCGACGGCCGACCTGTGCCCGAGCGGGGCGAGCATGCCCATCGTCCTGTAGACGAAAGGCCTCTTGTCGCCGTCTTTCCCGTTTATTGCGGCGGCGACGTTCACCGCCACGCGGGCGCCTTCGCGCTCGGCGTGCTGGGCCGTGGGCGGATAAGGGCCTCCGGTGTGGGGGTCGGGAATGACGGCGCAGTCGCCCAGGGCCCATACGCCCGGGTATCCGGCGACCTCCATATATTCGTTCACTTCCACCCTGCCTCTCTTGTCTGCACAGGCAAGCGCGGCGACCACGGGCTGGGGAGATGTTCCCGCGGCCCAGATGGTGGTGCAGGTGTCGACGGTGCTGCCGTCCTCTGTTTTGACGCTGTCCTTCGTGACGCCCGCTATACGCGTTTTGAGCCGGAACTCCATCCCGCGCTTCTGAAGGAGTTTCAGGCCATAATCCGCGAGCCCTTCGCTCATCTCGTGCATTATCCTGTCGCCGGGATCGATCACCACTACCTTCACCTCGCCCGCTTTTACGTTCCTGTAGAACCTCCGGCTCGCGGAGACGTAATCGTTGAGCTCCGCCGCGACCTCTATGCCGGTGTATCCGCCGCCGGCGACGACGAAGGTGAGAAGCTTTCGCCTCGTATCCGGGTCGGTTTCGAGGTCGGCCCTCTCGAACATATCTATCACGTGGTTTCTGAGAATCATCGCGTCGTTGAGCGTCTTTAAAGGGAACGAGAATTCAGCCGCGCCGGGGACGCCGTGATAGCCCGTTATGGAGCCCAGGGCCAGGATGAGATAGTCGTATTCGAAAAGGAATTTCTCCCCCGTGTCGGTATGGCTGCAGGAGACTGTCTTTTTATCGAAGTCGAGAGCGTCTATCGAAAGCTCCTTGAAATATGCTTTCCTGAGGCATTCTCTTATGGGGATCACGACGTGCTTCGCCTCGATGCTGCTGGATACCACTTCGGCGAGCATGGATGTGAACACGAGATAGTTGTTCTTGTTGACGAGCGTTATCTCGACGTCGTCTCTTTCCTTGAAATGTTTTTCAAGATGCTGGGCCGCTTCGAGGCCGCCGAAGCCGCCGCCCAGGATGAGTATGCGCTTTTTCGCGGGCTCCGCCATGGGATTATCCTCCTGGAAGTTCTGAGTATGCAGGGTGAGGGCCGATCGACGACGTTCGAACTCTTTTCATTTTCCCATGAAAAGAAGACCGGTGTCAATAAAGCGCCGATTAATAATACACCCATCCCGGAGGAAGATGTCCGCTTCCGGAACAAAAGAGCGGATGAATCCGCCCCGTTCCTGAAACGCTCAAGCCTGGGGGCGTCGTTACGACTTTTCGTCGCCCATCCTGACGGCCGTGTAGATCGTATTGCTGCCCCTCTTCACTAAGAAGAGCGCGGTGCCTCCTGGTTTGACGCCCGCAATGGCCGACGTGTAATCCTGAAGGGTTTTTACCTCTTTCTTGTTGAGCTCGACTATGACGTCGCCGGGCCTGAGACCGGCTTCGACAGCCGGGCTGCCCCGCATGACGTCCACTATGACGACGCCCTTGTCGGTCTCGAGATTAAAGCTGCGCGCTATCTGAGGATCAAGCGCTCTCACGGTTAGCCCGAGGCTGTCCTCGGCGTCTTCTGCCCCAGCGGCCTGGGCTTCATCGTCCGGGAACTCGTCGAGCTTTACTTTAATATCCTTCTGCTTGCCGTCCTGAAGGAGCTTCATGCTGACTTCCGTTCCGGGAGACGTTACCGCGGCGAGGGTCGTGAGGTCGTTTATATCGTCGATCTTTCTGCCGTCGTACTCGACGATGACGTCGCCCCTCTTGATGCCGGCCTTCTCCGCCGGGCTGCCGGGTGTGACGTCGCTCACGAGCGCGCCTTCTTCTTCGTCAAGCCCGAGACTCGCGG
The DNA here is from genome assembly GCA_964586675.1 of uncultured Spirochaetia bacterium. Classification (GTDB taxonomy): domain Bacteria; phylum Desulfobacterota_D; class UBA1144; order Nemesobacterales; family UBA2774; genus JADLGH01. The sequence goes on along the minus strand of CAZPHQ010000007.1, from coordinate 63,054 downwards.
CAAGCTCGGGGGTGAGCTTCTGGACGTAAACTCCGAGCCATCCCCTTACGACCTTTCCGCCTTCTTTTAACTGCTCGATGACGAAGTGGGCCATGTTGATCGGGATGGCGAACCCTATGCCCTGCCCCTGCGCCACGATGGCCGTGTTCACGCCGACTACCTCTCCCTTTAAGTTAAAGAGCGGCCCGCCGCTGTTGCCGGGGTTGAGAGACGCGTCCGTCTGTATGAAATCGTCGTATGCGCCGAGCCCGAGGGACCTTCCCTTGGCGCTTACTATGCCGGCCGTTACGGTATAACCGAGGCCGAACGGGTTGCCTATGGCGATTACCCAGTCGCCTATCCTGAGCCTTTCGGAATCTCCGTACTTCACTGCCTGGAGCTTGCCCTTGGGCTCGAATTTTATAACAGCGAGATCAGTTTTAGGGTCTTTTCCCACGACCTTGGCTTCGTACTTCTCGCCGTTTTCGAGAATGACGCTTATGTCGGTCGCCCTTTCGACGACGTGGTTATTCGTTACGACGTAGCCGTCCTCGCTTATGATGAATCCCGAGCCCAGGCCCTGGCGCTGGAATTCCTGAGGCTGCTGGGGCTGGCCCTGAAAGAACCTGTCGAAAAAGTCCTCGAAGGGATCGTTGGGGCCGAAAGGCGAGCGCCTCTGCCCCTGCCCGAAACCCCTTTGCTTCACGACGCTCGTCGTGCTGATGTTGACAACCGAGGGCTTGAGTATTTCGACGAGGTCCGCGAAGGACTGAAACCCTGCGACGGGAAGGTCTTTTACAGCTTCCGCCATATCTTTAGCCGACTGCGGGACCGGCGCTGACGCGGGCTTCTCGGCCTGCGTCTCCTTTTCAGCGACGGGAGCGGCGCCCTCCTGGGCGCTTTTCTCCGCCGTTCTCTCGCAGCCTGTCGAGAGAGTCAGGACTAAAAGTGGGAATATTAGAAATAGTGCGAAATACCGCTTCATGGAAAAGCCTCCTGGGTAGTAAGGAAATTGCATAATGAAATAATATAGCCTTCAAAAATCCGGAGGCAAGGAATAATTCGAGGGGCCGTTTCGAGTATGGAGCGGGTTGAAAACGCGCCCGCGAAAGGCGGATTTGCACGTAAACGGGCTACAGAGGACAGAATGAGACCCGCCGGACGTCTTCTCGAACCGGCTGGCCAGCCGGCCCCGACCCGCTAACGTGGTCGCACGTCGAATACATGAGGGCGCTCCTCGTGCGCGCGGGGGACTGGTGGAAGATAAGCGGAGAGGAATGATGCACTCTCTGTACAATTAGACCACCAACCAGTGGAAAGATATAACCTACACTGCTAATTCGATTATCCTAAATTGCTGGTTTTTACATTTCTATATTACATTAAAAATAGTAGATAATTTTCTATTAATTTGTTCAATCTTGACACTGTATTCCTAATATACTAAAGTCGCAATCATGGTATAAACCACAAGGAGGGAACGCAAATGGCAAAGAAATTATATTATCTAGCTGACGCATTTTCATGCTATGCATGGGAACAATCATTGCATATGTAGCCATCCCAGCTTTTGCCCAAGAATCAAAAACTGATGTAATCAATGTTATTGTTATAGGTAATTCTTCCGAAATCCTTAAACTCGAAAAATCGATGCTGCCGACAGGATATGGTTGGGTTACTAAGAATAGCCAGGATATACCTCTGGAGTTTAGCAATAAAGCAGATGATCCAAACGCTCTATTTATTTTGGAAGATGGGTATACAGATGTTCCATATATTATTGAATGGGCCAAGAAAAACGGCAAAACAAATATTTATTTCTTTTATACTCCTCCAGTAGAATATCCAGAAGGTGAACGACCGCCTCATACAACATTAGGAGATGTTTGGGGCTGTGCAACAAATTTTGCTAGTTATTTGTTAAGCCCACTTAACTCCATAGACCTTAACGAAATGAGCAATGATATATTCAATTTTATAATACCTCCAGCACATGCATATAATTGCCAACCTTCTAGTTGCACAACCGGATCTACCGCCCCAGCAACCCAATGCTATGGAAATAGGTATTGTCAGGATGATAATCCTAACGATGGACAATGTATAGAAGTGCGTTATTGTCCGATGTATCCATCGAAATCGTGTCACGCAAGTTGCATGCATCATCATCTACATAATAACACCATCATCTATAACGATACACCAAACAGTAATATGATGTCCCTGCCCAATTGCATGAAATTCTATAACGGTGCAAATTCGCATATGCAACCAGTTAGACTTACCATGAAAGTTTGGAAAAACACATCAGATCTCATCCCGCAGACCATCTGCGGCGGCGACGTTTGTGGATGCGCTCCTGGATCACCATCACCTACCCAATGTGATTATCCTGATTGTAACGTGCCACTTCCATCCGGAACCCTCACAATTTACGATAAAACTATACATATTGCAGAACCATGTGAAAGGAACAAGTGGGGTGTCGCAAGACATGAAATGTTACATCAATATGGATATGGTCATTGTCATATGGAAAAAGATTTAAGAAAAACTTCTAGATGTGTTGATGGGACGAAGGGGGGACAATGCAATTCTCCATCGGATCAAAACAACCCCCCCCCGGACCACAGGTTTTTCTGACAATAATATAAATTATAAACATGCCCATCCAGAAGTTGAATCGGGTGGGCATGTTTATCGAAAGGTTATTTACCAATGTGATTAGAAAACTACGCTGTTGCACACATAATCAAATTGATCCACTTCATTTAATAATATACTACCGCTAAATAAATTTGTCGTCAGAAATGTCGTTATCACGAATCTTCCAGTTCCAATTATATCTCCCTCGCCCGGAAATTCCGTTGATCGAATAACGCATTCCATCGTAAAGCAATCGACCTGGACACATTCTGACGGAAGAACTAACGTCTGCAAAGCAGGAGGTATAGGCGGAGTTTGTCCAGGTTCAAAAAAATCACAGAATAGATTATTGCAAACGAGTGTAATCCCCTCTGCCGGACAGCTATCGAATTCTTCCAAGGGGGCGATACCACCTGAAATATCTATGCAATCCGGCGTTGGTGTCGGTGTCGGATTCCCACTGCCATCACCGTCACATGCTGTTAAAATCGATAAAAATGTATAGATGGATAAAACTACAAAACCGGCAAAAAGATTTTTGATTCTTGATTGACTCGGACAATTTATGGTCATCATATGGCAAGATTAGCTTATTATTTAGTTATTGCAAGGTCAAATTGATGGCTAACCTTAAGTTATAAAAGCCATAATAAATATGGTAATTTCCGCACCTTCCCAATAGCAGCCCAAGGAAAGCAAACCTGTTGGACCACTACTAATAAACGTAATCCACGACGCTTCCGATCCTGAGCCATAGGCGCGCCAGGGCGTTCAATATCCAGTTGTCGCCCGTGTATACCGCCACGCTCGTCGAGCCGCCTATCCTGAGCTCGTATTCCTCGCGGTCGATGTCGGTTATCCTGAGACGCACGGGAAAGCGCTGCGAGAGCCTGACCCAGTTGCCGTCGTCTTCGACCAGCGGAAGGTCACCCGAGGGTATCCCCTGCCCCGCCAGTATTCCCCAGTCGGTGCTCTCGACCACCGCCTTGAATATCTTTCCGGGATAGAGGGCGATTGTGACCTCGGCCTCCTGGCCGGGCTTTATCTGCCCGATGCTGTTCTCCCTGAAATTCGCGACGACGCGCCAGTTGTTGTCGTCGACGAAGGTGAGCACCGCGGCGCCTGCGTTTACGAACGAGCCCACCACGAGCTGAAGGTTGGTTATGTATCCGTCCGATGGGGCGTAGCAGATCGTCTGCTCGAGATTGTATTCCGCGAGGGCGAGGTTTGATTCGGCCTCTTTTATTATCGCGAACTCGTCGTCTATCTTGTACTCGAGCGCCTGCTTCGCCTTTTCGAAATCTGCGCGGGCCTGGTTCAGGACCGCCCTCTTCGCGTTTACCTGCTGGAAGGCCTTGTCGAGCTCGAGCTTCGCGATGTAGTTCTTTTCGGCCAGCGGCTTGAGGTCGCCGTAGTGCTCGTTTGCGTAAGCGAAATCGGCCTCGGCCTGTTTTACGCCCTGGGACGCCGCGGAGATGTCGCTCCCGAGCTCGTCTATGTTCTGGCGCGTCTGCACGAGCTTCGCCCGGAGCTGCTGCGCCTGGTATTCGTAGGGGCGCGGGTCGAGCTTGAAAAGCTTCTGCCCCTTCTCGACAGGCTCGTTGTTCCCGACGTAGATCTCGACCACCCGCCCGTCCACCTGCGGCGCGACCTGTAAAACATAGGTCTGAAGATAAGCGTCGCTCGTATACGGCGTATACCTGTCGAGGAGGACGTAGTAGAAGATGAGCACTATGATTATGAAAACGACGAGGAGTATCCAGAACCTTACCGAAGAGGTCAGGTTTTCGATATTTATCCGGGTCGCGAAGTCCTTAAGGCTCATGGGCCGAGCGTACCTCTATCCTCCGGCTGCGGAGTGACCTGTCCGCGCCCGCAGCCGTAATCACGGACGTGCCGTATTTAAGCGATTACCATCCCCAGGGGCCGCCCATCCATCCCCAGTATCCGGGGCCGAACGCGGCCTCTTCCATCATTTCCGCCGTTTCCTGCTGCTCTTCGGCTATATTCGATTCGACGACGAGCCCCTGGTAGCGGTTGTAGGCAGCCTGGTCTCCCGTCCAGACGCAGTTGCAGGCGACAGGGTCTGCGTACCAGTAGAGAGGCTGGTTGTTCTTGACCGAGAACTGGACCTTGTTGGGCGGAAGCGAGTTCAGCATGTCTACTTCCGCGGGCGTTGTCGCGGGGACCATCTTGAACCCCGCCGCGCTGAGAAGGCTCTCCGTGCTGACGGTTTCCTCCGTTTTTACAGCGGCGCATCCGATCAGAAGCGAGAGCGCAAGAAGCGCAGGGACGGCAACTTTGAAAGATATCATTAAATTTCCTCCTGGAATTTGTATTCCGTAAAAAGTCGATTCAGGTCCGGCGTTTGATTTTACTTAAACCTAACACCTAAACGTTCGGAATTAAATAGGCTGCGGCTCAATGCCCGCTCTCTTTTTTGTTATTCCACTTGACGGCGTTTTCGAGCGTTAGCCCTTGGACGAGTATGGAGAACACGACGACGATATAGGTCATGAAGACCAGGAGGTCCCTTTCCTTGGAGTCGGGCAGAGAGAGGGCGAGCGCTATCGAGACGCCGCCCCTTATACCGCTCCAGGTCATTATGAAACCCGAGAGGTTTGGAATCTGTCTGAAGTACCTCAGAAGAACCAGCGGAAGCTCGACGCTGACGAAGCGGGCGAGCGTGATGAGGGGAACCGCCATAAGCCCGCAGATGATGTATGACCTTTCGAAGTTGAGCACCAGGACTTCGAGCCCGATAAGTACGAAGAGGACGGCGTTGAGAATATCGTCGATTATCTCCCAGAAGTTACCGACGTAAGACCTTACATGGTCTGCGGAGCTCGGCATGAGCCTCCGCCTCCTGGCCAGGAAGAGCCCGGCGACGACGCATGTGAGCGGGCCGGATACGTCGAGAAGCTCGGCGAGGGAGTAGCCGCCCGAGACGAGCGCGAGCGTTATAAGGGCGATGACTATGCTGCCGTCCTTTCCCCTGATAATTATCTCGAAGATCATTCTGTAGCTGAGATAACCGAGCGATATGCCGAGGAGAAGCCCGCCCAGCGCCTCCTTTAAAAAGAACTCGCCTATCTCTACGCCGGTGAGCGTCGTTTCGCCGGTGGCGACGTCCAGAAGGAGCACGAACAGGACGACCGCGACGGCGTCGTTGAAAAGCGATTCGCCGGTGATTATGGATTCGAGGGTTTTCCCGGCCTCGATGCGCCTGAAGAGCTTTAGCACCACCACGGCGTCGATGGGAGAGATTATCGCCCCGAAGATAAGGGCGTAGATGAGAGGTATGTTCATCCCGAGAAGGCCGAACACCCACCATATGATCCACCCTGTCAGCAATGTGGCGATTATCATGCCGAGCGTGGCGAGGTAGGCTATCGTGCCCTTATACTCGCCGAGATCGTCGAGATTGACGCGCGACGCGCCGGCGAAGAGGAGAAAGCTCAGCATGCCGTTCATGACGAGGTGGTCGAAATCGGCGGCGTTGACGAGCTGCACTGCCCAGTCGATGGTGCCGAAGCCGAGATACGCCGAAACCATTATGAGAAGAGACGACGCGAGCGAGGCGAGCATGATGCCTATCGTCGTCGGCAGCTTGAGGAAAATTTCGTTAAGAAAACTGAACAGAGCAGTTAGAGTTATAAGGATTGTTAAGACAGAGAAGAGATCCATTATTACCCGGTTAATCCAAGGATGGCCCTAGCCCCGGAGCCGATATTCTACACCGCATTATACAAAGCGGAAGGCTGAAAGTCCATATCCCGGCCGCTAAGAAGCCCCGCTACCGGCGAGCGCTACCGACGGGTTTTTGCCGGGCTCCTCTATAGTAGACATGAGCGAATATATCTTCGACAGCGAATCGAGTATGCCGTCCACGCTGGTCGCCATGAGGATATCCTCTTCGATTTCTTTCACTGGAAAGCTCTTCCAGATCCCGGTTTCCCTGAACTCCTGCCTTCTCTTCCTTATCTCCTCCATTAGGCCGGATATCTCCGCGCTGAGATCCTGCCCTGAGCTGAAGCCGGCTGATGTTGCGCCGAAGAGAGCGCCGATTTTCTGGTAGCTCGGGGTCATCTGTTCTAAGTATTCGGCGAGAAGCTTGTTGTCCTTTCCGGCGTAGACCGTCTTCTTGATGGTTTCGAGCTCGGAGAATATGACTTCGAGGGCCCCTATTATCTCGACGAATTCCTCGCCGTGGAGCTTTTCGTCGCCTATCACGAAGCGTGCGTCGAAGAGAAGGGTCGAGCTTGTCGGAAGGGAAGCCGCGAGGGGGGTGACGAGGGATTCGATCTTGTCCCTGTCCTTTTCGTCACCCGTGAGGAGCTTGGCGAATATCTGCCCGCTGACCTTGAGAGCGTAGGATATTCTTTTCTTGAGCTGCTCGTAGGGGCTAACGGGCCAGAGGTTGTGAAGAACGATGAGCCCTATCGCCGACGCCATCAGGAGCGCGCAGAACCGCGTGAACGCGAGGTCGAGATTTACCTCGGGACCCGTGTCTATAAGAAATACGTAGGGAATCATCAGGCCCGCCTGAACGCCGGAATACGCTATTCTCCTGTTGCCCGTTGCGACGTAAGAGGCGAGGAAGAGGCCCAGGCAAAAGAGTAGAATGAGTACCATAAAGCGGCTCGTCTGCGAGACGATTATGAGCCCGAGGATGCCGTATGAGAGGCCCGCGACGACGCCGATTATGGCTAATTTACCTTTGAGATGGGCCTGGCCGGTGTTAGGCATCGAGCCGAAGAGGACGCCGTAGAACGAGGCCTGGGAGCTTCCCGGAAGGTTAAGGAACATCTCGCCCAGGAGAAGAAGCATGATGATGATCACGGTTTTTACGGACTGCTTCGCGTCGTCGGTGGTGAAATACGCGCCGAGTGAGCTCTTTACCTTTTCGACCTCCGGGGCGTGTGTCACCCTGCTGCCGAGGAGCTCGGGGTAGGAGCCGGCGCGTATGACGCCGAGCGTCTGAACCGAATTCTTCAGGAGATTGAGTATGCCGTCGAAGAGTGGCGGCAGCGAGCCGAGCGCGAGAAGGTCGTCGAAATACTCCCTGTCGCCCTCCACCGCACGAAGTTTGAGATAGAGATCCCCGAGCGAGGCGGAAGCGGAGTCGAGCGCTGCATCAGGAGCACCGGGAGCGCTTCCTGACTCGACCGCGCCGGCGAGCTTGGCGAACTCGGCAGAAAGGCCGGAGAAAATCCCGTCGATAACGCTTTTGACCTCCTCCATTCCGAGGCACTTATGATTTTTCGATATTGAGTCTTCGAGGACGTCGAGCCTGATATATACGCCCTTGGCGTAGGCTGTTAGCTTCATGTAGGGCTCGGGATAAAACGTGCCCTCCCGGCTCTCGCGCTTCGTGCGGTCGACGAGGTTGACGAGGTTATTGAAGACTTCGAGGGATATGGCGTCTTCGCCCCTGTCTTTCACGGCGGCGTTCGCCAGACTGGCGAAGCGCTCGGAGAAATCTTTGTAGACCGAAGCGAGGGTCGTGCGGAGGGCGTCCCGGCTTCTCCGGGGCCAGATGAGGTCGTCTACCATCCATGCAGCAAAGACCCCTATGCACATCTGAATGAGGTAGTTCTGGATCGTCACGGACGCCTGGTCGAGCGACTGGAATATCACGACGAACATCGACATCGCGGCGACTATGCCGCTCAAGATGGCCGGGAGAAAATATTTACCGACGAGCAGCATAATCATAAAAATCAGGAGGCCCATGAGGAGTAGATAAACGACTCCCGAATATATGAAGACTGTTGCGATCAGAAGGGAAAGCCCCCCGCTCACAATGCTGCCCGCGATGGACTGAAGCCCGACGGCCAGGGCCTGACCGTTGTACATGAGCATGATGAGATAGAGAAAGAGGACCGAGAGGTAAGCGGATTCGAGGTGAAAAATATTGCCGACCAGCAGGCAGAAGAGCCCGGCGAGGGTTATCTTTATCGCCGACTTTATACGGAATGTGAAGAGAAAGTGCCTGAGGTTCATACCGTGACACCGGAATGCGGCAATGTGAGATTATCACACGGCGGCTGCGCTGCTGTCAAACCCGCCGGTTGACAAGGCTTCGGGCTTCGTGCCATAATGGCTCGGACACGGGACGCTAACACCCGCAAATAACTAGAGTGCACAATGATAATCCCCGAATCGATTACAGGCGGAGTTCTCCTTCTCTGGTTCATTCTGACGGCGGCGTCGCTTATATTCGTCGTATACGATCTGGAGAAGAACACCCCGGCAATGGGCGTTATGAAGCTCGCCTGGGGCCTGATCGTTCTTTACACGGGCCCGGTGGGCCTTTTCATCTATCTCCTCTCATGCAGGCAGCCGATGCCGGGCACGCACGACGCTTATATCGCCGCCCACTGGAAGCAGTCTGTCGGCTCTCTCATGCACTGCGTCGCTGGGGATGCGACCGGGATAATTTTAGGAGCTATCGTAACGTTTCATCTCGGCCTCCCTAACGGCCTCGACATAATAATCGAATACATCGCGGCGTTTATTGTGGGGCTGTTCGTCTTTCAGGCGCTCTTCATGAGATCGATGTTCGGCGGGAGCTATTTCACGGCCGTTAAAAAGACGTTTTTCTCCGAGACTGTCTCCATGAATTTCGTGATGGTCGGCATGATACCGGTTATGGCTATAATGAGGGCGAAGATACCGGGGGGCGACGACCCTGCCGGGCTAATGTTCTGGGGGATATCGTCACTGGCGACTATAGCGGGAGGTTTGACGGCATATCCTGTAAACTCATGGCTCGTCGGAAGCGGACTCAAGCACGGCATGATGTCGGCCTCGACCGGCAAGCCGGCGGACGGAGGCATGCCCGGGATGGCGGGAATGGCCGGAATGAACATGCATCACGAACAAAAGAAGCCGAGCGTTCCATTCACCGCAAAATTACTCGTGTTTCTCATTTCCGCAGTATGCCTGGTTCTTGCCGTGTGGGTGACTTCCTACTTCGTGACTCTCAGGTTGAAATAATCGACCGGCCGTATGCTAGAATTAATCCATGGTTTCAAACGAAACGCTGAAAGAGCTCCGGGCCGAGTACGAGCGCGTGAGGGGGCCGATTTCCGCCCAGCTCGAAGAGTTCAGAAAGACGGGCGAGAGCGCGGACGACGACAAGATTTTCGAAGAGCTCGCATTCTGCATTCTCACCTCTGCAGTCGGGCCGAAGGTCGGCCTGAGATCAATCGCCGCGATAAAGGACATCCTGAAAGACGGGAGCGCCGAGGAAATGGCGGCCAGGCTCGAAGGCATTCACAAATATCCCGAAAAGTCTTTCTTCATCGCGCACACGAGGGACTATGTCAAAAAGGAATACGGCTTTAAGCTCCGGGAGCTTGTGGAGTCTTTCGGCGACCGGAAGGCTCTCCGGGATTTTTTCGCCCTCAATAAAGATATTAAAGGACTCGGCTACACGCAGGCGAGCCACTTCCTGAGAAATATCGGCTACACGGATTACGCCATACTCGACAAGAACGTAGCGAGGATGCTCCACGAGATCGGCGTTACGGAATCAGAGAAGCCTCCATCGACCGGGAAGAAATACATCGAGGCAGAAGAGAAGATGAAGGCCCTTGCGGACCAGCTCGGCATAAGCCTTGTCGAGCTCGACATGCTGCTATGGAGCTTCAAGACAGGGCGTATACCTGTCTGACATCACACAGATTCGTTCAGATTTTTACTTCCAGGAATATCTCGGCGTACTCCATTATCGTTAGGCCGCCCGTTTCGTTAAAAACGGCGCGGTAGCGGTTAAGCCCTGTTATGCCGTCGGTGTAGTTTTTATATTCGAGCTGGCTCTTGTGCGCATCTATAGCTGCCTGCTTCACGTGCATCTGGAGGGATATGTCCTCCATCCTGTCGTAGGAAGGGAATGGTGTCCACACCTCATAGGACCAAACTTTCAGGCCTTCCGGCAGAAGAGCTGTGTCCATTCCCCGTAGCGTATCGAGAGCGATCGAAGACACGGCCCTGTGAGTAGGGTGCTTGTCGATTTCGGGATGCGGCATATAGATCTCGCGCGGGGAGAAGCGCTCGATTGCGTCTTCGAGCGCAGAGGCGAGAGAGGATTTATTCTCCCCGGAGCGGACGTCGCCGAGACCGAGAAGGATGAGGTAACCGATCCCGAGGACAGCCGTCGCGTTCCTCACTTCATATCCCCTGAGCTCCGCCATCTCGTCCTCGCTGAGCCCGTAGAGGCTGGTGCTCCGCCTACCGTCCGTAACGACCATCGACACGACGTTCACGCCCGATTCGGTGAACTTCGCCACTGTCCCGCCCATTCCTATTTCGAGGTCGTCCGGGTGGGGTGAAATAACCAGCACATTATCGCTCATGCTCTCTCCGTCCTTGACAATTGTCCCTTATCAATCACCATTAATTTAACTGAAAGGAGACCCGATTACATGGAATTCGAACCGGTCATAGGCCTCGAGGTGCATGCGCAGCTCGAGACCGAGTCCAAGATATTCTCCACCGCGGCCACGGCCTTCGGCGCGGCGCCTAACTCGCAGGTGACGCCCGTGTGCCTCGGCATGCCGGGTGTTTTGCCTGTCCTCAACAAAAAGGCGCTGGAGCTGGCTGTGAAGGCCGCGCTCGCGCTAAACTGCACGATACACGGGCGTTCGCGCTTCGCAAGGAAGAATTATTTCTACCCTGACCTCCCGAAAGGCTACCAGATTTCGCAGTATGAGGAGCCCTACTCTTCCGGCGGCTGGCTGGATATTCCCTCGGGCAAGGAGGTAAAGAGGATCAGGCTGACGAGGATACACATGGAGGAGGACGCGGGGAAGCTCATCCACGACAACTCCGGGAGCTCGAGTCACGTGGACCTTAACCGGGCCGGCGTTCCGCTTATAGAGATTGTGAGCGAGCCCGACATATCCGACGCCGAGGAGGCGGTGGCGTATCTTAAGAAGCTCCGCTCGATACTTAGATACATAGGCGTCTGCGACGGCAACATGGAAGAGGGAAGCCTCCGGTGCGACGCCAACGTCTCCATACGTCCCAAGGGTTCGAAAACACTCGGAACGAAGGTCGAGATAAAGAACGTCAATTCCTTTAAGTTCATACATCGCGCCATAGAATACGAGATAAAGCGGCAGGAGGCTGTCGTAGAGGGAGGCGGCAAGATAGTTCAGGAGACGCGCCTCTACGACGCGGATAAAGGCGTCACTTTTTCAATGAGAACGAAAGAAGAGGCGCACGACTACAGGTACTTCCCCGACCCAGACCTCCTTCCTGTCGAAATCAGCCAGGGAGACATCGACATCCTGAAGGCGTCTCTCCCGGAGCTGCCGGACGCGCGGCGAGAGAGGTTCGCGAGCGTCTATGGGCTTCCGGAGTACGACGCCGGCGTGCTCACGTCCTCCCGTGAAATAGCGGATTATTTCGAGGAAGCGCTCTCACACTACAAGAATCCGAAAACGCTCGGCAACTGGATCATGACGGAAGTTCTCAGGGAGCTCAGGGAAGACGACGACATCTCGGAATTCCCCGTTACGGCGCAAAAACTTGCCGGGCTTTTAAACCTCATCGAGGACGGGACTATAAGCGGGAAGATCGCCAAGGACATATTCGCCGAGATGGTTTCGGATGGCGGAACTGCGAAGGAAATCATCGAGAGGAAAGGGATAAGGCAGATCTCCGACAAGGGCGAGCTCGAAAGCCTCATATACGGGATACTTGAAAAGCACCCGGACGAGATATCGAGATACAAGGGCGGGGATGAAAAGCTGATGGGGTTTTTCGTCGGCCAGGTGATGAAAGCGACCCAGGGAAAAGCGAATCCGAAGCTTGTGAACGAAATACTATTGAGGGAACTTTCGAAATAAATACATAACATTCGCACGGTCTGGGTTTTCATAAGACCGTCAGAACCCATAACTTATGAAAATTACAGTAATTTTTCCCTTTTTTCTTCTAGCACTTTAAGAGATTCTATCAAATTGTCCATCGCTCTTTTAACTGAATGCGGATGTACTTTCGCCCTTAAGGATAATGATATGCTATTTAGACCAGCAATTAAAATATCTTCCGATTCTGCTGCCAATACTCTCGGATTTTTTCTGGCAACAGAAAGTGTTCGGATCTTATCTTTGAAATAATTTCTTTCGCTGGTAATTCTTCTCTTAGCATATTTCGTAAGAAATCCGATAGAGTCCCCTTTTTGGCTAAGGTTAAAAATTAATTCTTGTACCTTTTTCTCAAATATTTCTCTTGAATTTTGGCTGGAATCATAAGATTTACTTATAAATTCCTTCAGTGTTTTTTCTGCAAGCTCCTCCTCTTTACGTGTATGAACAAATCTCTTGGCTTTCGAAAACAAGCGCCTCCCATACATAGAGCCAGAAGCAGCACCCACCAAACCTCCAACGACAACAGCATAAGGCGCTAGGAGACTTCCAAAAAACGCTAAACTGGAAGCTCCGATTTCCCCTCCCACCCAGCCACCTACTACATCATATGCGACATTAATTGCACCGTGTTTTAAGTCGGTTTCTCTATTCCACATCATATAGGCATTTTTACCTATTGCTACGCCCAGAGCTATAAATGGAATCTCAAAATCTAATACTTCATCACCGAGTCCAAATGCTTCACGTGTTGAATTTTCTATTGTTTGTAAAGAGAAACCTTCTACGGGATAGACATTAGGCACTCCGTCGAGTGAGGATATGATTTCCTCATTAACGAAAACCGGGACGTCTGGATTCTTATCCAGATGTTCCAATATCGATGATTTATCGGCAACACATTTTACTTGAAAAGTATCACCATTAACCAGCAAGTCATATCCCGTTTGGTTTGAATCATTCGGGAATTCAACTTCCATCCCCGCCGATTGTAATTGCTGGGCAACAAACCTTTCGCCTACATATCCTTTTAAATTGTCTATGTGACCCTCAAAAGTTGACTCAGGTAACTCTTTTAACTTGTCTGCATAAACGGAGAATTTGAACACATTTCCCAAGTCTTCTGCTCTTGCAAAATCCGTCGCTTGGATTACGTTAGGGTCCAATCTCAGAGTATCATAAATCAAATCACCAATAGTAAGCCCGACAATACAAACATCGGTTTTTATGTCTTTAGAAGCAGACAATATGGATAATAATTTCTCTTCAGGTTTGGATGGATTAACTTGACTATTTAAAATGTCGATAGGATTAGATGATTGCTGGGTTAATTCTTGGATACGCTCAACAATCCCAATATTGTTCACTTGTTATCGCCTATCTTAAGATTCGATAGCCATATTTTCGTTTTTGTGTATAAATTTTCTTGTCTTGAATTAGAATTTAGTTTTTTTAACCGCCTAAATAACTGTTCGGATTTTTTAAAGGTATCGCCTTCCTTAGTAGCTGATACTGCTATCTGCGTAACGATGGTTGGCAAGAGATTATCTCTGATTGTACGGTTCCCTCTCTTAGTCATGAAATAGCCAAGGCCTATCGTAGCTGGGATAACAAGTAATGGATTAGCCAAAGCTGCCATCATTGATGTTAGTGTTGTATAGGCCGCAAAAGGCAGAGTCAAACCTACGATTCCGGCGATCGCAGCTAGCGCTTCTACCGCAAAGACAAATGCTGAGAATCCGGCTATTTCCACAAGACCTGCAAATGCAACGCCCAAGGCGCCCGTTGAAATTGCCTTACTAACAGCTTCTTGACTTATAGAATCGATGCTAAGTTTCTTACGTAGTATCTCTTTTTGTTCATCAGGCATTTCATCAATGACTTCCATTATCTTTTTAACAATTTCTTCCTGTTCATCCTTGTTTTTCTTTTCAAATTTCACTGACAAGTCGTCGAACATCTTTTGCACATTGTACTGAATCAAATCGTGTATATTATCCCCCTGAAAATTATCTTTAGACGCCTTTTTCTGCAATACGATTACCCAATCTTCGATTTCTTGACCTAAATCATCCAAGTCGCCGATACTTCTTACTTTGCTTGCACCAATAGAAAGGTGCTCACAAATTAAATTCAAGAGTATGCCTTCCAACGCAAGCGGCTTCCTTCTAAAGCTTCGCACCAAGACAGCTCTTTCTTTCTCAATCATTCTGCTTATTTCATCTTGGGCTGTATATAGTGAAGTTAGCTTTTGATAAGCCGTTTTCCAAATCGTCATATTCTCCCACATAGCGATTTGTGCAGCGGTGGAATCCGGCCCCTGTTTTAGCAAGCCATCAATCACCAAACTTTTCATAAGCTATGCCCCCAATTGGTTGCAGCCCTAAGTACCTTTTAATTGTTTTGTTATTGAAGCTGTTCTCGTTTCGTTTAAGATTCCACAACTTTAGTTTTGACATCGATCAGAACAAGTTTATTCTAAAATTTTAATTCAATATTTCATACAATATTATCACACGGTTGATTACCTATTGTCAATTCACACTGAAACAAAAAGAGGTTTATGTGGACAGACTTTCAACGCAGGTTTAGTTTGCAGGAGATAGAAAGATTTAATTGAAGAATGGGACAGAAAGAGAATCCGCTGATCAAGCTTAAATCCTGTGCTTGCTGAGCTCGAACATGAGGCCTTTTAAATACTGAGAGCCCGAGCTTGCAACCTTCTTTCTGATATTCTTCCACTCGTCGACGGGGACGTTGACGAATGTATCGACCACTACCGGATCGAACTGGGTGCCGGAAGATTCTCTTATCCTGTCTACGGCCTCTTCGAACGGCATCGCTTTCTTGTAAACCCTCTTCGAAGTCATCGCGTCGAAGGCGTCGACGACGGAGAATATTCTCGCCCCGAGCGGAATGTCGTCGCCGGCGAGTCCCTGCGGATAGCCCTTCCCGTCGTAGCGCTCGTGGTGCGTATAGACTATCAGCGACGATTCTTCGAGGAACTCGATCTTGTTCAGGAGCTCGTAGCCGAGATGCGCGTGCTGCTTCATTAGCTCCCACTCTTCGTCTGTCAGGCTGTCGGGCTTGAGCAGGATATTGTCGGGAACGCCGATCTTGCCTATGTCGTGAAGGAGAGCCCCCTTGGCTATCACGGAAAGCTGCGATTCGTCGAGCCTGAGATGCCTTCCGAGGTTAAGCGCGTATTCCGTGACCCTGTAGGAATGATGGCCTGTTTCGCGCTCCCTGAGATCGAGAGCGAGTATCATGGCCTCGAGCGTCCCGGAATAGAGCTTCACGAGCTCTCTTGTCTGGTCCGCGACTTTCCTTTCGAGGTTTTTCTGGTAGTCCTTGTTAGCCTTTATGAGGTTCGCTCTTTGGAGCGCACGCCTTATGACCGCATCGACGTCGATGACGTTAAAGGGCTTGAAGACGTAATCGTACGCGCCTTCCCTGAGCGCGACGCGGACGTTTTCGATCTCCCGCGAAGCGGAGACCATGATGACGGAAAGGTCCGGAGAATAGGATTTCAGCTTCTTCAGGGTTTCGATGCCGTTCAGCTCGGGCATCTGGACGTCGAGGAGAACGACGTCGTAGTCCCTGACCCTGTAGAATTTCTCGAGACATTCGAGCCCGTTCTTGGCGACGTCGCAGTCGTATCCGAGCTCGTTCAGCGCTTCGACAAAAAGGCTTCTGATAGCGTCTTCGTCGTCGACTATCAGTATCTTATCTCGTAGCGCCCTGTCTCTTTGCTGGAGTATTGTGGCGGCAGTGCTCATGTCCTCACCACTAGTGATACAGCAAATTCTCATTCTTATCAAGCGAAATTAATCCAGCCGTGCCGGCCGGCCAGCGTCGTTCGCCGCCGGTATAGACTTCGAAATACAGGAGTTCGCCCTAACTATTTGTAAAGCTTGATTTAAAATCGCAGCCGTGGCTTCTACACGGCATTTTCCCGCCCCGCCGGGGGACTAAGGAGCCGCGTTATAGAAAACCTCTTCGGCGGTGTAGACTTAACCATGTGATCAGAATTCAGAAAGGAAGGGTTATAGCGCTGCTCGCCTTCGACATCGGGTTTGAAGTCGCGCTGGATAAGCTGAGCGGCGTGCCCTCGTCAGCACCCGTGCGGCCATTATCGCTGAAAAAGCAGACGCCCGCATTCCTCCAGCTCGCAAAGCCGCCCGTGGTAGCACATCTCGGAGACGTTAAATCCGTTTTCGGTTTATCGGAAGCGGGACAGGCGCAGGTCACGGTATTCGATTTCGGCGCCGCGAGTCTTTCTTATCAGTGGCCCCTTCCCGGAGGCCTCGCGTTCGAGGAGCTTAAGCAAATCAGCCGGGCGCTCTACGACCTCAACCTCGAATCCCGCGCCCGGGAGCGGATTCAGAAGTTCATGGAAGAAATCAGGCCGGCCATTACGCGCCCCGAGCTCTCGCACCTCGTCGAGGATTATTATTTATTCGTCGTCGAGAGCTTCGATCAGCCGATGACAGCCGCCGGGCTTCTTTCCGACAACGCCGCGCCGATAGCGCAGGTGCTGAGGTTCGAAACGGAGCCCCTCAGCCGGCAGCAGCAGGAGGAGGCGCTCAATCACAGGATATCCTACTACGAAAACGATCTCGTAGTCGTTGACTGGAACGCCGCCCTCGTATATGACCGCGACTATAACGACACCGCTTACGTCCTCGAGTTTCTGAACGTCGAGCTCATGGAGGCACGCTACATAGACGACCAGCTCGACCGGAGAATCGGGGACTATCATGGTATATCACTGAAGCAGAGCGACTGGCTCCTTCCGCTCCGCACGCCGAACCGGAAGGCGATACAGGACCTGGCTGAGCTGAGGCTCGAATCGCTCCTCCTGGCCGAAAGGGTGGACAACGCACTCAAGCTGATAGGCGACCTGTATCTCGCCCGCGTTCACGCTGCGGCGGCGGAGAGACTCTATCTCCGGGCGTGGCAAAGCGCGATTTCCCGGAAGCTCGACATTATAGCGAACCTTTATCAGGTTCTTACCGACAGGGTGAGGACTGTACAGAGCCAGACTCTCGAGATCATAATCATCGCCCTTATTTTTGCGGAAATCCTTATGGCAATATTTTTCCATTGATAACGGCGCAGCCCCAAACAAACAGGCCGACTACGCACGGCTTCGAAAATATATTAAGCCGCTTCAGAGGAAAATGAAGCAATAAAAGCCAGTTCACGGAGACTCCGCGGTTAAAGTTTGACACGCAGGTTTTTCAAATGTATTTTCCAACCGAACCATGAAAAAAGCCATTCTTGTGATCGAGGACGGAACAGTATTCGAGGGGCGAGGATTCGGGGCGGAAGGAGAGGCCCACGGCGAGGTAGTTTTCAATACCTCGATGACGGGTTATCAGGAGATACTGACCGACCCCTCCTACAACGGCCAGATAGTGACGATGACCTATCCGGAGATCGGCAACTACGGGGTAAACCCCGAGGACGCCGAATCGAGAAGGCCCTTTTTAAAGGCGCTCGTCGTCAGAGAATACTGGAAGGACCCGAGCAACTGGCGCTCGGAGAATGACCTCGGCTCATACATGGCGAAGTACGGCGTCGTCGGCATAGAGGGCGTCGACACGCGCGCGCTGACGAAGCTTATACGCTCTAAGGGCGCGCAGAAGGCGGCAGTGTCGACGATAGACACCGACCCCGAGAGCCTTTTACGCAGGGTGCGCGACGCTCAAGGGATTGTAGGCGTCGATCTCGTCACGGAAGTGAGCTGTGAAAACCCTTATACCTGGAGCGAAGGCACAGGCGCATGGCGGCCGGAGGGTGAAGGCTCTTCAGCCGGGGGGAAGCGTTTTAAGGTTGCAGCCTACGACTACGGCCTAAAGCAGAATATACTCAGAAAGCTCGCTGACCTCGGGTGCGACGTTACCGTCGTGCCATCGAGGACGCCTCCGCATGAGGTGCTGGCCATGAATCCCGACGGCATATTTCTTTCGAACGGACCGGGGGACCCTGCTGCGGTGGCCTATGCTGTCGAGAGCGTGAGAAATCTCATAGGCAAGAAGCCTGTTTTCGGCATCTGCCTCGGGCACCAGATTCTCGGGCTCGCGCTCGGCGGAAAGACCTATAAGCTCAAGTTCGGGCACAGGGGCGGGAACCAGCCTGTAAAGGACCTGAGAACCGGGAAGGTCGAGATAACTTCGCAGAATCACGGCTTCGCCGTTGATCCGGAGAGCCTCGGGAGCGATGTCGAGATTACCCACATAAATCTAAACGACGATACTGTGGAAGGACTACGTCATAAAGAGCACAAGGCGTTTTCCGTGCAGTACCATCCGGAAGCCTCGCCGGGCCCGCACGATTCTTCCTATCTTTTCGAGGAATTCGTCGAAATGATGAAGGAAAACGCCTGAGCAGGGCGTTGATATTCCCTCGAATAATCCGACTTGAAAGCTGAAACAGGAATGGAGGCGTTGGAATTTCGCGGCTTCAGGCGGCGCGCTGCTCGAGTATCTCGCGCGCGAGCCTTTCGGCCTTGTCGATTCCCTCGACGGACTCGCCCGAGATTAGCTTCAATGCCTCTTCCGCCACTTCTATGGTTATGTCGTAGTTCTTTCTCTTGTTCCTTTCGAACTCTGAGAGCGGAAAGACGATGTTGTCTATGAACCTGTAAAAGGCCTTTATCGTCCTTCGCCTTACCTTGCCGTATCCCTTCACCATCGACCCGCTCCTGGCGACGAGGCTACCGAGCTTGTAGTCGAGCCCGGCGTAGTAAATTGTCGATTCCCTATACTTCCGCATGAGCGCCCTCTCCTTTCTGAACCTGTAGGAATGGGGCCTCATGAATTTTATTTTGGTCATCATCCAGAGCCGGAGATAACCGGAGAAGGACGTCGTGGTAGGGGTCTGTGCGAAGGTGATCGGCTTTTTCCGCCTCCATATCTTCCTGAATATCGGGCTCTCGATTATGCGCACGAAGGGCGCGATAATGATGTTCGGCAGGAGGCCGTAGAGCTCCTCGGCGTCGGGCTTTAAATAATCGACTACCTTGAAGACCTGGTCGTCCCGGAGCCGCATCTCTTCTTTTATACGCTTGAACCTTTCGGACTTTATCTTGAGCTCCGCTACCCTGATGCCGTCCTCATAGCTCATTAGGAGCGCGAGGTTCCGGGCGAAGTGCTCTGTCAGCTTGAGATTCCCCTTCATGGATTCGTCGAGCCTGTATATCTCCCTGACGTCGTCGATATACGTATCGGCGTATCCCTCGTCCTGGTAATCGATGAGCCTGTAGAGCGACTCCGCTATTATCTCCCGGAGCTGTGACGGGAATTCGGTTTCGATCCGGGACACCTTTCCGAGGTAGACCTCTCTCTCGTATTCCTCCAGCCTGTCGGCCCTCGCTTTGACGAACGTCTCCCACACCACCGCTTTCTTTTCCGACTCGGCGTACTTCCTCGAGCTGACGAAGCTCCAGCCGACGTCGAACCCGCGGAGGTTAGTCTTGACCGCCACCCCCACCTTCTCGACGGAAGATATGAAAGACGCTTTCGAAAGCGGGAGGCGGCCCGAGGCGGCGAGCGCGCCGAAGAGTATCGCGTTTACGGCGAGGTCGTCCATGCCGTTGTCCTTGGCGAGCTGGAGCGCGTTAAGCTCTATCAGCTTCGAGGAAAAGGCGGTCGCGATCTTCCGGAGGTTCTCGTCGGAATAGATGCCGCTCCCGATGGGCATCTTTTCGAGGGTCGAATAAATTCTGTGTGTGCTGGTGACTATGGTCGTCCTGTCGGAGCCGTAGCCGAGCTGGAGCGCCCTTCCGAGCTCGAGGAATTCCTGCGAGATTATTACGTCCACCTCGCCCGGCACGGGGAACTGCGCGAATATTATCTGCTTGTCGGGGGATTCGGGCCTGGGATGGGCTTCGAGATAGTAGACGGTGGAGCCGCCCCTCTGCGAGAGGCCGGGAAGGCTTATTCCCTGGACGTCGTAATTTTCGAGAAAGAAGGCCTGGACGAGCCATTCCGTAAGCACGCCTCCGCCCTGGCCGCCGACCGCAGGGACCATTATTTTAATTAAATCACTCTTACCTTCCATCTCGGATGTTACTTCCCTCTTTCGAGACATACTACAATAATTTTCCTGTCAGCAAAAGTTACGGCCTGCCGGGTGGGCCGCCGCGTGAGGACCGTTCAGGCCCCGCACGCCGGCTTATGATGTTATCAAAACCCGCCTGGTAGCCAGCCGAGTGGACGGCGGCAAGAAGCCGTCAGTCTGTCCAGCCGTTTCGCGAGATGAGATGAAGCAGTGAGCGGTTGATCTTCGCGCCAATCCTGTCGACGAACGAGGGATTGTCGATTATCTCCACTTTGTAGAAAGAGGGGCAGAGGACCGCGGCGTGGGCTATCTCACCGCAGAGGCCGCATCCGACGCAGGAGTGTTCTATGAACGCGACCGGGTCGTCTCTCAGGATGGTGGGGCTTTCCTTCAGCGTCAGCGACGGACATCCGTTGTAGCGCATGCAGGAATGATCTCCCGTGCAGACCTCGGAATCGACTCCGAGCCTTTTCTGCACCATCCTTCTCCCTTCCTTTATATTCTTTTTCAGAACGATCTTTTCTCTTCTCGTTTTTTCGAGCTGGCACTCGCCCCTCGATATTATCACCCTGAGGCCTTCGTTTTCCTCGTAGGCTTCCGTGAGGACGCCGAGGGATTCGGTAAGGTCGTAGGGGTTTACTGTCTTTATCCACCTGACTCCCGCGCCGCGAAGAGCCTTTTCGATGTCCATCCCCACGCCTTCCTGCCTCATGTTCTTGCCCGACGCCGGGTTTTCGTGGTGCCCTGTCATCGATGTCCAGAAATTCTCCAGTATGATGAGTATCGCGTTTTGATTATTGTAGACGGCGTTGGCGATGCTGCTCGTGAGGCCGCTGTGCCAGAACGTGCCGTCGCCCATGAACGAAATTACTCTCTTATTCGCCATGCGAGAGAGAGCGCCGGCAGACGCGAGCCCGATCCCCATTCCGGTGATTGAGTTGCTGAGGTCGAACGGGGGAAGGCCGCTCATGGAGTAGCAGCCGATGTCAGAGGCGTAATAAGACCTGCCGTAATCCTCTTCGAGGATCTTTATCGCTGTGAATATCGGCCTTTCAGGGCACCCTGTACAGAAAACAGGATTCCTCTTCGCGACGGGCTGTTTAAGGTATGTCGCCGCCCTTTCCTTATGCTTTTCGGTAAATTCGCTTTTTTCCTTGATACGTTCTTTCTCGTAAGTGGAGCGCGTGTTCTTGAGCAGATACATCCCGACGCCCTTGGCGATATGGTCGGGGGTGTATTCGCCCGCCTGCGGGAGAATATCCTTACCATATATATCGAGGCCGAGCTTGGCCCTCTGGGCTATGGCGCGAATCTGCTCTTCGATAAGGTTAGGCATCCCCTCTTCGACGATGAGAACGGCCTTCTTGTCTCTCAGGAAGAGAATTATCTCTTCCGGGACGAGGGGGTTCGTGACGTTGAGGTTAAGTATCGGAACCCTCGATTCGCCGTAGAGGTTGGCCTCGCCGAGGTTGTAGAGGCACCGCATTAGAGAATTGAAAATCATCCCGTGCGTGATAATGCCCATGCTGCTCTCGCTTCCGTCGAAGAATTCGTTCAGCTTTCTTTCGAGAATGAATTTCCGGGCCGCTGGAATGCGCTCGTGATATTTCTTCTTTTCGTGGTCGAACGTGAACGGCGGAAGGGGTATCTTGTCGAGGTCCGTTATCAGGTCGTCGAGACGGTTGTTCATGCTTATAGAAGGCGTCAGGTTGTCCCTGCAAATCATCTTGTTCCGGATGTGTGCGACCCTCGTCGAGAGGAGGAACATCACCGGCATGTTGGAATACTCGGAAAGCTCGAATCCGGCCTCGACCATCTTCGCCACGTGACCGAGATCGCCCCTCGGATCTATCACTGCCATCGTTGACTTGAGCGCGAACGGAAGCGCCCTTTCGGCTACGCAGGTGCTGTCGCAGCCGTAGTCTTCGCCGACGATTATCATGGCACCGCCGGTGACACCGGAGGAGGATATATGCGAAAGCGCGTCCGAGGCGACGTTAGTGCCGACTATTTTCCAGTTGACGGAGCCCCTTATCGGATATGAGATCGAAGCGGAAAGGAGTGACGCCGCAGAAGCTTCGTTGCCCGAGCAGTCGAAGTAAACGCCTTTTTCTTTTAATATCGGGTCGTACGCGTCGGAAATTGCGTCGATGAGCCCGGCCGTGGGAGAGCCGGGATAGCCGCCGAGGTAACTGACCCCCGACTGCATGAACGCCTTGAGTATGGCGAGAGGGGTATCCCCGAAAAGTGTCTCCCCATCCCCGAAATTCAATTGGTCGAGCAGTTCTTTCGAGTAACCCATTCTAACTCCCATCCGGGCCGCTCTCTTTATCCCGGAAGTTATAATCTACCAGAAAGGAATGGATATTTCCATAAAACTGGACCGTATGCCCGCCGCGCGGGCGCATTCTTTAAAGCGGCTCTTTTATATCGAGGGCTTCCCGTATCGAGTCGAAATAGGCCTTGAGCGATTCTTCCTGCTCCCAGGTAACGATATGGAAAGGTCTTTTGAGCTTGACGACGTTAAGGGCCGTGCCCGGGTCTATTTTCATAAGGTTCATGAGATAGGCCGCTATCATAAGGTTCGTCCTGCCCATGCCGGCGTAGCAGTGAACGGCCATCTTTTTATTCTCGGCGGCCTGGGCCTCCGCGAACTCCATGAACGAGATAAAATCCTCGGGCGTGGGCGCCTTGAAGTCATTTACGGGGATGTGCTTGACTGTGAACCCGGGATAATCCTGGGCGTATTTCTGCTCTTCGAGGTTAACGATGACATCGATGCCCTTATCGCGGAGGAACTGGAGATCTTCGTCCAGCGGCGAGAACAGCCCAGGCCTCTCCATACCTGCGAGAACGTCTTCGATAACCCATGAAAATCTCTGAGGCATTGTCTACACCCTCCCTTTCTTGAGCTCGGCCACGTATCTGTCGGCAAGCCGCGTCGGCTCGGGGACCCTTAGCCCCATCGAGCACGACAGCGCTATTTCGAGAGCCGTTTCGAGATCGATCCTGTGCCCTGGCGAGACGAATACAGGCTTCGTCCTGTCCTTCGTCCTCAATACCGCTCCTATGCGCTCCCGCTCCTTCGAAACGAGCGGCGTCCACGAGCCCTTCTCTGCGCCGGGCTCCTTGAAAAAGCCGTAGAGCCTCGATTTAGCTATTCCCATAGCCGGCACGTCGAGAAGGACCCCGACGTGGCAGGCTATTCCGACGCCGCGGGGGTGCGCTGTCCCCTGCCCGTCCAGTATCAGGACGTCGGGCTTCGTGCCGAGCTTGCCGTAGGTCTCTATTATAGCCGGGCCTTCCCTGAACGCGAGGAGGCCTGGTATATAAGGAAACGTTTCGTCGACAACTGAATATGCCCGCTCGATTTCGGTCATGTCGGGATAAGAGAAGACTATTATTCCGCAGACGAGCTTCTTTTCGGATTTTAAAATGGAGATGTCGGCGCCGGCTACTGTCTTTAAGTCGCCGAACGACCTCTCGGGAACTATGCGGCTTTTAAGGTGCCTCTGGAAATCGAACGCCCTCCCCACCTCCGGGGGCACCGCACGGTAGAGCTCCGACAGCATCTCGTAATCAATGGAATCCATATATTTCCCTGATAGCACGCTTGAATCTCGGTGCGTAGAGGAGCTCGAACGCGAGCTCCTTTCCGGGGAACAGCGTGAGGGCGTAATCCTTTACCTTGGTCATCTGCTGGAGCGCCTCTTCCCTCGTCATTTCGGACTGGTATATAAGAGAAAGTGTGAAATCGACCATGAACCGGAGCCTTCTCAGCCTGCGGTTTTCCTCGGCGATTTCCTCGGCTGTGGGTTTTTCCTTTTCCATCGTCCTCACCCCCGCCGTGCCCCATTAAGCCGCGGCCTCGTACTAAGTATACACCACGGGCGCGAAGGGTGTAGCGCAGGCCCGGCCGGCGCTATCGTAATTTGTCCGCACCGATAAAATTCGGTAGAATCAACCGACCGGCAGGGCTTAAACCATGAACCTTAAAATAGCGTTCGTCATGGACCCGATAGGGTCTATAAACATCGAAAAGGACACCACTTTCGTCCTCATGCTGGAGGCCGAGGCGCGCGGGCACGAGGTCTGGTATCTGGAGCTGAAAGACCTCTTCGTGAGGGCCGGAAAACCCTTTGGTAACGCGTCCCGTATCAGCCTCAGAAGGGAAAAGGGAAACCACTACACGCTTGGCGAGACGGAGACCTTAGAGCTCGGGAGCTTCGACGCCGTCTGGATGCGTAAGGACCCGCCCTTCAACATGGACTACATATATTCGACCTACATCCTGAGCCTGATAGACGGCGGCAGAACGAAGGTGCTGAACAACCCGAAGGGAATAAGGGAGTCCAACGAAAAGCTCTATACCCTCTACTTTCCCGAGTGGATACCCGAATCGGTGGTTTCGAAAGACATAGCCCAGCTGAATCGTTTCCTGTCAGACGTCGGAGGGGAAATGGTCGTGAAGCCGCTCGACGGGCACGGCGGCGAAGGGGTTTTCTACGTTAAAGAAGGCGACAGGAACGCCAACGTCATACTCGAATCGATAACGGACTTCGGGCGGAGATATGTCCTCGCGCAGAGATTCATCGAGCGCGTGAGCGAGGGGGACAAGAGGATCATCCTCCTTAACGGCGAGCCATTAGGCGCTGTTCTCAGGGTGCCTAAACCAGGAGGAGAATTCAGGTGCAACTTCCACTCGGGCGGAAGCCCGGCAAAGTCCGCACTCACGGATAGAGAGATAGAAATCTGCAAAACGCTCGCGCTGAGGCTCCGTAAGGATGGCCTCTACTTCGTCGGCATAGATGTTATCGGGGGATACGTCACGGAGATAAACACGACGAGCCCGACGGGCGTCCAGGAGATAAACAGGCTCAACGGCGTAAAGCTCGAAAGCGAGGTTACGGATTTCGTCGAAGAGCTCTGCGCACGGAAGGACTCATAGCGGGTCGCCAAGGAAGCTGACATGAAAATTTCGAAAGAGGAAGTCGTAAAGGTCGCCGAGCTCGCGAGGCTCGAATTCACGGACGAAGAGCTGGACAGGTTCACCGAGCAGCTCGGAAACATACTCGCCTACATCAAAAAGCTCGCAGAACTGGATACGACTGGCGTCGAGCCGACGTCGCACGTCCTCGACATAGCGACGCCGCTGAGAGACGATAAAGTCGTCGAATGGCTCACCCAGGAAGAAGCGCTCACAAACGCCCCCGAGAAGGAAGACGGGTTCTTCGTCGTCCCGCAGGTAATAGAGGATTAAGGAGACTACACGCATGGAACTCCCTTTTTTAACGATAAGGGAAGCGTCGGATTTATTAGACAAGGGCGAGGTATCACCTGTCGAGCTCACGGAGGCTGTGCTCGGACGCATAGGCGATCTCGACGAAAAACTGAACGCGTATATAACTGTCCTCGGCGAAAAGGCACTCGAAGACGCGCGCAACGCCGAAAAGGAAATTAAATCCGGGAATAGAAGAGGCCCGCTTCACGGCATCCCCATAGCCCTTAAGGACATATTCGTCATGAAGGGCGCTCCGGCGACGTGCGGCTCCAGGATGCTCGAAAATTTCATGCCGCCCTACGATGCGACTGTGACAAAAAAGCTCCTGGACGCGGGCGCTGTCATAACAGGCAAGAACAACATGGACGAGTTCGCGATGGGATCGTCGACCGAAAGTTCCTACTTCGGCCCGACGAGAAACCCGTGGGATACGGAGAGGGTTCCGGGCGGGTCGAGCGGCGGCTCCGCAGCGGCGACGTCGGCCTCGCTCTGCCTAGGATCGCTGGGCACGGACACGGGGGGCTCGATACGCCAGCCCGCGGCGTTCTGCGGCGTCGTCGGGATGAAGCCTACGTACGGCAGGGTGAGCAGGTTCGGAATGATAGCGTTCGCTTCGTCTTTGGACCAGGCCGGCCCGCTGACGAAGACTGTCGAAGACACCGCAATCATACTGAACGCGATCTCGGGACATGACGCGAACGATTCGACGTGCGCGAATTTCCCCGTCCCCGATTACACACATAGCCTCAAGGACAATATCAAAGGCATGAAGATCGGAGTGCCGAAGGAATACTTCATAGAGGGCATGGAAGCCGAGGTCGAGCAGGCGGCGAAGAAGGCGATCTCTGTCCTGGAGAGCCTCGGCGGGGAGATAGTCGAGATATCCCTCCCGCATACCGAATACGCCGTGCTCACCTACTACATAATCGCGCCTTCCGAGGCGAGCTCGAACCTGGCCCGCTACGACGGGGTGAAGTACGGCTACCGCGCGAAGGGGGCGAATTCGCTCGGTGAGATGTATCTGAAGACCCGCGCCGAGGGGTTCGGGAACGAGGTCAAGAGGCGCATCATGCTCGGGACGTACGCGCTCTCCTCGGGATACTATGACGCCTATTACCTAAAGGCACAGAAGGTCAGGACGCTCATAAGAAAGGACTTCGACGAGGCGTTTAAGGAAGTGGACGTCATAGTCGCGCCGACGACCCCGGAGGTCGCTTTCAAGGCGGGCGAGAAATCGGGCGACCCTGTAAAGATGTATCTCTGCGACGTGCTGACCATACCATGCAACATCGCCGGGCTTCCCGGCATATCCATACCGTGCGGGTTCTCGTCGAACGGACTCCCGATAGGGCTGCAGATACTCGGTAAGGCATTCGACGAGGGTATGGTCATCAATGCCGCTCACGCCTACGAGAGAGAGGCGGGGTGGTATCTGAAGCGGCCTTCCATATAATGACTTCGGCTGCGTAGACTGTACACTTAGAACAAGGGGAGTCTCATGACCGAAAAGAAAAAAGTATGCATGCTCTGCGGAAAGCCTTCAGAAGCCTCGATATGCGACGCCTGCAAGGCGAATGTCCAGGGAGAGGCTTTGGGCGAGAAGAAGAAAATCGAAAAACAGGTAAACGTCGGCTCCGAGGTCGAGAAAGACAAACTCACCCGTAAGCACAAAGAGGACTGACCCCTCAAGCCACAGCTATTTCTATCAGCCGTAAGGTTATGCCTTTCCCCATATTTCTAATGCCCTTTTATATGTTCTGCTCTTGGATGCGCCGGTTTCTTCGGACGCTTTTCTTACAGCATCCTTAAGGCTGAGCCCTTCGAGTTTATAGGCTTCGAGGAGGCTGTCAACGGTTTCCGCGTCGGGTTTGGCTGCTTTTCTGTCCGCCCCTTCGACGACGAGGGTTATCTCACCTTTCACGCTGCCCTTCTCTTCAATTCGTTTTACAACTTCAGAGATCTTACCCCGGAGCGTCTCTTCGTAGAGCTTAGTAATCTCCCTTCCGAGCGAGACGTTCCTGTCGCCAAGAATATCCAGCATGGCGCGGAGCGTTTTCCCGACGCGGTTCGGTGATTCGTAAAAAACGAGCGTTTCGGGGTAGTCCTTCACGCGGGTCAGGAATTCGCCGAGGGCTTTTTGTGTCCTCGGAGGGAAGCCGAGGAATAGGAATCCCGATGTCGGAAGGCCCGATACGCTGAGCGCCGCTACTGCCGCGGAAGGCCCCGGTATCGGAAGCACCTCCATCCCCCGCTCCGAGGCGAGCTTCACGGCCCTGTAGCCCGGGTCGGATATGCCCGGCGTTCCGGCGTCTGTTACGAGGGCGACGTTCTTTCCTTCCGCGAGTAAAGCGGCTATCTCTTCGGCGCGGGTCGTTTCGTTATGCTCGTGGTAACTGATGAGGGGCTTTTCTATTCCGTAGCGGGAGAGGAGTTTTTTTGTCGTCCGCGTATCCTCGCACGCTATGACGTCCGACTCTTTAAGTATCCTGAGAGCGCGGAGGGTTATGTCTTCGAGATTCCCGATCGGGGTTCCGACTATGTAGAGCTTTCCCGGCATGCTGTGATGATAATACACCACGCCCAAAAAGAAAGGAGGTCAAAGCATGTTACGCACGCGGATAGGCCGTCTTGCAACCGGATTCAGTCTACGTTACAGCGCCTGTTGGATTCGTAGTTGATGCACTTGTCCTGGCCTTTGCCCGCGTCTATGCTGTCGGTGCCGGCGCCTCCGTCGAGGAAGTCTTCGCCATCGTTGCCCTCTATATAATCGTCTCCGTCCCCGCCATAGACGACGTCGTTGTCCTTCCCTCCCCTGAGGTCATCGTTACCGGCATCGCCATAGAGTATGTCGTCTCCCCCGCTGCCGGTTATGGTGTCGTTACCGTCTCCGCCGCATATGACGTCGTTCCCGTCGAGTCCCTTTATGTTATCGTCCCCGCCCAGCCCCACGATGACGTCCGGGCCTACGGTACCGTTGATGGAATCGCTTTTATCCGTACCGATTATCGTAGGAGCCTGCCCCTGACAGTCCGGCGCGCCGTCCTGCGCCGCCGCGAGCTGTAAATTAAACGATACTATGCCGATCGCGATTAAAAATAGTTTTCCCATGCCAACCCTCCTGCAAAAGCCGCTTTTAACCCAATTAAACTCCCCGCGCCCTGGAATGTCAAGGAGATGAAATTGTTGCAAAAGTGCTCCCTGTGTATCACAAATAACCACCTCACAGATAGATGAGGCCGCAGATCGTCCCGTAACGACTGGATTATCCCCGTGTGGCATGGGGTTTGCTCTTATCCGGAACCAAGAAAGCTACAGGGAGATTTATATGAGCGATAATCTGAACAGTATTCTCGACGCGAATTCGAGGTACGCGAGCAGCTTCGGCGAGAGGGGGAATCTCGCGATGCCGCCGGCCAGGAAGTTCGCGATACTCACATGCATGGACGCCCGGCTCGACCCGGCAAAGTTCGCCGGCCTCAGCGAGGGCGACGCCCATGTTGTAAGGAACGCCGGCGGAAGGGCGAGCGACGACGCCATACGCTCGCTGATTATTTCGAGTCAGATACTCGGCACCAGGGAATGGTTTGTAATACACCACACGGACTGCGGAATGGAAACCTTCACCAACGAAAAATTCTCCGACGACCTTAAAAACACGTTCGAAACCAACGAAGGATATTTCATCAACTGGCTCACGATTCCTGATAGAGTCGAGGGCGTCAGGGAAGACGTAAACAGGCTGAGAAATCACCCTCTCGTCTCGAAGGACATACGCATTTCAGGGTATATATTCGACGTCAAAAACGGGAAATTGATCGAAGTCGTAAAGGATTAGTACGATGGGGCCGGGCTCTTTTCCCGGAATCTGCATGGATAACCCGGGCACCACCTCCAGCCTCAGGGTTATTTAATATGCACAACCTCGGGACGCGCCACAGATTGGGCAAGGGCAGCACCGCCCCCCTGTCTGGCGCGTCCCCCTCTTCTTTCCGCTTTAGACCTGGCATTTCATTCCACGGCGCACGACCTGCCATCCCGTCGAAAAGTACCTGGAACCTGTCTATTTCTTATACAACCCCCGAACCATTAATCACCAAATCTGCGCATTTTTAAACCAATCGTCACACATTTTCCGCTTTTAAAGGCCGTGGCATGCCTCTTGCTATCTACCCGAATCTGTGCAAGCGCTAAAAGGAGAGACAGCATGGCTCACAATTCAAACGGGAGCTCCCCGCATGGCGGAGGGCTGCCGGAGTTGTCGAAAGATGAGATAGAACGCTATAGCAGGCACCTCCTCCTTCCGGAGGTCGGCGTCGAGGGGCAGAGGAAGCTGAAAAACGCCAGGGTGCTGATGGTAGGCACGGGGGGACTCGGAGCCCCACTCGGCATGTACCTGGCGGCGGCTGGCGTCGGGACGCTCGGTATCGTGGACTTCGACCTCGTCGAGGCCTCGAACCTCCAGAGGCAGATCATACACGGCACCCGCGACATCGGGAGGCCGAAGATAGCCTCCGCAAAGGACAGGATAAAGCAGATAAACCCGAAGGTTAACGTCGAGCCCCACGAGACGCGGCTCACGAGCAAGAACGCGATCGAGATAATCCGGGAATACGACATTATCGTCGACGGGACGGACAACTTCCCGACGCGCTACCTTGTGAACGACGCCTGCGTTCTTCTCGGAAAGCCGAACGTCCACGGTGCGATATTCCGCTTCGAGGGGCAGGCGAGCGTGTTCGACGCCGAAAGGGGCGCGTGCTACAGGTGCCTTTACCACGAGCCGCCTCCCCCGGGGATGGTGCCCTCGTGCGCCGAGGGCGGAGTGCTGGGAGTTCTTCCGGGCATAGTCGGCTCCATACAGGCGAACGAAACCATAAAGCTCATACTCGGCGGCGGCGAGCCCCTCATAAACAGGCTAATCCTCTTCGACGCGTGGACGATGAGGTTCAGGGAATTAAAACTGAGGAAAGATCCGCGCTGCCCTGTATGCGGAGAGAACCCTGCGATCCGCGAGCTTATAGATTACGAGGAGTTCTGCGGGCTCAAGGTTCCTTCGAACGGCAACGGCGCGGTGCATGACTACGAGGAGATCTCGGCCTCTGAGCTCAAGAGAAGGATCGACAACAACGACCGGCTTCAGATTATAGATGTGAGGGAGCCGCACGAATACGAGATCGTAAAGCTGCCCAACACGAAGCTGATACCGCTCGGCCAGATCCTCCACCGGAAGGCCGAAATCGAGCCGGGGCTCGACGCTGTGATCGTGTGCAAGGTAGGAAAGAGGAGCGCCCGCGCGATAGAGTCGCTGAAGAAAGACGGCTACAACGGGCGGCTCTTTAATTTGAGAGACGGGATAATCGGGTGGTCGAAGGAGGTGGACAGGAACATAGCGATTTATTAGGGCCGCACAGCCAGCCGCCGTATCCACCCGGCGCGTAGGCATTAAATCAACAAATTCGATAGAGGAGAATATTTAAATGGCAGAGGAAACAAGAAATTTAAAAACATTGGGTGAGAAAGCCGCATTTCAGCTTGCGGACGTAACGAAAATAGCCCCCCAGTTCGGCTCGCTTACTCCGAGGTGGCTCGTACGGCTTCTCGAATGGAAGGCACTCGAGGCGGGGACGTTCAGAAGAAACAGGGTTAAGGAAGGGGAAACGCCGCTCGATCTTCTGTGCAATCAGGAAGAGGGCGACACGCTGCCTGAGACGTTCGTCGATTACGAGGAGAAGCCGAGAGAATACACGCTCAGCAGCATATCGACCGTGATCAACGTTCACACGAGGGTTTCGGACATTTACAGCAGCCCGTTCGACCAGATAAAAGAGCAGCTCCGCCTCGCTATCGAGAGCGTCAAGGAGCGGCAGGAGAGCGAGCTTATAAACAACAGCGACTACGGGCTTCTGAAGAATGTGCCTGATTCGCAGCGCGTACAGACGCGTAACGGCTCGCCGACGCCGGACGACCTCGACGAGCTTATTTCGAAGGTATGGAAGGAGCCGTCCTTTTTCCTCGCTCATCCGCGTGCCGTTGCGGCGTTCGGGCGCGAGGCGACGAGACGCGGGGTGCCGCCGCCGACTATATCTCTTTTCGGGGCGCAGTTCCTCACGTGGCGCGGCCTTCCGATTATCCCGACCGAGACGCTCTTCGTCGACGGGCTCCGTCAGCCGAAGAGCCAGGCGGGAAAGACGAACATACTTCTCGTGAGGGTCGGAGAGAAAAAGCAGGGCGTCGTAGGCCTCTATCAGCAGGGCCTCCCGGGCGAGCAGACCCCGGGGCTTTCCGTACGCTTCATGGGGATAGACAAGAACGCCGTCGCCTCGTATCTCATTTCACTTTACTGTTCCGCATCCATACTGACCGACGACGCG
Source organism: uncultured Spirochaetia bacterium (assembly GCA_964586675.1). Taxonomy (GTDB): domain Bacteria; phylum Desulfobacterota_D; class UBA1144; order Nemesobacterales; family UBA2774; genus JADLGH01. Next base: position 30,829 of record CAZPHQ010000007.1, on the reverse strand, counting down.
ATAGGTGTGCTGGAAGACGTCGAGGTGGGCAACTACTACGACTACGAATACAACTACGCGTAACAGCGGGCGGGCACAATGGCTAAAAAAGATAATCAAAAAGAGATCGACATATATAACAAATCCGGCGCATTTCCGGAAAATTTTCTCGACCCGAACGTCATAGCGAAGCTGGCAGGCGAGTTCTTTCCCGAGTTCCGGGATACGGGCGGACAGAAAATTTCGGGAGCCGGATATGAACCCTGCGCCGGTGCCCTTTCGGAAGACTCGCTCAGGCTGATCCCGGAATCACTTTATTCGGACGGAAGCAGACCGCAGGGAAATTCTGGAGACAGGGCTCCTAATACGGGACCCGGCACGGAGCCGGCTTCATACGGCAGGACTGGGCAGGCAAATCAGGGCAGCAGCTCCCGGGAACAGGGTTATCCCGGATACCCCCCGAACAGTTATGTTACCGACGCGCCGTCTTACAGCGATTTCCCCGGCGGCATAGAGGCATACAGGGAGGGGATCAATTTTGTCGAAGTCTCGGGAAAGGGCCTCGGCGCGAGGGGTTTCGGCGACATACCGTCTCTCGTAGCGGCATCGGAGCCGAGCCTTTCGGGGTTCGACGTTAACGCGATACGGAAGGACTTCCCGATACTCTCGACGTATGTAAACGGGCGGAAGCTCATATGGCTCGACAACGCGGCCACGACTCAAAAGCCGAGGGCAGTCATAGACAGGGTGAGCTTTTACTACGAGAACGAGAATTCGAATATTCACAGGGGTGCGCACACCCTCGCAGCGCGTTCTACAGATGCGTACGAGGCCGCTAGGGAAAAGGTGAGGAGGTTCCTGGGCGCGTCGTCTCCCAACGAAATCATGTTCGTCAGGGGCGCGACGGAAGGCATAAACCTCATCGCAAAATCTTACGGACAAAAGCTTCAGAGAGACGACGAGGTAATCATCACATGGCTCGAGCACCACGCGAATATAGTTCCCTGGCAGATGCTCTGCTCGGAGAAAGGGGCGAATCTCCGCGTCGTGCCTGTCGACGACAGCGGGCAGATACTCTTGAACGAGTACACGAAGCTCCTCAACCATAAGACGAAGATAGTATCGTTCCCGCACGTCTCGAACGCTCTCGGCACTGTTACGCCCGTGAAGGAGATCGTCGAGCTCGCGCACCGCTACAATGCGAAGGTCGTCGTCGACGGCGCGCAGGCCGTTTCGCACATCCCCGTCGACGTGCAGGCGTATGGCTGCGATTTCTATGTTTTCTCCGGGCACAAGGTTTTCGGCCCGACGGGCATAGGGGTCGTTTACGGCAAGTACGACATTCTGAGCGACATGCCGCCATGGGAAGGGGGCGGGAACATGATATCGGACGTTACGTTCGAGCGGACGATCTATCAGCCGCCGCCCGCGAGGTTCGAGGCGGGAACAGGCAATATAGCCGACGCCGCCGGGCTCGGCGCGGCGATAGATTATGTCACCCGCATAGGGCTCCATAACATTTACGAATACGAACACGAGCTGCTGCAGTATGCGACCGAGGCCCTGCGCTCCATACCGGGGCTGAGACTCATCGGGACAGCGCCCGACAAGACGAGCGTTTTGTCGTTCGTTCTGGACCAGTATACGACGGAGGAAGTCGGCGCGGCGCTGAGCAGAGAGGGGATAGCTGTCCGCGCGGGACACCACTGCGCGCAGCCGATACTCAGACGCTTCGGACTCGAAAGCACTGTCCGACCGTCGCTCGCTTTTTACAATACCTTCGACGAAATCGACGCGCTCGTATCGGCTGTGAAGAGGCTCCGCGCGGTTAGACCGTCCGTGCTTTAGCTATATATATACAAACCGGATAATACCTTGCGTGCTCTCCTGTGCGGCGGTTGAAAGCCGTGCGGGACGCATCACACAGCAGCCAGCTCGGCCTTCGTTATCTCCGCGCCGAACCCGCGGGAAGCCCCTGTAATGAGCCATGTCCTCTTCATTGCCTTCTCCTCTCGACGGATTTCAATCCGCGTGGACCAGCGGAACGTCGACCACGTGCTCGGCCAGGAACCATACCTGGAGCTCGTTCGTGCGTATGACGTTGCTGACGAGAAGGTCGTTCGTTCCGTCGTCTCCGTCCTCGGACGCCTGCCTCGCCATCGACCTCGCCTCGAGCAGTATCACCTCGTGCGCGTGGAGAAGGCGGGAAATCTGTACGGGGACTTCCTCACGCCCGCGGACGGGGCGCGGTATTATCGTCGTTTCAGCGACGTCGTGGGCCATCGCCAGGCTGATACCCCCTAAGAGCTGAATCCTCTCGGCTATGGTGTCGACGAGCTCGCTCTGCTCTCCGAAGTGCTTGTCGTAGAGAAGGTGGAGCTGGTAGAAGGTGTGACCGGCCACCTGCCAGTGATGCTTCTTGTAAAGGTCGCGAAGGGTCATTGTATCGGCCAGAATCTGGTTCAGGTTTTCTACGCTCTTAGCGCATACTTTCTCGGACAGCGCTATCGGGAGCTTCACTATCATCCCGTAGGGCTGAATCTCTATGGCTTCCTCGTGTATGAATGGTTTCGCCTTAGAGCCGATGTTTTCATAATCCTTGCCTGTTCGTTGCTTCTTCATGATTTATCTCCTTTTGCTGTGAGGCCGGGCTCTTTGCAAGGCCCGGGCTGCACGCTGTATTTTTTATTTACTAAGGCATCCGAAAACATTTGTAATCCGCTCACTTCTCTTATGTCATTCCCTTTTCGGGTTTTGCCTCGCTGTCAGTGACGCGATGCGTCGGTCAACAAAGCCTCGATCTTCGAATCCAGGTCCTCCGCTACCCGTAGGGCTTCAGGGCTTCCGTAAGGAGCGAGGAAGCTCGCCATCCTGTCGTATGAGAGGTGCACCCCGTCCGGGCGCTCGTCGATCAGTATGGTTACGGGCGCATACGACGCGCCGTCGGACACGTACCTCACCATCTGCTTCATGATGAGCGGATTTCCGACGACAAGGCGGAGGATTCTGGGCGATCTCCCTCCGAATTCCCTTCGCAGTATCCCGCCGATGTCGAAGCGCGCGAACTCCATGAGGCCCGACTGGCCGAGCGCGGAGTGAACCACCTCTTCGAGCTCGCCGAGGGTCCGCGACGCGGCGACCTCCCTGCCGAACTTAACCATATCGGGCCGTCCTATCGCCATCTCTATCACCGCGAGGACATCCAGAAACGGTTTGGAGGAAGTCACGCTGAACCGCTCTACGCTGATTTGCCTCGTACTCATCGTTATTCGCCTTTCGCCCATGACCGCACCGAAAATATCCAGGATTTAATGAAATCGAGCATATACTGATTGACCCGATCCTTCGAAGCCGGCTCCGCGACAGCACTCACGCACGATTCCCGGCGAGGCGCGGAAGCCTTACCTCGAGCCCGGCATTCTCAGCGGAAAGGAGGCCCAGGCTGCTCCAGTCGAGGTCGCGATATCCGCGGGCGAGCGCCGTGAGGAACTGCTCGTGTATCAGGCTCGCGGCCGGCATGGGAACTTCCGCGTCCTCCGCTGCGGCCAGCACGAGACGGAGATCCTTCAGGCCGAGCGGAAGCTTGAATCCGGCCGGCTCGTAATCTTCCCGGGCCATGATGCCCCCGTATGTTTTGTACACCGGGGCGGTAAAAAGAGAGCTCGTCAGGACATCGAGGAACTTGTGCTGGTCTATACCGTGCTTGCGTATGAGGGCCAGCGATTCGCCCAGGCTTTCGATCATGGACGCGACGAGGAAATTGCCGCTCAACTTTACGATGTTGGCATCCCACGGATCCTCGCCGACGACGAATGTTTTCTGGCCCAGAGAGTCGAAGATCGGCATGCACTTTTCGACCGCCTCCGGCGAGCCGGCCGCCAGTATAAAAAGCTTCCCTCCGGTGGCCGCATCCGGCCGCCCGAAGACGGGCGCCGCGACGAATTGACGCCCCGCCCGGCGATGGGATTCAGCGAGGCGCTTCGAGAGACCGGCGCTTATGGTGCTCATAGAGATGTGAACAGTCTCCTCCCTGAGGGCGTATATCAACCCGCCCCCGCCGAGAACGACCGCCTCGACGGCCGCATCGTCGGAGAGCATGGTGATTACGACGTCGCCCCGGGAGGCGTCGGCCGGCGTATCGACGACGAGGGCGCCCTCCGCCTCGAGCTCTTCGGCGCGGCTCCTGGTCCTGTTATGGACGCTGACGTCGTGGCCGGCCCTCGAGAGATTACGCGCCATCGCCTGCCCCATGTTTCCGAGTCCCACGAATCCTACCTTCATTTTGGTTCTCCTTCCGTCTTTTTTCATTTACAGAAACGGCCTATAGAGCGCCGCCTTTAATTCCTCGAATAATCCGAGAGCTTGCTCCGGAGGACAAGCCTCGCCCTGTGTATACGGGACTTCACGTTAGGGAGCGTCAGGTTCAATATCTCCGCGACCTCGACGTTCGAAAGCCCCTCGATGTCTCTCAGGTGAAAGACGGCCCTGTAGGCCGGAGGGAGCTCGCTCACGGCCCTTTCTATTCTTTCCATCCATTCGCGGCTCGAGAGCGCCTCGTCGGAGCCGGGGACGCGGGAGCGGAACTCGGCCCCAACGCCCATCCCGTTCTCGGCGCATGAAAGATACTCCTCGAAGCTCACGCTGTTCCTGTGCTTCTTTTCAGACCTCAGTTGAGAGAAGCTTGCGTTGGCCGCGACGCTGTAGAGCCACGTCGAGAACTTGTACTCGGAGCTGAAGGTGTGAAGCTTTTCGACGAGGATGATAAACACCTCCTGCAGCACGTCTTCGGCCGCGCTCGGATTGCGAGTAATCCTGAGCGCCGTCCCGTAGATCTTGTTAGCGTATCTGCCGGCGAGCTCGTTGAAAGCCCTCTCGTCGCGGGTGTCGACAAAGCAGGTGACGAGTTTCTTGTCCGTCATGCCCCGGAAATCCTGAACGGCCCCGCGCCCGGTGCAATCCATCTCGACAGGCCTGACCGATGCACCCCCCTCTTTCGGGACGGGCACTCCTTTGGTGCGCGGCTTTCCGGTCTCAAGGTTATTCAATCTCATTTCTTCCTCCTCAATGCTCGTTTCGGTTTCCACTATCTCTACTTATGAGTTTATTCAGCAGCGAATATATGAACGGAGAGCAGTTAACTATCCTTACCCTTTCGTCCTTTAAATCCTCAAGCATTCTTAACCCCTTCTCCTCTATGAACGTTACGCCGGAAAAATCCAGCACGACCACTTTCTTCATTTCATCCCTGTGAAAGAGGCATATGCTCTCCAGATCGGGAACCCATACGCCTACCACCTTCCCTTCCAGCTTCATTACGACCTCTTCCCCGTCATCGAAAATCTCCGTAATTCTGAGCAATTCATTTTCTCCTCTACCCATCTTCCCCGACTGTATTTGGTGCAATACTCGTGCCAGAGAAAGAATCCCAGATTACGCGCGCCAGAAAACGCACAAGTCCCTCCGTTTATTAGATTCGGAAATTTTCTCTTCTCCCGGCCTGCCCGGAAGGTGTCGGGATATATCACGACCGCCGGGAAATATAACGACTCCGATGCCAGTCTTGACGCGTAATTTATCCATAGATATCGTTTTCAGGGAGCTGGCACATTTCTTTCTAAGTCTTTTTCTAATTCAGTCGGGCGGCGGGACTCGCCCCCTAGCCCGAAGGATGAGATGCAGATGCAAAAGAGCACGGGCCGGGAATTGATTCTATCGATCCTCTGGAGATACGGGCTCTGCATAATTCTCGTGGCTCTGGCGGTCGTGCTTACGCTCCTCCTTCAAAAAGCGTTTTCGACCCCTTTCTGGCGGAGCTTTTTTTTCGTTTGGGTCGTCATCGGGAGCACATGGTTCCTGGGCAAGGGGCCGGGATTCATGGCTGTCGTGCTCAGCACGCTGGCGGTCGATTATTATTTCACCCCTCCCTTTGGCCAATTTTCGCACGATCCGAAGAACCTGCCTTTTGTTATAGTGTTTTTCATATTCGCATTCGTTTCGGGATTCGTCAGCTCCCGGCTGAAAGACAGGGAGACGGCGCTCGCCAGGGCCCGCGACGAGCTCGAAGGGCGGGTTCTCGAGCGGACGAGGCAGCTCGAGAGATCGAATGCTCTTCTCTTGACCGAGATTGAAGAACGAAAACATGCCGAGAAGATATTGCACAAACAGGCGGGCCTCCTCCATCTGACGCACGACTCGATCTTCGTGCGCGACAAGGCGGGCCTTATCACGTATTGGAACAGGGGGGCGGAGGAGCTCTATGGATGGAAGAGCGGCGAGGCTGTCGGCAGGGTTACGCACGAGCTTCTTCAAACGGTATTCCCCGAGCCGCTCGAGTATATAATGGCCCAGCTTGCCCGGAGCGGCCACTGGGAGGGAGAGCTGGTACACACCAGAAGAGACGGCTCGCAGGTAGTCGTCGCGAGCAGGTGGGCCGTGCAGAAGGACGAGCTCGGACAGACTGCTTCCGTGCTCGAAACTAATAACGACATTACCGAGCGGAAACGGGCCGAGGAAGGCATCCGAAAGCTTAACGAAGAGCTCGAGACGAGGGTCGCAGAACGGACGGACGAGCTCGGAGAGGTCAACAGGGAGCTCGAAGCTTTCGCCTACTCCGTATCTCACGACCTCCGTGCGCCGCTCCGTCACCTGGCCGGGTACGCCGAGCTACTTCAGAAGAGCGCTTCTTCCGATCTCGACGAAAAAAGTGCGCGTTATGTTATGACGATTCTCGAATCGGCGAAACGGATGGGCGAGCTTATAGACGACCTCCTCTCGTTTTCGAGGACCGGCCGGGCAGAGATCAAGAAATCGCGCGTAAGCCTGGAGCAGCTGGTAAGTGAAATATGCGGCGAGCTCGCGAGAGAGACCGACGGACGCGACATAGCCTGGCGAATGGGCGCGCTGCCGGATGTTTTCGGAGACCGCTCCATGCTGAGACTTGTGCTCGTGAACATTTTTTCGAACGCGGTCAAATTCACTCGGCAGCGCGAGCGGGCCGAGATCGAGATAGGGCACACCCGCGGCGAAACAAACGAGATTGTAATCTTTGTCAGGGACAACGGGGTCGGTTTCGATATGAAGTATGCGCACAAGCTCTTCGGGGTATTCCAGAGGCTCCACAGGGCCGAGGAGTTCGAAGGCACTGGAATAGGACTTGCACACGTACAGCGTATAATATACCGTCATGGGGGCAGGGTCTGGGCGGAGGGCGCTTCCGATAAAGGCGCGACCATCTACTTTACCCTTCCCGGGCCGCCGGAGGGAGCAGGTCATGAATAAACTCGGACGCATTTTACTTGTAGAGGACGATCCCAAGGACGTCGAGCTCACCCTGACCGCACTTGCCGAATATAATCTTGCAAATGAAGTCGTGCTCGCGCGGGACGGCGAAGAAGCCCTTCGCTACCTCTACGAGCGCGGGAAATCCGGTGGCGGCCCGAACGGCTACCCCGCCGTGATCCTCCTCGATCTTAAGCTGCCGAAGGTGGACGGGCTCGAGGTTCTGAGCCGCATCAGGTCGGACGAGAATACGAAGGCTGTCCCCGTCGTTATGCTTACCTCTTCGCGCGAAGAGAGGGACGTCGTGGACAGCTACAAGCTCGGGGTGAACGCTTACGTTGTAAAACCTGTCGACTTTCACGAATTCGTAAACGCCATAAAGGAGCTTGGCGTCTTCTGGGCGATAATAAACGAGCCGCCGCCCGGAAGCATGAAAAGAGAATAACCCGATTTTTCATAGCGGCACGCGGATGGCATTATGGAACGTCCTTTACACATCCTCCACCTCGAAGACGACCCCCGGGACGCCGAGCTTATACAGGCGATGCTCGAATCAGAGGGCATCGTCTGCGACGTAACGCGCGTCGAGACCGAAGCCGATTTCGCCGCCCGCATCGAGGAGGGCGGATTCGACCTCATACTCACGGATTTTACACTGCCATCTTTCGACGGACTTTCCGCCCTCGGAATGGCGCGGGAGCGATGCCCCGACGTGCCTTTCATTTTCGTATCGGGGACGCTCGGCGAGGAAGTTGCTGTCGAGGCCCTTAAGGGCGGCGCCGTGGATTATGTCCTTAAGGAGCGGCTGTCGAGGGTGGCGCCGGCGGTGCGGCGTGCGCTCCGCGAAGCCGAGGAGAGGAGGGAGCGGAGATGGGCCGAGCAGGAGCTCTACAGGGTTAACCGCGCGCTCAGGGCGCTCAGCGAATGCACGCAGGCTGTAATACGGACCACGGACGAAACAGCTTTACTCAAAGAGATATGCAGGATAATCGTCGAGGTCGGCGGGTACGAAATGGCGTGGGTTGGGTTTAGGGACGACGGCAAGAAAGCCCTCCGTCCAGTGGCCGAGGCGGGCTACGGGAGAGAAAATCTCGAAGCGCTCGGCATCTCGTGGGACGGCTCCGAAACGGGCGGCGGCCATGTCGGCAAGGCCATCGGCACGGGAGAGATATCCATATGCAGAGATATACTGTCGGACCCGGATTTCGCCCCCTGGCATGACGAAGCTCTCAGGAGAGGATATTCCTCGGCCGTCAGCATACCCATGATCTCGGGCTCCGCGCCTTTCGGAGCGCTCAACATCTACGCCAGACGGCCCGACGCCTTTAACCCCGAGAAGATCAAGATGCTGAAGCAGCTGGCCGGAAACCTGACGTACGGCATACTTGCGCTCCGTACCGGAATGGAGCGGAGGCGCGCCGAGGCTGCGCTCAGGGAGAACTTCGCCCAGCTCTCGAGGAAGAACCGCTATGAAGCGATTATCGGCAGGGTGACCAGGAGCGTTCACAGGTCTATCGATCTCCAGGAGGTTCTCGAGAACGCAGTCGATTCGCTCAGCGAGAACGTAGAAAAGGTTAAGCACGTTCTGATATACCTGACCGAAGGATCGGACGCCGTCATAAGGGCGGAGAGAGGCTGCCCGGAATGGTACATCGAGCGGGCGGGAAGGATCCCCTACCCGAGGGGGCTCACCTGGAAGGTCATACTGGATGGAAAGTCCGTTCACTGCGCCGACATCGATCAGGATACGGCGCTCGGAGAGGCCGGAAGAGACACCGATATAAAGAGCTATCTCTCCATGCCCATTTTCTTCGGCGGCAAGGCCGTCGGCACGCTTCACATAACTTCAGCTTACAAAAATAATTTCGACGAAGACGAGATAAAGCTGCTCGATCTCGTCGCGCAGCAGATCGAAACGGCGATCAACAACGCAAAACAAGCGGAGGCGTTAAAAGAAGCGCTGACCGAAGTGGAAGAGCTCAAGAACCGGCTCCAGGCGGAGAACATTTATCTCCAGGAAGAGATCAAGACGGAGTATAACTTCGAGGAGATAATCGGCGAGAGCCCGCTCCTCAAGAACCTTCTTCTGGACATAGAGAAGGTCGCGCCAACGGACGCCGCCGTTCTAATACTGGGAGAGACCGGCACGGGAAAGGAGCTCATTGCGCGCGCGATTCACAACCTCAGCCAGAGGAGGGAGAGGCCGCTGGTCAAGGTTAACTGCGGAGCGATTTCGGCGGGACTCGTCGAGAGCGAGCTGTTCGGCCACGAGAAGGGCGCCTTTACAGGAGCGGTTCAGCAGAGGATCGGGAGGTTCGAGCTGGCGGATAAAGGGACTATATTCCTCGACGAAGTCGGAGAGCTGCCGCTCGATACGCAGGTCAAGCTTTTAAGAGTCCTTCAGGAAGGGGAGTTCGAGAGGGTGGGAAGCAGCGTGCCGATCAAAGTTGACGTGCGTATCATCGCCGCCACGAATAAAAAACTGAAAGAGGAAATTAAATCGGGCTCGTTCCGGTCGGACCTTTTTTACCGCCTGAGCGTTTTCCCGCTGACGGTGCCGCCGCTGAAAGACAGGAAATCGGACATACCGATACTCGCGAATTTCTTTCTCGCGAAATTCGCAAAGGACATGGGAAAGCGCATGGACGGCATATCGGCAGGCACGATGGAGCGGCTGATGAGCTATTCGTGGCCGGGGAATATAAGGGAGCTCCAGAATGTGGTAGAGAGGGCTGTCGTTCTCGCCCGCGAGCCTATAGTCCGGATAGACGAGGCGCTCGAAGAGAGGGCCGACGAGGGCCCGGGGGCCCCGGACTCGGGGACGCTCGAGGATGTGGAGCGGGCTCACATTGTCCGGGTGCTCGAAGACACCAACTGGGTCGTCCACGGGAAAAACGGGGCTGCGCTTATACTGGGAATGAACCCTGATACGCTCAGATCGCGTATGAAAAAGCTCGGCATAAAAAGGCCGGAGCGCGCTTTCTAGATTGTTCTCTAATTACGCACCAAGTTTTTTGACTGTGTTCCAGTTTCTCGTCGTAATCTTCTTGCCGAATAGTTTTTTGAGAATGTTCATTGCCTCGGTCGTTCCTGACTCGCCCAGTGTGACTACACTGTAAACGACGTTGTCCGAGATGTCGAAAATGCGAACCACTCCTCCCTCCTCGTCCTCCGCCTTGTATGGCAGGGCGATTTTTTTCTGAGGCTCCCCGGTATAGAAAGTAACGTAGAGGCGGACGTCTTTCGTAACTCTCACTTTCTTAAATGGGTCGGCATCGATCATTTTCTTAATGTCGGCGATGGGACGGACGATAACCCCGACCTCGAAGCCAAAGGTTTTTTTCAACTGCCCTTCCAGTTCGCCGGCGAGCGCCGCCGCGTTTTTCCCGGAAGAATCGAAGAGGACGTTCCCTGACGCAAGGAGGGTTCGGACGTTCCTGAAGCCCATGCGCTCGAACATCTCCCTGAGGTCTTTCATCGGCACCCGTTTATGCGGGCCGATGTTGACGCCGAGAAGAAAAGCTGCGTATTTACCGGTATTTCTGCCGCTGTTCTCGTCCATTCGTCTCTACGCTCCGGGATATTGCAGATATAATAATTGCATTCAACATGACTATTGTAACGGACTTTTATTAATCTATAATATCTAAAAACGTAATAAAGCAAGTTTTAAAGGGGGATATTCATGAGGTTGTTCACGCTTGCATTATTGTTGGTTCTGTTCTTTTTATTTTTTCTCACTCCGGCACAGTTAAAAGCGCAGGGATCGTATACGGAGCTGAACCCCTCCGACGCATTCACACCTGAAAATATGTCTTCGTCGACAAAAGCGCTCGAAGATAACGGCTCGAAAGCCTTTCAGTTGGGGGAGCTAACCATCTTCAGCAACGAGTCACAATTCACATTCGTATGCAAACCACTCGAGCTGGAGAATTTCGGACAAACGCTCTTGCCGCCGGATAGCATTTTGAGCTGTCCGGGTCCGTTTAACAGCTCCACGAACGACGACTGTTTCGCGCCGGGGGCATTGATCGAGGGATTTTCATTGATCGGCTTGCCGTTTGCGGCTAACGGTGACCTGGTGGTTATCACCCCTTCTTTTTTTCCGGGTATGACCGATGTTGTCGTGGGGGCTAACGATTTCAACGACAACAGTGAAATCACCTTCCAGGAGCCCGGAATAAAAGGCGTCGGAATCAACCTCTTCACCTTCGCGATAGATTCCAGCATTGTCACTATCGACGTATTCGGTCCCGGCGATGAGTTATTGGGGACAACGCAGGTTCGGGCGACGCCGGACGGACCGTTCTTCGGAGTTCAGTCGAGAAACAGCCCGATCACGAGCATAAGGTTAACGAACGGATACGGGATTCTCGTATCGAATCTCTCTTTCGGAGACTGCTCATCGGTTGAAAATATTCCCACGATGTCGGAATGGGGTTTGATCTTTCTGGCAGGGATAATGGGAATCGCCGCGTTTCTCGCGATGCGCCGGAAGGCTGCTTCCGCATAGGGTGAAAAGCTTCCGGGGATAACTATCGGGAAGAAAACGCTCCGCAGGTTTTTAGCGGCGGGAGCCACCTGCCTGATTCCGGGCCGGCCCTCAGATGCTGATCTGCATCAGGTCTTCGGCCACGATCACGTCGACGTCCACGTGTTCCCTGACCTGGCCGACTATGTCGATTTCGTCGCAGTCGGTGTAGAGGTGTGTGAGGATTATTTTTTTTGCCCGGGATGCGCGGGCTATCATACCGACCTCGGTCGGCGTCAGATGTGTTTTAAACTTGAGCTCGTCGGGAAAAGAGCACTCAATAATAAGCAAATCCGCATCCTGAGCCAGCTCGATAAGCGATTCCGTGTATCCGGTGTCGCCGGAGTATACGACCGATTTTCCGTCCGATTCTATCCTGTAGGCGACGCTGTTGTCCGTGTGAAAAGTGTCTCCCGCGGTCATGACGAAATCGTCGATCTCCATTGGCGCCCCGTTGACCTCTTTCACGATCAGCGTATCAGGCGCTATCCAGTCGTTAAAAGCCAACTTTAAAGACGTATAAAAATCGCCGAAGCCCTCGGGCCCCCAGACGAAAAGGGGTTTTTCCCTGAACCTGTCGGGATGAGGATATTTCGTGGCGAACAAGAACGGGATCAGATCCGCAGTATGGTCGGGATGAAAATGTGTTATAAAAATATGATCGACGCTCAGGTAATCGACGCCCACCTTGCCGAGTTTCCAGGTAGTACCGTTACCGCAGTCGAGCAGGATTTTCGACTTCGAGAGCTCTATAGCGTAACCCGCCGAGCCTCTTCTGACATTGGGGACACAAGTCCCTGAGCCCAGTATATGTATTTTCATCCTATTCCAATTCGGTCACGAGATAACGCGCTTCTTTTTGAAGTCCGGTAAATTCCCGCTCCGCCTGAGTTTTTAATTATCGCGATTCTTTTATTCGAAACTGCCCTCGACGAAATTATATATACCAGTAAAGTTTGAAATCAAGTTATAGATCCTTGGCCGTTATTCTATGACTCCGACTTCCGGAGAGTTTAAATACAGTTTCAGTAATTCGCATGCACACCAGAGCACCTCAGGAATTTCCATTACAAAAAACATTCCATCTCAAGCGCTCCGGCTTTCGGAGAATACATCAGGCTGCCTTTTCTTGGGTTCGAAGTTAATTGAAATGCCCATAATTTAATCATTATTTTGAAATTTCCTGCATTTTCTGTCAGTATATTATGGGGCTGAAAAACCTGGTATTTCATGGGGAATTACCGGGTTCACATAGTCGGAATTGCGTAAAAACCCGGCATGGCTGCTTTATTTTTATGCAGCACCGGGAGTCCGGGCGAACACGAGACCGCCTTTCTTTCCACAAGCCGCTATAATTTTTTATTAATTATCCTTTTCTTTCGGACGGTAAGAGAGGTTTTTCGAGCTCGCCAATCCCGCCGGATGATAAAGGCTCTCTGGCATTCGGATTGCAAGCATCACATAGAGAGAAGGGGGGTTATATGTCAGCAGCAGGACAGCTCACGCAGAGAGAATCGGATATTCAGGTTTTATCCCCGATACAGCGCTACCTCGACAAGCTCCATGCAAAATGCTGCAAGATTCAGGGCGGGCAGGTAGCGACCTATATCCCGGAGCTTTCCAAGGCCGATCCCGACTGGTTCGGCATCAGCATAGCCACGACTGACGGCCGCGTATACGAAGTCGGGGATACCCGCCTTCCGTTCACGATTCAGTCGATCTCGAAACCCTTCGTTTACGGCATTGCCCTCGAGGACAGGGGGATAGATGCAGTTTTGAGGAAAATCGGCGTCGAGCCGACGGGAGACGCCTTCAACTCCATCAGCCTGACCCCGGATACTGGTTGTCCGTTTAACCCGATGATAAATGCAGGCGCCATAGCGACGACGTCGCTCGTTAAGGGCAGCTCGCGCGAAGACATAATGCAGAGAATCTTAGGCGTTTTTTCCACCTATGCCGGACGCAATCTCAGCATAGACAATACCGTCTACATGTCCGAAAAAGAAACGGGGCACCGTAACCGCGCTATCGGGCACATGCTGCGGAACTTCGACATCCTGAGTGAGCACCCCGATCTGGCCCTCGACCTTTACTTCAAGCAGTGCTCGATCTCGGTCGATTGCCGCGACCTCAGCCTCATGGCCGCCACGCTGGCGAACGGCGGGGTCAATCCCATGACGAAAGAGCGCGCGATAAGCAGCGACTTCCTCGAAAATATCATGACGATCATGACCACCTGCGGGATGTACGACTATGCCGGCGAGTGGATGTACTGGATCGGCATCCCCGCTAAAAGCGGCGTGGCAGGCGGAATAATGGCCGTCATGCCCGGACAGGCCGGGATCGGAGTGTTCTCCCCGCCGCTGGACTCGCGGGGGAACAGCGTCCGCGGAATCGAGGTATGCAAGAACATTTCAAAGGATTTCAACCTTCACTGCCTTCGCGTCCCGCGCTCGTCGCGTTCCGTAATACGGACTCAGTATGATCTATCCACGATAAGGTCGAAACGGCACCGGGGCGAACGCGAGACTGAAATCCTCGACAAATTCGGCTCGCTCGTAAAAGTATACGAGCTCCACGGCGATCTCGTGTTTTCGACCGTCGAGCTGGCCATACGGAAGATAGTAGATGCGAGCGATTCCCTCGACATGGCCGTTATCGATTTCAAACGTGTAACGAATATCGAGGAATCGTCGGCAAAGATAATCGTCGAGCTGATCGAGACCATGGGACACTGCGGCAAGAGACTCCTGCTGGTGAACCTCCAGCCGAGGCATTCAAAAATCAACAGATACCTCGAAGAGCAGCTCAATAGCGAGGAACGGGAGAGCACGCTCCTGCATGTCTTCCCCGATAATGACATCGCCCTCGAGTGGTGCGAGAACCGCCTTATAGAGCAGCTCCGAACTGACGACGACGATCATAAAGTGACTCTCGCGGAGCACGACCTCTGCCGCGGGCTAACTCCTAACGAAGTAGCGACCCTTGAATCGCTCCTTAAGAGCAAGACCTACAGATCGGGAGACCTGATAATCCGGAAGGGTGACCCGGCGGCCGAGATATTTCTTCTAATGAGCGGCGAGGTGAGCGTCAGGGTCGATCTTCCAAATGGACAGATCAAGCGGCTTTCGACTCTCTCCGCCGGTATGGCCTTCGGCGAGATAGCCGTTATAAACCGCACCGTGCGGTCCGCGGACGTATACGCCGATACGGAAGTCGAATGCTACCTTCTTTCGACCTCGTCGTTCGACGAGCTCGGGAGAACGCATCCCACGATAAAGATGACTCTTCTTCAAAATCTTTTACATAATTTTTCCCGAATGCTTAAGATGGCCGAAAGGGAAGTTACGACCCTTTCACTTTGATCTGCGAATTACCGGAGTAAGGCTTTAACGTTTGGTTTTACAGACTCAGTAGAAGTCAGAGGGGGGATAGAGAATGAAAACCGGTTGCACGTACGGCCTGCGTCTCGTCGCGGGCGCTCTACTTCTGTATGCGTGTTTGTATTCCAGTATCTCCCGGGCGGCGGAATGTGAAAAACCGGTGGCCAAGATCGTTTCCGTACAGGGGACCGTCGAATCGCAGAAGGCGGGCGAGACCGAGTGGCGGGAGGTAAAGCTGAATGACACCTACTGCCCGGGCGATACCATACGCGTATACGGAAAAAGCCGCGCCGATGTAACGCTGCTCGAAAAATCCGTAATCCGCCTTAACCAGAACACTATAATCACCCTCGAAACGCCGAAAGACGACGGGACGAGCGTCATAGAGATGCTTAAGGGCGCCAGCCATTTCTTCAGCAGCGGCCCGAGCAGCCTGGACGTTAAAACGCCGTTCACGACGGCGGGCGTCAGGGGGACCGAGTTCCTGGTCACCGTCGAAGAGGACAGGACACTCCTTACAACTTTCGAGGGCACCGTCGTCGCGTCGAACGACGCCGGAAGCCTGACTCTGACAGGCGGCCAATCGGCTGTCGCCGAGGCCGGGAAGGCGCCGGTGTACAGTGTCGTCGTCCGTCCGCGCGACGCCGTGCAGTGGACGCTCTACTACCCGCCCGTCGTCTACTTTACCCCCGACGAGTTCCAGGCGGGAACGGGCTGGGAAGGGATGGTTCGCCAATCCGTGGAGTTTTATATAAACGGCGACATACAGGGGGCGTTCGGCAGCATCGAGAACGTTCCCGGTGACGTCCCCGACCCCCGGTTCTACGCATACCGGGCCCAGCTTCTTCTGGCCGTGGGAAGGGTCGACGAGGCAGCCGCCGACATAGCGAGGGCGCTCGAACTCGATCCGAATTTCAGCGACGCTCTCGCGCTCGAAGCCGTGATACTCATAGTTAAGAACGAAAAAGAAAAGGCCCTGGCGGCCGCGGAGAAGGCTGTCGAAACGAACCCTGATTCCGCCACAGCCGAGATAGCCCTGTCATACGCGCAGCAGGCGATGTTCGACCTGAAAGGCGCCCGCGAAAGCCTGGAGCGCGCTGTGGAGATCGCTCCTGATAACGCACTCGCCTGGGCGCGGCTGGCTGAGATACAGGCTTCTTTCGGGAATCTCGGCAATGCGCTCCAATCGGCGCAGGAGGCGGCGGCTCTCGAGCCGAATCTCTCGAGGACGCAGACCGTTCTCGGATTCGCCTATCTGACGCAGGTCGATACAAAGAAAGCGAAAGCCGCATTCGAAAAGGCGATCTCTCTCGACCAGGCCGATTACCTCCCTCGGCTCGGGCTCGGGCTCGCGATGATACGGGACGGCGATCTTAACGGCGGGGGGAGGCAGATCGAGATTGCAGCCAGCCTCGATCCCAACAACTCTCTCGTCCGGAGCTACCTCGGCAAAACCTACTTCGAGGAGAAACGCACCGGAAAGGACGTCCGCGAGTATGAGATAGCGAAGGAGCTCGACCCGCTCGACCCGACGCCGTGGTTCTACGACGCTATAGCCAAACAGACGACGAACAGGCCGGTCGAGGCGCTCGACAACCTGCAAAGATCCATCGAGCTGAACGACAACAGGGCCGTATACCGCTCGCGTCTTCTCCTGGATTCGGACCTTGCCGCGAGAAGTGCCGGCCTCGCCCGTATCTACACCGATCTCGGTTTCCAGCAGCTTGCGCTCGTAGAGGGATGGAAATCTGTGAACGTCGATCCCTCTAGCTTCTCGGCGCACCGCTTCCTGGCGGATTCTTACGCCGTTCTGCCGAGGCACGAGATAGCCAGGGTCAGCGAGCTGCTTCAGTCGCAGCTCCTTCAGCCGATCAACATCACGCCGATACAGCCCCGGCTGGCCGAGAGTAATCTCTTCCTCATCTCCTCGCAGGGCCCGGCTTCGGTATCGTTCGACGAATTCAATCCCCTCTTTAACCGGAACCAGGTCAGGCTGCTGACGAGCGGCCTCGTCGCCGCAAATGAAACGTGGGCCGGAGAGGGAGTCGTCTCGGCCATATACGACAAGGCCAGCTTCAGCGCGGGTTATTCGTATTTCGGCACAGACGGCTTCAGGATAAACGACGACCAGAAGGACCAGATCGCGAGCGCCTACCTTCAATTAGAGCTGACATACCAGACGAGCATCCAGGCGGAATACCGTTACAGAAACACCGATTTCGGAGACCTCGCGCTGAGGTTCTTCCCGAACGATTTCCTCCCCGGGCTCAAAAACAAGGAAGAGAGAAATTATGTCCGCATCGGGGGGCGGCATGTGTTTTCGCCCGGCTCCATACTCATCGCAAACCTTGCGTATCAAAATGCGGATTTTGAGGTCACCGACAGGATCAGCCAGTTCGACGCTCACCGGCCGGAAAACGCCTACAGCGCCGAGGCCCAGTACCTCTACCGCTCGCAGTATATAAATCTCGTAAGCGGAGCGGGCTACTTCGATGTTAACGGCAGGCTCGATACGAGGATAACTATAGAGCTTCCTCCGCCCGACGATCCGATAGTCGCAGAGTCGAGAACGAGCACGGATCTCGAGCATCTAAACGTGTACGCGTACTCATACATTAACCCGCTGGATAATGTGACATTCACTCTCGGCGCAAGCGCCGATTTCCTGAGCGGCGACAGCCCCGACGTCGGCGACAGGAACGAGTTCAATCCGAAGTTCGGCGTAACCTGGAACCCGATACCCTCGACGACTCTCCGCGCGGCGGCCTTCAGGGTTTTAAAGAGGACTCTCATCACGGACCAGACTCTCGAGCCGACCCAGGTTGCCGGATTCAACCAGTTCTTCGACGACGTCAACGGAACGGAGTCCTGGGTTTTCGGCGGGGCCATAGATCAGAAATTCCCGAAGAACTTCTTCGGAGGCGTGCAGTTCTCAGCGAGAGATATGAAAGTCCCGTTCCTGGATTTTGTAGTCGATCCCGAGAACCCCCCGCTCCAAAAGGAGAAAGTAGACGAATACCTCGGCCTCGCATATCTCTTCTGGACGCCTCATCCATGGTTCGCGCTGAGGGCGCAGTACATATACGAACGGCTCGATACGCAGGGCGTAACCGACCAGCCGAAGGAGCTGACTACAAACCGCGTCCCCCTCGGCGTCAATTTCTTCCATCCTTCAGGGCTGGGCTCGACGGCGACCGTGACGTACCTCAATCAGGACGGGGATTTTCTCTCGCCGGAGACCGGGGATTTCGTGTCAGGCGATGATAACTTCTGGATAGTCGATGCGGCCGTCTACTACCGTTTACCGAAGCGGTACGGTTTTGTCTCGGTCGGAGCGACGAACCTGTTCGACGAAAAGTTTAATTATTTCGAGATAGACGTGAATAATCCGCGCATTCAGCCGGGAAGAGTGTTTTACGCCCGGGTCACGCTTGCGCTTCCATGATAGAAAGAGAGAGGAGCAAAAACAGGGTGTTGAGAATCAGCTAGTAAAATGCCACAAGAGTGAATCACTCACTCGAGGAGATCGTCACCATGTTGGAGAGATTAATTCTGATTTGTTTGCTGGTTATCGCCGCCCCGCTCGTACCGTGGACAGAAGCCGATGCGGCCAAATGCGCCAGAGGCGCAACTTACAGGTGCGTCAGCTCCGGCGGCACGAGGCTCTGCGCGTGCTGGAAGACCGGAAGCGAGATTTGTGACGTAGATTTCTCGACGATAAACGACGTCGGCAACTGCGTCCCGGGAGTGAACTGCCCGGTGCTCACATGCTCAGTCTATGGAACAATCGACACGGGAGACAATCGCTGCGATCCCACGATATTGGACCCCGACTGCGGGATAGAAGGCCTGGTTTTTACCATGGACCTCACGACGAATTTATTCGCCACCACTGTGAACCAAACGAGGGCCGCTTCGAATCAGGAAACCCGGGCTTCTTCGCAGGGAAGAAGCGTTTCCAGTCAGGGAAATCGGCGCTCCAGCCTGGGGAGGAGCGTATCTTCTCAGGGGAAGTCGCGCTCAACGGGCAAACAGAATTCTTCTCAGGGAAGACGGAGCTCCCGCCACAAGCCGAAATATTACCCGCACCCGACGCCGCCACCACCTACCCCGCCACCACCTACCCCACCGCCACCTACCCCGCCGCCGCCGACCCCCGCTCCGCCCACCGGCGAACCGGTTGTCCTGAAGACCGTTCTCACCCGCTCTACAGAGATCGACCAATGCGCCGCTACCAGGGTGTGTGAGGAAACGATAGATCTCGACCTTCTGGACTGCCCGGATTGTGAGGACCCGGATTTACAGTTCATTACCTTCACGGCCTCTGAGTTCAACAGCGAGGTTTGCGTATGCCCGGGCGGATTTTCCACGACCGGCGAATGCTGCGCTACGCCGGGGCGGGAGAGCGGAGGAGCCTGCGCCCAGCCCGGGAAGGAGCTTTGCATCATACAGCTATGCACGACAGACCTCACGGACTACGAGCCGGGTATGAACCTGCCCTATAGCTGCAAGAGACTGCTGGAGCCTCCGTGCGTCGAAAAATATTTCGTCGGGCCGGGAGAAGTCAGGTGCAGAAGGTAATCTAATCGGAGCGGGCAGCTTTCCAGCGGCGGGCTGCATCTAGTCAATGCATATCGTCCCCCGGAGAGCCTCTTCATCACGGAGCATGATTACAAAAAAATCCCCTGATACGTTCCGCCGGCATGATATGCGAGTCGTGCCGGCGGAACTTATACGCGGGGTAGCAGCTGAGACGGATGCGCTATGAAAACTGAACGCTGGTTTTCTCCTGAATAATCTCCGCCATGAAATTATCTTTAAAATCCCTATTCTCCATTAACCCCCTTTCACTTACGATAGGAGCGATCTTACTCGTCATAATTCTCTTCCTAGCGAGAGTAACGATTCTCGACCTGATCGAGCTTAAAACCTACGACCTCCGCTTTCTCTTCCGGGGTCAGAAGCAGCCATCCCCCGACATCGTTATCGCCGCCATAGACGAAAAAAGCCTCGATACGGTAGGCCGCTGGCCGTGGCCGCGCTCGAAGATAGCCTCTCTCGTCGATGTCTTGTCTCGAGACGGAGCCAGGGTGATCGGTTTCGACATCGGATTCCTCGAGCCGGACGAGAACTCGCAGCTGGCATTGATCGACCAGTTCAGCCAGAGAGTCGACGCCCAGTACGGCAAAAACTCGCGGCTGGAAGGGTTCCTCGAAGAAAGCAGAAAACGGGCCGACAACGACCTCACGCTGGCCGAGGCTATCAAGAATTCATCTGCTGATGTCGTCCTCGGATATTTCTTTTACATGAGCCAGTCGGACCTCGAGTACACGATAGACCAGGGCGAAATAGACGAACAGTTAGAGCGCATCATTTTTTCGGCATATCCTCTTATACTCTACGATGACCCGGATACCACCGCCGTTCCGTTGATTAAAGCCTATGCTCCCCGAAGCAATCTGAAGATTTTCACAGACGTCGCGGCTTCCTCAGGCTTTTTCACGCTGCAAAGCGATCAGGACGGCGTCCTCCGCTGGATGCCCCTCGTCATAGAGTACGGCGGGGATCTTTTCCCGCCACTGGCGATTCAGTGCGCATGGCTTTACCTCGGCCAGTCGCAGATGATGGTTAACGTCGGTAAGTACAGCGTGGACGGTATAAATATGGGCGATCGTTTTATACCGACCGACGAAAGCGGTCAGCTGCTCGTCAACTACCTCGGTCCGCCGAAAACGTTCCCTCACGTATCGATCGGCGATATCCTGAGCGGCGACTTCACGGCGGGGACTTTCAAGGATAAAATCGTGCTTGTCGGCGCCACCGCCACCGGAATCTACGACATGAGAAACACCCCGTTCAGTCCGATCTTTCCCGGCGTAGAGGTCCATGCCAACGTTATCGACAATGTTTTGACGGGGAATTTAATTTCGAAACCCAGATGGTCGAGGATTTTCGACCTGTTCGCGATCGTGATACTGGGAGCCCTTGTCGGAACGGCCATACCGCGCACGACCGCAATTAAAGGTTTTTTATTCGTCTCGGGACTCATAATTTTGTACATCTCCGTCGCGCTCTGGCTCTTCGTCAAGAACGGAGTCTGGCTCGACATGGTTTATCCTCTGCTGACGATCGCGCTGAGTTACCTGGTTCTCGTAGTCTACTATTATGCGACAGAGGAGCGGGAACGTAAAAAAATTAAAAGGGCTTTCACACATTACGTCGCTCCGGTTGTAATCGAGGCGATGCTGAAAGACCCGTCCAGGTTAAAACTCGGGGGAGAGGAAAAAGTCCTGACGGTGCTCTTCAGCGACCTTCAGGGATTCACATCCGCTTCGGAACGCTATTCCCCTCACGAGATGATAGTGATACTCAGCGAATACTACGCCAGCATGACCGAGCAGGTATTCGCTTATCAGGGAATGCTGAAAGAGTATGTGGGCGACGAGCTGATGGCCATTTTCGGCGCGCCTATAGATCAGGCGGATCACGCACAAAGGGCCTGCGGTGCGGCACTCGCCATGCGCGATCAGCGGAACCTTCTTAACGAAGAATGGGCGAAGATCGGCCGGCCGCCCCTCATCGCCCGGACAGGCGTGAACTCGGGGCGCATGCTCGTGGGAAACCTCGGCTCTAAGTACCGCCTCGCATACGGCGTTCTAGGGGATCAGGTGAATCTGGGTTCCCGCCTCGAGGGGCTCAACAAAGGATATGGAACGGAGATCCTGATAGGCGAGCATACGGCGGAGCTTGTCGGAGACTCCTTCATACTTCGTGAAATCGACCTGGTGCAGGTTGTCGGGAGGGTACAGCCCGAGCGTATTTTCGAGCTTCTGGGCGGGAGCGGCTCAGCACTAACGGATGAGCAGGAAAAAGCGTTCAGGTTCTATGCCGCGGGCCTTCAGGCTTACAGGGAGCAGCGCTGGAAAGAAGCTCTCGAGAATTTCAGAAAATCTCTCGAGCTGCGGCCGGGCGACGGCCCTTCCAGAACCATGGCCGAGCGCTGCCTGATCTACCAGGAAACCCCGCCTCCAGAAGAATGGGACGGCGTCTTCGAAGCTGTCCACAAATACAAATGAACCATGTCTAATTTTATTCCCGCGTTGCTCTCGCAATACGGTCAGAGATTCACTATCGGGATACCGTTTTCAAATCACCGCAAAAATAAACTGCAATTCTCAGAAATTTATTTTAGACTAGAAACAGGAAATCAAGTGCAGGGTTAATTAATGTTTTAATACACGCAAGATTACAGATTTATATTATACGATTAATAGGCATCTATCTCTATGAAGCACTTCATGAGACGAGTTATTAATCATCTTTTGAGTCGCCTCAACCGCAAATTAATTCGGCTCGACGATAACAGGTTTATAAAAGTAGATTATCCCTACTTTCCGAAGCCCCGATCCTGGGCGGAAACCGCGGGCATACAGCGCATAAAAGAACAAATGAATAAGGGTGAATCAGGATTTGCCGATATGTTATTATCCTTCTCCGGCTTCATTGATAAATTTGAAGCCATACCTGTGTACAGCACCATCGACGATGAAAGTCCTCGCTGGATAAACGGCTGGTTGCCGGCCTTAGACGCCGTTACCATTTACGGATTACTGGCAACCCGAAATCCCTCGTTATATTTCGAAGTCGGTTCCGGCAATTCAACGAAGTTCGCCAGAAAGGCAATTAGAGATAATGGGCTTAGAACCAAGATTATCTCAGTTGATCCGCAACCGAGAGCTGACATCGATAGCTTGTGTGACGAGGTGATGAGAAGCGCCTGCGAAGATGTCCCGATTTCCGTGTTCGAAAATCTCCCTGCTGATATGATTTTTTTTGTGGATAACAGCCACAGATCTTTTCAGAATTCCGACGTGACCGTTTTTTTCAGTGAAATATTGCCCGTGTTACCTGCAGGCTGTGTATGGGGACTTCACGATATCGAGCTTCCGAACGATTACTCCCCCGAAATAGCGGATCGTTATTATAACGAGCAATATCTATTGCTGGCTTACCTGTTGGGCGGTGGGGGTAATGACACAATCTTGCTACCTAATGCATTTATATCGAACCATCCCCGATTATCGTCGATTGTTAACGATACCTTTTTTGCCGACAGCTATTTCACCGAAGTTGAAAAGCATGGCTGCTGTTTTTGGATGCTAAGAGGTGAAAAAGCATATGTGCAGTAAGAATGTTTAGGCTTCACTAATATATGGATGCGGAGGGCGAGGGATTCGAACCCCCAAGTCCTTTCGGACGCCGGTTTTCAAGACCGGTGCATTAGCCGTTCTGCCAGCCCTCCGAGGAATGGCCTGAATAAACCGCAAGCGGCTTCTATCGAATGTGATTATACATTATTGTCGCTATTGTCGCTTATTTTCATCGTAGCTAACCAATGGCTTTTTTTCACATTTCCATTCTTTTCCAGCTATTAACTGAGACGTCGGACAGTGAGCTAGAACGATCGACTTGCCATGCAGCTATGTCAATCGAAAGATTGAGCGTTTTTATAGTAAACCCTGTCTGTGAATCTGGTTGAGTTATCCCCGATCAATCACTCGCGCGCCGGGAGAACCCCAGCGGCCGGGCCGGCCTACTGATTCGGATTCGGGAAGGTCGGGTCTCCCGGTCCCGGCGGGTTCGTGGGAACCGGGTTATTGGGGTTATCGGGGTTGACCGGCCTTCCGGGGAATAACGGGAATCCCGGCCTCGGCCTGTCGGGCGGCAGCGTGGGCACGGGTGGGTTCGTCGGAACAGGCGGAGGTGCCATGGTCGGGATTACCGGCGGGGGATCCGTCGGAACAGTAGGCGGATCGGTCGGTACGACTCTCGTCCTGAAATCGTCCTGCGCG
Source organism: uncultured Spirochaetia bacterium (assembly GCA_964586675.1). Taxonomy (GTDB): domain Bacteria; phylum Desulfobacterota_D; class UBA1144; order Nemesobacterales; family UBA2774; genus JADLGH01. The sequence goes on along the minus strand of CAZPHQ010000007.1, from coordinate 6,806 downwards.
TCCGGTGGCTGCTGGTCGTAGGGCGGCTCGCCGTCCTTCAGCTGCGTGACCGGGGCGCGGAGCAGGGTTTCCAGGACGTATAGCAGATCGGGGTTATTCTTCACGGAGTCCACAGGCTCTATGGCGCCCGTTTCGAGGTCCGTCTTCTCGGCGTCGTCGAGACCAGCATTCGTAACCGGCTCCGCGGCCAGGAGATGAACGTGGATGAGAAACACGGGCAGGAGAAGCAGCATCACCTTGCCGATTTCACGCGTGAGGGTTTTCATTTTTTCCTTTATGACATCCATAATTTCACCTCAGTAGCTGAGAAAGAGAGACCAGGTCAGAATATGCCTGTCGAACTCGAGCACCTCGTAATTCGAGTTCTCGTTCGTGTAGCTGTACGAGAACGCCCCGTAAACCGGGCCGGCGATGTTCCTCGCCAGGCGCACGAATACATTAAACCTGTTCGACTCCCTGTCTCTCGGACCCTGAAAGTCCGGATAGTCGTCCCTCTGATATTCCCCGCTCAGGTCTCCCCTTATTTCCCAAACTATCGGCACGGAAAACCCAGAGCCGAATTTGTTGCCGTTGAAGTTAAAGTTAAGCCCGTCGGCGTCGTTATGCTGAAACTCGTAAGCGAGCCAGACGTTTATCGCCCTTTCCATGAAGAAGAAATACTGCGCTATGCCGACGGCGTTGTTCGTCGCGTTCCGGGACGAAATCGCCGGGTCGAAGCCCTTGTCGTCGAAGCTGTCGAACGAGATCCTGTAGTAGGGCATCGTGAGGGTGTTGGGAGTCAGCCCGGTGTTGAAGGTCGCCGTTATAGTGTGCGAATTGCCGTAGCTCTCGTAATCGAGGAGGGAGTAGTTGAAATTGTAGCTCAGCATCGGCGAAAACGATTTTCCGAGTATCGTCGTCGTGTAGTTGATGTAGGGCGTGATGTTGAACGTCGAGAGGTTAAACTCCCTCATGCTCCTTTTCGTATGCTGGCTCTGGTAGGTCGAGAAATATGTCCCGAGCATCCAGTTCCCGAGCTGCTTCGTCCGGAGCCCGAGAGAGGCGTATTCGGTAAACCTGAAGGATTCGTCGTCGCTGAAAGAGCTGCTGACGTTCGGGTCTTCGGGGACGTTGAAGTCGAGCTGCGGGGCGACCTGCAGGAACACCTCGTAGAGCCTGGGGCCGCCCGGCTGTCTATATTCGGTTTCCCGCTGGATTATCGCCTGGACGTAGCGCTCCGACCATTCGGCGTAGAGCGATTCCGGCGCGAGGCCGATGATCCTTTCGAAAATCTCCCGGGCCGCTGCCGTCTCGCTTATCTTGAAATAAGTCGAGGCCATGTAGAAGAGCGCGGGAACGTTTTGCGGATCGATTTCGAGCGCCTTTTCGAACGCGGCGATAGCCTTTTCGTACTGCGCGAGGCGGTGATACGAAATGCCTATGTAGCGGAGAATCGTTACTGCGTCGTCCGGATATTGTTCGAGGAGAACGTTGAGCTCGGTGAGAGCCTTATTGTAATCGCCGGATTTAAAAGCCCTGCCGGCCTCGGTTTCAGTCAGCTTAACCTGGGCGAAAGCCGATTGAGAGAAGATTAGAATCGTCAGGACAAAGAGAACCCGGACGGGACACACCGCTCCATCCTCCTCTGGAAGAAGTAGACATATACTAGAATATTTATACCCGCGATTCAACCTGTTTTCGCGACCACGGGCGGTTATTTTTACCGTATACGGACTCATTCCGATCCCTTTCATTTGTAAAAGTGAGTAGGAGTTTGTGGTTGGAAGGTTCATTTTCCGCTCGCTTAAATTATCCCGAACGGGCCGCCCCTTCTCGGGAGCGGCCTCATCCAGGTGTTATTCGTTACAAGGAACCGAGGCTTCTTCTGATTCTTGCGATCAATATAAAAAGCGGCACGAGGAGATATGCGGCCAGCGCTCCGGCTCCGGAGACGCCCGGCTCTGCCATCGAGCAGCCGCCGCTGCCGTCGTCGCCGTCTGGAATCACCACTACAGGGTCGGCCTCGAAAGCGCCCGCGTCGCATATAGCAGTGCCGTCCCCGTCACCGTCGACGGGCCTTATGGTTCCCCTCTGATCGATGCCGACGTCGAGGCAGAAGAGCTCGTTGTCCGCGAAATCGACCGCGGGGCTTCCTTCCTGGAGCGCATGCGTAAGCGTAGGGCCGCCGTTATCCTGGAGCGGACCGAGAAGCGGGTCCGTATCGGGCGAATCCGTCGGGTCGATCAAGTTGCAGCCCGTAGTCGACATGTTATACCCGAGTGACTCGACGAGAATTCCGCCGCAGTCGCCCGTCGAGTTATCGGCGATTATAGTTCCGAAAAACTGTGCGCCGCTTCCGACGATCTGGTGTATCCCGCCTGCGAGCCCCGCTTCCGTGACGTTACCGGCTATGGTTGAAAAAATGGAGACGAAATCGCCCTCGTTAAAAATTCCGCCGCCAAGGTCGCCGGCTGTATTTCCGCTGATTGTCGTGTTTAAGACTACCGTCTCCCCCGAATTGAATATGCCGCCACCCCGTTCCTCGCCCGGATCGTCGGTCGCGCTGTTATTGATAATCGCGGAGCTGAATATAGTGGCTCCGCCGTCTGGCCCGACATAGATTCCGCCGCCCCTTGGCGCGGTGCTGTCCTGTATGTTTACGCCTTCGAGAAAAAGCACCTCGGAGACGTTCCTTATAGCTCCGCCCGCGTTGCCTGCGACAGAGTTTTGAATCGTGAGACCAAGAATCCCGACCTCGATCTGCGACAGGTCGTCATCGTCTAAAAGGTGAAATACGCGCGTGATGTTCCCTGCGTCGATCACCGTTTCGTCCGCGCCGGCGCCCTGTATTATAAGGCTGTCCCTTATATCGAGGTCGCCGTCCGCCGCGACGTCGTCAGTGCCGGGGATCGTTATAAGATAAATCTCGTCCGAGAGGATTATCTCATCTTGTCCGGCGAGCGCGTTCGATTCCATGACGGCCGCGCGAAGGGTGCAGTTCCCGGAGCCGTCGTCGCAGATCCCGTCTCCGGGATTGTCGTCCACGGCGTCGATAGCGCTGTCGACAACGAACTCGGCGGCGCTTACGACGCCAGGAACGGATAAAGCGAATATTCCTACAGCCAATGCAAGCATCCCGCTTCTAAGTGCGGACGTGTAATAGGCGTTTATAAATCCGAATAACCTTCTCATGGTTATTCCTCCTTTAAATGGTCTTGAAAGTGAGTAACTTCGCGCGGGCGAAAGGTTCGGAATTTTTGGCGGCTGGACATAAAAAAGCCCCCTCGAGCGCGCGGCCGTCGGGGGCTTCCGGAAGGTATAGAGAATGTACGTTTATGTTTCGGGAACGTAGGGCGGGTTCGTCAGCGTGCACGTCACCTTTGTCTTCGGCTTCACCTGGCCGCTATACTGGACGACGTTGCTCGTGCCGGAATACTTGCAGCTCGCGCCGAACCTTACGACGTCGACAGTTGAAGGCTCGAGCCATATGACGGCCTGATTGTTATATGTCCCGTTTCCCTTCGAGAGCGCCTCGGCGCACTGCGACTCGACCGTATTGAGACTCCACGGTTTTATTTCGATGTTACGGTTGACGCTCGTCGTCGTATGGTTTCCGACGGGGAATACCGCCTTCGGTCCGTTCGCCGTAAGAAGCTCAAAGTGATTTATAATCGTGCCGCTGCCGCAGTTCAGCTTTGCGTTCCAGGTCATTTCCTGGTTCATGTTCTGTGAAGCGAGCTTGAGCACGTGCACCTCGTTTCCGTTAACGAGCTTCGTCGTGATCTTCATCGGCACTGAGCCGCTCATACCGTTCATCTGGTATATCGATGCGCCTCCGTTCGACGCTGAAGCCTTTGCGCCGAAGGTTTTCTGACCCGCCGCTGACTGCGCAACGACTTCCTTCCCTGGAGCGGGCTTTACGGACTTGAGGTTCAGATTCCTCTTCGGCGTCGAGGGCCTCTCAACTCCGTTTACTGTATATCCGTAATGGTCACAGCAGTTGACCCACTTGCCGTCGACCTTACAGAGCGCGAGTATATCGTAGGGACATGCAGCGAAGCTCTTTGCCGCGCCTGCGCTTAAAAAGATAAAAACCGTTAATGCGAAAACTGAAAAAACTTTTTTGAAATTAAGATGTGTAAGCATTTTGCCTACCTCCTTACATGATGTTGATAAGTGAGTAACCGGCGGCGTGAGAAAGGTTCGAAGCATTTCTTTTGGCGATGAGAAAGAATCTTCTCCAGCATGGCCCAAGAAAAAAAATCCCCGGCCCTCTTTACCCGGAGAGCCGGGGACCATTAACGAGCCGGCCCCGGTTAGGGCCGACCATCCTCCTCCATCTTTAATTGCTATTTCAGCACTGCAGTCCTCAACGAGCTTTCGTCTATCGAATCGTAGAAATCTGCGTCGTCAGTGTAAGCCGTTTCTTCTTCGTACCGTGAAGATTCCTGTTCTTCGTCGAGGTCGGCTACCGCATCCGTCGGGAGGTTATCTCCAATGAAATTCCCCTCGGTGAGATTTACGACCTGAGCTCCTCCGAACCCCGACTGCATATCCATCTGCTTCGTATTCGCAACCGCTACAATCGCCAGGATACCTATCACCATTATCGCCAGGTCTTTCATCTATACTCTCCCGTTTTACCGCGTTTGAAAGGTTAGTAACGGCGCTTCCGGAAAAGGTTCAAAGAAAAATAAAAACCCCCGCTCAACCGGAGAAACAGGGAAGAGCGGGGGCAGACTGCGCAAAGGGGTCTTGAATTTAATAGAGCTCCAGGGATTTCCCTTAATTACCCGCCACGAGCGGGGGATTTTCACGGCCCTGCTCGCAGTCGCCTGAGACTTCGACCCTCAGGGCGAACGGCACGTTATTCATCTCGTCCAGCTCGGCAACGTCTTCGCTATTGTCGAGCCTTACCGTTATCTTCTGCTTTCCGGGAGATAGGGCGATCTCGCCGATCGAAATTACGCTCCCGCCCTCCCCTATTCCACCCTCGTCTACTATTTTCGACCATGCCCCTGCGTTGAGCCTGTATGAGAATGAGCCGGACGGAGCGGAGCCGGAATTAGCGAGATCGATGCCGTACCTGAAAATGCATTTACCGCCGGCTGTATATGAAGCGTCGGCCGCATCCAGCCTGAGAGCGCCTCCCCAGTAGCCGATCTCGCCCGCGACTTCGATCCCGAGGGGGCTCGTTATATCGGGCAGCATCCCGCCACCGATGTGTAATATCTCGTCCGCCGCGCGCGACGGGCTTGCATGGCTGAGCATAAACCCCGCCAGAAACAGAACCGCGAGTACGCCGAGTTTCAAAGTGATCGAATTTTTCATTGTTTTGCCTCCCGTGTCGATTTGTAGAGTTAGTCACGCGGCAACGGGGAAAGGTTCAACCGGCTAAAAGAAACCCGGCATCCCTGTCTGGGGACGCCGGGCTGGGAGAGTATGAGAGGTGGTAATAGAATGGCGTATTTCTTAATCAGGCATCCCGGCCTCAGTTCACGGTGAGCTGGAACGTTACGCTGTCGCCGCTCGTCGTTATTCCGAGGAGGTTGTACCCGCTCTTCGAACCGTCTACCCATCTCAGGAGCGGCTGGCTCCCGGCCGGTAGCGCGTCGCCGATATTGTTCGTGCATTCGAGGGTGCCGTCGTCGAGGAGGTCCGCACCGGCCCAAGACCCGAACAGGAGCTCCTGAAATTCCGCGTAGTCGTTGTCCGAGCTGTTGTTGTCCTTGTCGTAAACATGGGCAAGGTCGGGCTGGATCAACCTGAGACCGAGGCGGGCGAAGTTGCTCCCGTGCTTGTGATACCATATTCCCTCGGCTGTACAAGCGGGCGGTATCATCGGCTTACAGTCCGGAGCGCCTGCACCGAGAGCCGACTGACACGTCGGACCCGGCTCGATCACGTGATATACGGCGAGCCCGTCGTCGTTGATGTTGTAGTCGTAGAGAGGGGCATTGATGAGCGGCTCTTCGAACCTCGATTCCAGGAGGACGTATTCACGCGCGTCGTCGTTCCTTCTCGGCAGTATGTAAACGTCTTCACTCATCTTGACGTCCGCAAGCTCGTACTCGTCCTTTTCTTCGAGTATCGAAGGCAGGACCCATCCGAGGTGAAGCTTGTGGAATCCGTCGATGTGTGTAGTCGTGGTATAGTAGCCTGTTTTATAAGTCATCAGGGAAATCATGTGAGGCGCTGTGTTCATGAACCGGTTCTGACAGGTCTCTCCAGGCTTGAGGTCTTCCGGGCAGTCGTCCTGGAATTCAAGGAGCTGCGTAAAGTTCGTGCCGTCGTGGACGCCCTTGTATCTGCCGTAGAGGTCGTCGAGCCCGAGGATGTGATGCCCGAGCTCGTGTATCGCCACCATCATGTTTTCCGTCTTCTGCTCGTCAGAGAGACCGCCGGCCTCGTAGATCACGTTAAGGTGAACCGTCTCCGCGATCTCCATGCCGTCGACTGTGAAAGTATCGCCGCTGCAGTAAGGCTTGAATGAGGTGTTGATCGACGAGCCCGAGTTCGAATCCCTGGCTATCGCTATTATGATCGCAAGCTCGGAGGGCTCTATAATGCCGTCGTTGTTCGTGTCGTACTGCTTGAAGTCGAACTCGTCTTCGGCGTTTAGAAGGGCCTCGGCGTGAAGCGCGTTCGTGCTGGAGTTAAACTCCGCTCCGGCGTCGCAGTCGAAATTCTTGCCGTTCCTGTAATATTCCTCGCCGTCCGTAAGCTCGGCAAGAGCACACGCGGACCTGTCATGTGCCTCGTTGGGCCTCCCGGCGTGGGTAAAACCTCCCTAGGTAAATCCATCGCCCGCGCTATGGGCCGAAAGT
>CAZPHQ010000006.1:69044-109025 GCA_964586675.1 uncultured Spirochaetia bacterium | reverse complement strand
TACCTCACCAACTACCTGATGGGACGCGGACTCATCTTCAGGAGACAGCCCGAAAGCCGCCTTTTACCACTGGTTCCATGGAACCCGTGGTCTTATCCGGTATTAGCTCTAGTTTCCCAGGGTTATCCCAGACCTGAAGGCAGATTATCCACGTGTTACGCACCCGTCCGCCGCTCTACTCGTGGCCGAAGCCACTTTCGCGCTCGACTTGCATGTGTTAAGCATACCGCCAGCGTTCGCTCTGAGCCAGGATCAAACTCTTCATAAAATTTTATGAAAGGATTGCTTGCTCTTCTTCGCCCGCTTATCTGCTATTCAACTTTCAAAGATCTGAAATATCTTGTTTCAGATATTTTGCTTAAGGGACCAATAATATAAATCATCTAAAACCGTTGTCAAGGACATAAAAACAAATTTTTAAAAATCATGTCAAAGGGCTTTAGACCAGGAATTTGTAATACGGTTGGAAGGAGAATCCATCTACTTATTGAATGAATCTAAACGTTCAAAACAACTAAGAGAATGAATCTAAATCTTCAAAACGTACTAAATCCTGGGAACTAGTATACACAATTGTTAACGGAGCGTAAGGGGCAAAATAAAATTGTGTGAAAATTCCCGAAGACGGCGCGGCGGGGCGCCTCAGGTTGAAAACTCGATTGTTCTGTATTAGCTTTATTTTTCACTCTGAACAAAAAGGACGGTAGATATAAATGGCTTTGACTAACGAGCAGATAAGGCGATATTCCCGGCACCTCATAATGCCGGAAGTGGGCGTCGAGGGGCAGGAAAAGCTCCAGAACGCCAAAGTATTATGTATAGGCGCGGGCGGGCTCGGATCGCCGCTCATACTCTATCTCGCAGCCGCGGGTGTCGGGCGTCTCGGGATCTTGGATTTCGACGTCGTAGACTTCAGTAACCTCCAGAGGCAGATAATTCACAGCGAAGAGACCCTCGGCGAGCTCAAGGTGGAATCGGCGAAGAACAGGGCTTTAGAGCTCAATTCTGATATAGACATAGTAACGTACAACGAGAGGCTGACTTCTGAAAACGCGCTCGGGATATTCAAGGACTACGACATAATCGTCGACGGCACGGACAACTTCGCGACGCGCTATCTCGTAAACGACGCCTGCGTACTCTTAGGGAAGCCGAGTGTTTACGGAAGCATATTCCGCTTCGAGGGAATGGTAAGCGTTTTCGACGCGAAGAAAGGGCCCTGCTACCGCTGCCTTTACCCGGAGCCCCCTCCCCCCGGGCTCGTACCGAGCTGCGCAGAGGGCGGCGTTCTCGGGATTCTCCCGGGCGTCGTGGGCACGCTCCAGGCGTCGGAGATTGTAAAGCTCATACTCGGCAAGGGAACGCCGCTTATCGGGAGGCTTTTATTTATCGACGTTCTCGAAATGGAGCCGCGCGTGCTCAAGCTGAGAAAAGACCCGTCGTGCCCAGTCTGCGGTGAGAACCCGACCATAACGGCGCTCATCGATTATGAAGAATTCTGCGGGCTCGGAAGGGGCGAAGCCGAAGACTTCTCCCAGAGCGACGACCTCGAAATATCCGTCGAGGATTTCAACGAGCTTCGGACGAAGAACGGCAACGTCGTCGTTATCGACGTGAGAGAGCCCCACGAGTACGAGATATGCAATCTCGAAGGCGCGAAACTGATACCCCTCGGCGAGCTCGCCGAAAGGGTGAACGAGCTCGACACGGCGGACGATATCGTAATCCACTGCCACTCCGGCGGAAGGAGCCTCCGCGCGACGAAGCTCCTCAGGACCATGGGCTTTAAGAAAGTTAAGAACTTAAAAGGCGGCATCGACGAGTGGGCCGAAAAGTTCGACCCCGACATGCCGAGATATTAAGACTTCTCTTTAAACAGTATATGATTGTACCGGGCGTCCGGGAATCGGACGCCCGCAATTAACCTGAGCGGACCGCCGGGCCTCGAAATGAAAAAGATCGGAACAGTTCACGTTCTCCTGCTAGCCGCATCGCTCGTATTCACGCTCGTCTGCATGGAGGTCGGGCTTCGCCTTATAGAGAGGCTCGGCTACTTCCCCGGCTTTTTTAAAGCTATCAATAGTGCATACACACCGTTCGACGTCAAAACAGGCGAAGGGCTCTACTATGCGCATCCATATACTGCCTACGACATGAAGCCCGGTTACGGCATACCCGGCGAGGTTACGATAAATTCTTACGGCTTCAGGGGAAAGGAGTTCAGCGAGACCAAGGCGCCGGGCACCTACAGGATAGTCGCGCTCGGAGGCTCGACGACCTACGGCATCGGGCTCGAGGAAGATGGAACCTACCCTTATTTCCTCGAAGAGATTTTGCAGGAGCGTCTCGGCACGGACAAAATCGAGGTTATAAACGCCGGGCTCGTGAGCGCGACGACGGCGGAAAGTCTTTCGAGGTTCCTTTTGAAAGTAGTGCCGCTCGATCCCGATATGGTGATTTTTTACGAAGGCTACAACGACCTCCCGCCCCGGATGTTCAAAGATTACACCGGAGATTATTATCACTTCCGGAAGATACCGGATTACAAGCCGCCCTTCCTGTCGAGATTCCTTCTCTACCGGATAGCCGTTTCCGGCTTCAAGGCGAGCCTTCATTATCCGAACACCACGCTTCTTTCGCACACCTGGAAATTCGAAAACCTGCCTGCGGAAGAAAGCGGGCGCATAGAGAATTTCAACAAAACGTCTTCCGCGATCTACAAGAGAAACCTGTCGTACATCATCGACGTCGCCAAGGCCAGGGGTATACCCATCGTGCTGTCGACATTCGCCATCGACGACGACGCCCCCGACTGGAACGAGCACATGCCCGAGGCGCTCTGGGCAGAGGGCATCGGCCAGAACAACGCCGCCGTAAGGGAGCTGGCCGAAGAATACGACACTCCTCTCATCGAATATTATGAATACGGTCTTGAGAACAAGGATTTATTCCTGGATTCGATTCACATGACTTCCGAAGGAAACGAGAAGATGGCGAATTTCTTTGCCGATACGCTCGCCCCGATAATACGGGAAGAAATGACGGCGGGAGAGCGAGGCGAGAAAGATGGCGGCCGGAATGCGGGTGACTAGTCCGGGATTCACGGACTAGGCCGAATGCCGTTTCCACACTGCTAGGGGATCATCCAGGTTATCGCGTATGCGTAGTATCTCCGGAAAAATACGAATTTTTCCTTAAGGCGGCTTACGAAGGAATTATCCCTGACGTCGTCTCTATCCGGGAGGGTCCACATCTTCCCGATGTAAGAATCGAACGACTTGGGCTCTATCTCGCCTATACCGGCAGCGGGGTAATGCGTGAACTCTCCGAAATATATCTTGCCCGAAACGTTGTAAAGGTCCACCCTCACGAAATCGAAGGGCCTGCTGAGCGCTTCAGCGATCTCTTTCATCTCGTCGAAATTCGACGGCTTCTGGACGTTCTGCCCGGCCGGCGCTCCCTTTTCCCCCGGCCAGTCGGACCACGTAAAATGAAGCGGCTTCCAGCTCATGTCAAAATAGCTGTCGGTGAAATCACTGAACCTGTTTTCTATCACTTCCACGATCTTCGGCTTCCCGCCGAAGCAGAGGAACTTGTAATCGACCTCTGGCAATCCCTTCTCGTCCGCAAGGAACTCCTCGATCAATATTAAAGGTTTTATGTTTTGATACGCCCATTCATTAAGCTCATTGAAATGCCGCTTGTGTAAAAAATTGTAACACCTGGAAATAACTTCTTCTCTGCCGACGGGGGCTTTGCTGACCAGATCGAAGTTGTTATCTATTATTATTACATCTCCGGAATTATGATTGGATTTAATCACGTAGCGGTCAGGAAGGGCGTCGAACGGTATCTCGTCCGGCTTGTCCGTTACAAAGTAGAGCTTCTTCAGCAGATTACCGAATCCTCTTTCTTCGAGGTACCGAGTGACCTGGTACTTGTCCGCCGTCAAGGTCAGTATCGGTCTGCGGTCGTGCTTCATCTTCCATCTTAATTTTTGAGTAAAGGTCTGGGGATTCTCGGGCAGTTTTTCTTTATAAACCGAATGGGATATTTTGCGCATATCGTTCATTTTTTAGCTCGGGCTGGCATTCGTATTACAGGGCAGTGGCACTATAGGCTTTTAATACCAGCTACTAAAATTATACTGCCTATTCCCGGATTCCTGAGCATTATCTGCCCGACGCTATTAATCCGATGCGTAATTAACAAAAAATAATTATGTTTTTTAATCTTTTTATCGCTCTAAATCTATTAACCAATCATGAAATACATGGAATTCTCTATAATATTGACAATTCTCCGGCATCTCGCTATTAATTCATGATATAAAAAAATACTCTTATGCGATATCCTCTGATCAAGTCGTTGATCCACATCTCGCCGGGGAGCATACCTTCCCAATACGCTCATACGGTGCAGATTATGAGGATGGCGGAAGTCCTCTCGCAAAAGATACCGAATTTCGAGCTGTTAACGTCCGGCGACCTCCTGTCGATAATTACCCGAAGAAATCCGGCGCTCCGGGACTCGTACGGGCTTCATAACGCGTTCCGGATAACGCGGATTCCTGCCCGCTGGGCCAAAAGGTATTCCTTGGATGAGCACTACTGCGGGGGCGTCTTCTATTACAGGCTTGCCGCGCTATACTGCATGATGAAATCGCCCTCGCTCATCTACGCGCGGACGTTCGCCGGGATCGAGATACTGCTCAAGACGGGGCTTCCTGTTATATGGGAGCACCACACGACGCTCGACGAGCGCTTTTTTCAGGACATCGGAGTTTATTCGAACCTCATAGGACTCGTTGCAACTACAACTACCCTTGGCGATATAGCGGTGGGCGGTGGCCTCTCGCCCGATAAAATACTCGTCGAGCAGAACGCCGTCGATTTGGGCAGCTTCCAGCCCTATAAAACGAAAGACGAAGCCCGAAAAATCCTGAACCTCGACACGAGACGCCCGCTGGTAACCTACGTCGGACATCTCTATGAAAGAAAAGGCTCTGGGACCATACTCGACACAGCCGCGCTGATGCCCTCGTGCGATTTCATTCTCGTCGGCGGATGGGAGAAAGATGTCGAAGCCCTGAAAGAGACATGCGCCGCCAGGAAGCTCGGCAATATCCGGCTGACGGGGCACTTATCCCAGGCTGTCCTCAAGGATTATTTTTATGCCGCCGACGTGCTGATTCTTCCCACCACCGACCACCCCGACCATACGGTCATGGGTTCCCAGCTCAAGCTCTTCGAGTACATGGCGTCGAGAAGGCCGTTCGTGGCCTCGGCGCTTCCCTCGGTGAAGGCCGTCGTGAAAGACGGCGTCAACGGCCTTCTCGCGGAGCCGGGCAATGCGTCCTCTTTCAGCGGCGCGATAAAAAGGCTGTTGGAAGATCCGGATTTGGGCGAGCGGCTTTCCGCGGAAGCCTATAAGGATGTACAATACTACACTTGGGACAAGAGGGCTGAGCGCATTCTCGGCTTCGCGGAAAAAATGCTCTCGGCTCCGGCGCGTCATAGGAGATCATAGGTTTAAAACATGAACGTCGATTCGAAGACATTACCGATAATTCAAAGCCTCTGGATCGGGGGCGAGCTCTCCGTAATGGAGCGCCTCTGCATCGCCTCGTTTCTCCGGAACGGACACGAGTTTCACCTCTACACCTATAACGACGTCACGAAAGTTCCCGAGGGAGCGGTCATAAAGGATGCCGGCGATATAATTGGCTCCGACAGGATCTTCAAATATAAAGACCGCGACACCTACGCCGGATTCTCCAATGTCTTCAGATACAAGCTTCTCTTCGAAAGAGGGAACTACTGGGTCGACACGGACGTCGTATGCCTAAAGCCCTTCACATCTGAAAGCGATTACGTTTTCGCCAAGTCGAAGAGAGTCAAAGCGGACGGAGGCGATCTCATACCGTTCTGGATAGAAAGCTGCGTTATCAAGACTCCTCCCGGCGCGGAAGTCATGAATTACTGCTACGAAGAATCCATCAAGCGAAATCCGAAAGAGCTTAATTTCGGCGACATCGGCCCCGGGCTTCTCGAAGTCGGGTTGAACAAATTCAACCTCGAAAAGTATGTTGCGGCAGCCGATGTTTACTGTCCAATCGTCTACAACGACTGGAAGAAGGTTGTCAGCGGCTCGCCTATCGTCTCCTGCCTGGAACAGGCGAACATGCTCCTCCGGGGGAGCCTGTCAGTTCATCTCTGGAACGAAATGTGGCGCGAAAGCAGCATCAATAAGAACGAGAAATTTCCTAGGTTCAGTATTTATGAAAGGCTTAAGAAAAAGTACCTTGAAAATTCATAAATGTAGGGCACTCCCCCTAATAAAACTATCGAATCGATACGCACAACACCGGGTGACTAATTCAGGCGCCGCGTGATAATCCATTTATCGGAAGATTTATTTTGTAAACGTAAATCGAGCGTTTCATGAATAGCCGGCACCGGCCGAGACGACGTGGATTGATGAGATTACAAATTTATAAAAGATTTTAGAGATATTCTAACCCTTTCCCGCGTCCGGGGCAGCCAAGGCTCATTGCTTCAAATACCACCACTATATTAGACCCGAACTATAGTATAATTTTTGCTGTATGGGCCCTGAAGAAAGCTCGCCGCCGATCATACAAAGTCTATGGGTGGGTAAGACCCTGACTATTATGGAGCGGCTCTGCATATCATCATTCTTAAAAAATGGCCATATTTTTCATCTATAAACATACGAAGAAATAGATAATGCCCCCAAGTGTACTATACTGAATGGATGTCAATACGATAATTCCCTCGGACTTTGATATTTAAATATAAGGACCGGAACACTTATGCGGGATTTTCAAACATCTTCGGATATAAACTGGTTTATGAGAAAGGTAATTTCTGGGTGGATATGGATATAATAAGCCTGAAACCATTCATTTTTACTCAGGATTACGTTTTTGCGGGGAGTGGGAGCGCAGGTTCCTGGGTTTTCAAATCAAGGACTTCCATGGTTGATGCTTTGTAATCAAAGCGCCTCCATGCTCAGAAATTTTAGAATATTCATATGAAGCTACAAGCAGTAGAAACAGCAAAGAAATCCTTGGGGTGAGATCGGACCAAAATTTTTCGAGGACGCTATCAAAAAATTCGAGTTACAGAGCTCAGTGGCGGATTTTGGCACATTCTCCACCGTTGAATGGCAATACTGGTATAGGTTCATAAGTAATTCATTTCCGGTCAATTTGAAGGAGCAAATAAAACTGATTCTATATCGCTCACATGCGATAGACCTTTACAACGAAATGTGGAGATTGAACGAGATTGACAAAATGCCAGCTTGCCCAAGTCATGTATATATGAAAAACTCAAGAGGCGCTACGATGTATATTAAACTAACTCGAAGTCATCATCTGGATACGGCCTGTATATATGTTTAATACATGCTTCAGTGATTCAAGATAAGCATACATGGAATGTAATTGTAATTTTATCAATCGAATCAATTAAACGAGTCCGAATATAAAGATCATGTCGAAATTGCCCACAGTTTCAGTAATAATCCCGGTTTACAATGCGGCTTCTACCATTGCCCTCTGTCTGGATTCAATCCAGAGACTAAACTATCCGAAAGATCAGTTTGAAGTAATTGTCGTCGATAACGGTTCAAATGACGGCAGCGACCGCATTGCGAAAAATTATGATGTAACCCTGCTTTATGAAACTACTATACAAAGTTCTTACCAGGCGCGAAATACAGGAATAGCCAAGGCGAAGGGTGATCTCCTCGCCTTTACAGATTCAGATTGTATAGTATCGGCTGATTGGTTAAGTAATCTCACAAAATACTGGGACGACTATACAATCGGCTGTTTCGGGGGTGAGATACTATCTTATGAACCCAATACGATGGTAGAAAAATTTTCGGATCGCTACGGAATATTAAACCAGTCCGGTGTGCTTAATCATTCTTACATGCCATATACGGCAACAGCTAATTCCGCTTATAGAAGAGAGGTTTTTGATATCATCGGACTGTTCAATCCATATTTATATTCAGGAGGGGATGCCGATATCTCGTGGAGAATGCAGAAACAGACGGAATTTAAGATTAAATTTATACCCGGAGCAATAGTTTATCATAAACACAGGATTGATATTATTGGACTTTATAAACAATCCAAAAGATACGAATATGGTCAATTACTTCTGCACAAGATTTATCCGGACTTGAAATTAGCCACCGTCAAGGAAAGAAGGGCGGAGGTTCTCAATGCGACATATGCAGTCCTTAGATGGTTCCCCGGAGGTATAATAAAATTCACCAACAAGACGATAGACAGAACAACGCTTTTTTACAACTTTTTTGTTTTTATTTATTGTTTAGGTACATATAGAGGCAGAATATCCAAAATAGATGATCGATAACATGTTATATATAGCCCGGCATTTTCTCCCCCCTGCTATACAATTTTTGATTTCCACCGCATGCGCATTTATTTTGGCAAAGCCATAGAAGCTCAATAATGTGTTTCAAAAGTACACACCCCGACCAGCCCTCTGGCTACTTAATCGCCGCAAGATTTCAGCTCTCTCAATAAACTCCTCAAAACAATACATTTTTCATCCGGCACGCTTATTGCAAATGACTGTGCGAAATCTTTATGCCGGGAATCTGGTTACAAAAACACCGGGTCTCCCCTACGCAGCGCTGCATGGGCACACATAAAGATGAACGCTCGAATCGGGCCGGCGAAGTCCGGCAAGTGCTGTATCTCCATAGCAAGAGAAGGCATGGAGGGTAAAAAAATCAAAAACGGAGGATTTGCAACCATGATCAGGAGAATTGGGATTTTCATAGCGATTTTGGGCCTGCTCGTCGGCATAGGCGGGAAGCCCTTTCAGGCCTCGGCTCAGGAAGAGCTGACGCTTTTAAACGTATCTTACGACCCGACAAGAGAGCTCTGGAGAGATATAAACGCACACTTCATCCCGCTCTACGAGAAACAGACGGGAACGAAGCTTAAGATCGATCAATCCCACGGCGGCTCGAGCTCGCAGGCGAGGGCGATTATCGACGGCCTCGACGCCGACGTCGTAACTATCGCCTCGATAATCGACACCGACGCCATAAGGTCGAAGGGGCTCATAAAGGACGGATGGGTGGAAGAGCTTCCGAACAGGTCCCTCCCCTACACTTCCACGCTGGTCTTCATCGTGAGAAAGGGAAACCCGAAAGAGATAAAAGACTGGCAGGACCTTGTAAAACCGGGCGTCGAGGTCATAACGCCTAACCCGAAGACATCCGGCAACGGCTACCTCACCTTCTTCGCGGCCTGGGGATCGGTAGTACTCCGCGGAGGCTCGGAGCAGGACGCGGTCGATTACGTTACGAGCCTCTACCAGCACGTTCCGGTTCTCGACTCCGGCGCGCGCGGCGCTACCACAACGTTCGTCCAGAAGAAGATCGGCGACGTCAACGTAGCCTGGGAGAACGAGGCCAATCTCCAGGTGCAGCAGTCGAACGGCGAGCTCGAGATCGTTTATCCGCCGATAAGCCTTCTCGCCGAGCCGCACGTCACGCTCGTCGACGTCAACGTCGACAGGAAAGGAACGAGGGCCGCAGCGCAGGCCTATCTCGAATACCTCTACTCCGACGAGGGACAGGAAATCATAGCGAAGCATTACTACCGCCCGAGCAACCAGGCGGTTCTCGAAAAGTACAGGGACAGATTCCCGGATATCAAGCTCTTCAACATCACGGAAATCGCCGAGAACTTCCAGGCGGCCCACAAGAGATTCATCTCCGACGGCGGGGTTTTCGACACCATCTATCAGACGAAAAAAGGCTCATAACGACTCGACTCCTTCATTAAACCCTCGTCCCCTTGCGCCGGCGGCGGAGAGCCCCGGCGCGGGGGAGTTTTAAAAGGAAAGGAATTAATATGGCAGCCAACCGCAAAGTGCTTCCCGGCTTCTCGCTCACACTTGGCTACACCGTTTTCTACCTCAGCTTTCTCGTGCTCCTGCCGGTTGCGGCGTGTTTTTTAAAAGCGGGGACGCTATCCTTAGACGAGTTCTGGAAAGCGGTCTGGACAGACCGCGCCCGCGCCGCGTATCTTCTGACGTTCGGAGCCGCCGCCATAGCGGCGGTCGTCAACCTCGTCATAGGGCTCGTCATCTCGTGGGTGCTCGTCCGATACTCCTTTCCGGGGAAGAAATTCATAGACTCCCTCGTAGACCTCCCGCTCGCGCTGCCGACAGCCGTCGCGGGGCTCGTATATTCGAGCCTTTATGTCGAGAGCGGATGGCTCGGCCAGTACCTCGTGCCCATCGGGATTGACGGCGCCTACAGCCGCCTTGCAATAGTGCTTGTACTAATTTTCATAGGATTACCTTTCGTGGTGCGGACCGTACAGCCGATACTCGAAGACCTCGACCCCGAGTCCGAAGAAGCCGCTGCCTCGCTAGGGGCCACCAGGTGGCAGAGCTTCCGGAGCGTGATATTGCCCACGCTCCTCCCGGCGCTCATAACGGGTTTCGCACTGGCCTTCGCACGCGGTATCGGCGAGTACGGGGCCGTAGTATTCGTCTCCGGCAACATGCCGTTCAAAACTGAAATAGCCCCGATACTCATCGTCGCGCGTCTGGAAGAATTCAACTACAGCGAGGCGACGGCGATAGCCGTCGTGCTTCTGGTGATTTCTTTTGCGATGCTCGTCCTGATAAACATGCTTGAGAGATGGAGCGTGCGCCATGAGCACTGATGCCATCTCGCAAAAGGCGCCGGCCGCAGCGGCGGCCGCAGCCAAAATAAGAAAGGCCCAGCAAGACCCGGCCCTCGTCAGGTGGGGGCTCACATTCCTTGCCCTCGGCGTAATAGGGATACTGGTCATAATACCCGTCGTCAACGTTTTCACCGTCGCCTTCAGCCACGGCGTCGGCGTTTACTTCGACAACCTCTTCGCGAACAAGGACACGTTTCACGCTATAAAGCTCACGCTGACCGTCGTTCCCATAGCCGTCGCCGCGAACCTCATCTTCGGCATTTCTGCTGCCTGGGCGATCGCACGGTTCAGCTTCCCCGGAAGGGCGCTCCTCACAGCCCTTATAGATCTCCCCTTCGCGGTCTCTCCTGTCGTCGCAGGGCTCAGCTTCGTACTCATATTCGGGCTGCAAGGTTATCTGGGCCCCTTCCTCCGTGAAGACGGCTACTCCGCGATGCCGTATCTCGTCTCGGCCTTCGCCGCTCTCATATCCGGGCTCGTATACTTCCTCCTGCTTCCGGGAAACCCTAACGCCCGGACCGGTATCTGGAGATACCCCTGGGCGGCGGCGATAGCGATAGCGGTTATCACTTTCGCCGTCCTCTTTTTCCTTCAGCAGTATTTCCAGGTCTGGCCGAAGAAGGAGAGCCTCAAGGTAATATTCGCGGTCCCGGGCCTCGTCCTGGCGACTGCATTTGTCACCTTCCCCTTCGTCGCGAGGGAGCTCATTCCGACCATGGAAGCCGTGGGCTCCGACGAAGAGCTCGCCGCAGTAACGCTGGGAGCGAGCGGCTGGCAGATGTTCTGGCACGTAACGATCCCCAACATCAAATGGGGCCTCGCCTACGGAATCATTCTTTGCAACGCGCGCGCCATGGGCGAGTTCGGCGCGGTGTACGTAGTCTCGGGACACATCGCCGGGAAGACGGACACCATGCCGCTCAGGATAGAAAAGCTGTTCCAGGAATTCAACCTCGAAGGGTCTTACGCCGTGGCATCCGTATTGACCCTTCTGGCGATAATCACCCTTATAATCAAGACCCGGCTCGAAAGGAAGGTACCGGCTTCGGCTACCGCCCCCGGGCCGATGAAACCAAACACGAATGAGGAGGACCTATGAGTATCTTAATCAATGGCGTTTCTAAAACCTTCGGCAGCTTCAAGGCGCTCGATAATGTCAACCTCGAAGTGCCAGACGGCTCCCTGCTTGCGCTTCTCGGCCCGTCCGGCTCGGGGAAGACGACCCTTCTTCGAATCATCGCCGGGCTCGAAATCTCCGACTCGGGCACAGTCGTCCACCAGAACGAGGATATCACGCATCACCCTCCCCGCGACAGAAAAGTCGGCTTCGTGTTTCAGCACTACGCCCTCTTCCGCCACATGACCGTCGCCGAGAATATCGGTTTCGGCCTCAGGATGAGGAAGGTTTCGAAAGTGAAGATAGAAGAGCGCGTGAGGGAGCTTCTTCATCTCATACGCCTCGAAGGGCTCGGCTCGCGTTACCCGGGGCAGCTCTCCGGCGGCCAGCGCCAGCGCGTTGCCCTCGCCCGCTCACTCGCCGCCCAGCCAAGGGTCCTCCTTCTGGACGAGCCATTCGGCGCTCTCGACGCGAAAGTCCGGCAGGAGCTCCGTCACTGGCTCCGTAAGCTGCACAAGGAGATCCACGTGACGAGCATTTTTGTCACGCACGACCAGGAAGAGGCGCTCGAAGTCGCCGACAAGGTGGTCGTGATGAACGAAGGCAGGATAGAACAGACAGGCACCCCCGAAGAGGTCTATGACCATCCGAAGACGCCGTTCGTCTACCAGTTCCTCGGGAATGTCAATCTCTTTCACGGCCGCGTGCATAACGGCCGGGCGCACATAGGCGACCTCGAAGTCGAGGCGCCCGAGCATGCGGACGCCGTCCATACGCCGGCCGTCGCTTATGTTAGACCGCACGACTTCGAAATATCCAAGACACATAACGGCGGCGGCAGCTCGTGGTTCGAGGCGACTATAGACCAGCTCCTGGCCGTCGGCCCGGTGGCGCGCCTCGACCTTAAACGTCCCGGCAGCGACGAGCCCATACAGGCCGAGATAAGCCGCGATCAATACCGGGACCTCGATCTGTCCGAGGGCGATAAGGTATTCATCCGCCCGAGGCGCCTCAAGCTCTTCGCGGGCGAAGAGCGGCCGACGGGAACGCAAAGCTAAAGTATCGCGATGCCGGTCCCGGGATCAGACAGCGCCGCCCTCTCCCCAACGAGCGGACCGGCTGCCTGACCAGGACCGGCAGTCCTTAAAACTGTTCCAATCGAAAATTGCAAATGTAACTACATTCCGGTTGAACCAAAGTATATTACGGTCGAACTAAAATATATTATCTGTTAAGTCACTTTATTTTTGCTAGGTTAATTTCCATGCCCGAGTATAATTAGTATCTAAGTAATGGGGTCAAGGGGGAAAAGTCATGATTTCGACCGCTGATAGATCCGGTTACCTTTACGATTCTGCTTCGTCTCTTTGTCAGAATGGAAAGAGTCTGCCCTTCGTGTTTACTACTCTCGGCAAGAGCCTTCGCTTTGATTTCATCTGCGAAAACAACATGCCGTACCGGGAGTTACTAAAATATGGGAGCATTCCCTTCAGTGAATTCCGGCTGGATGCGGTGTCAAGGATTCAGAGAGCTGGATCAAGTTTTTGCCTGACGCGGTCTGTAAGATAAAAGGAGCTGGATACAAAGGTTTAAAATGCCGGATTCTTTAAAAGAAAGACTTCACGGATTCGTGAAAACAAAAATCAGGGAGTCGGGAAAACCCGTTCCTCCGGATTTCAGCGAAGATACGCCGATCATATCTTCCGGGCTTCTGGAATCTTTGCACCTGCTCGAGCTGGCAGTGCTTCTCGAACAGGAAATCGGCTCTCCGCTGGACCTGACCGCTTTGAATATCGACAAGGAATGGGACAGCATAAACGCCATTTCGAATTTCGTAGAGCGTTCGAGGTCAGAGACTCCTCACAATATAATCCGGCAAGCGTGAAAGAATGAGCTACCGTATAGTAAATTATGATCCTGTTTACAACAATCAGATATGCGAGCTCGAGAAAGAGCTTTGGAGCCGGGATCTCGACATAAACAAGTCTTACCTGCGGTGGAAATACCTTGAGAACCCCTATTCCGACATTCCCAGATTATATTTAGTTCTGCATGGCGAGAAGCTGATAGCAGTGAGAGGTCTTTACGAGTGGCCGTTCGGATTGAATGGAGACAGCTTCCCGGCTTTATGTTCCGCAGATCTGGTCATACACCCTGAATACAGAAGTAAGGGTTTGTACCCGGAGCTGATGGATTTTATTATGAACGATTTACACGACCAGGGCTATCCATATGCTTTGAGTTTCAGCGCGGGGCCGACCGCTTTAATCAATGCGCTCGCTTTGGGCTGGAAAATCATAGGCAGGATGAAAAGTATCCGTAAGCAGTTTTACATGAGGCCCGTGACCAAAAAACTGTCGGACCCCGTCACTGTAAACAAGCTCATTAAAAGGGTCTTAACGACAAAGATCCTCCGAAAACCTCCAGGCCCCCCGAAGATTCGCGAGGAGCTTTGGAGAAGCACGAATAATCTGCCTGCCAACGTCGAATTCGGTTACGATCCGAAACCCGGAGAGATGGCCCGGCTTATTTCAACGCTGGATGTGAATGGCAAAATAGTGCTCATCAGGGATGAAGAATATTTCAGGTGGAGATACAGAAACCCTCTGTCGGACTATTTTTTCCTTTACTGGCACGACAGCGAGCTGAGGGGCTACCTCGTAGCGCAAACCCCACTCTTCATGCCCGGGTCTATGGGTAATTTCAACGTGCTCGAGCTCGAAGGACAAAGTCCGGAGATCAAAAAAGAGTTGATGAAAGGCCTCTTGTCATTACTCGACTTCAGATCGGCAACCGTATGGTCCGGGATGCTCGACGACAATGTCCGAAGGTATTTAATGGCTTCCGGTTTCAAGGAAAAAAGCACGGTAAAGAGCGTGGCCGAATTCAATGAAACCGTCCTCATCAGCACCACGGGCAGGGACAACGATAGAATTGAATTCCGCGGCCTCGACCTTCTGGATGTTAATAACTGGGACTTCAAGATGACTTATTCCGACTTCTACTGATCCCCGGGCTCACGGTTTGATCAGACAAAAAAGGGAGCCGAAGCTCCCTTTTTATTTTTATGCGTATTCAGTTTTAGTGACAGACAAAGATCGTCGTTCATTCTGCGGCCAGATGGGTAAGAGCTAATCCTGGAACTTCCACTTATCCGCGGCCACTTTCCACTGCCCGTCCTCGACGACCATTTCGGCCGTCCCCGTTCCTTGTGAGACGCCGCCGCTCCCGGTGATCTTAAGCTCCGCGGATTTATCAGTGTTGGTTACTGTCGTAATTTCGACTTCCTTCGGATGAGACATCTGCGCGATTTCGACGATCATCCCGGCTGTTTCGTCGTCGAGCCGCTCGGCGTTCTCTTTCAGTATCAGTTTTTTTACGGCAGGTATGTCGCCGGCCATGAGCGCCTTGTAATAATCGGCATACGCATCTGCCGCAGGGGAGCCGTCGCTTTTGACGGTCACTTCGACAGGTGTCGTCACTTTCGGCACGCCCAAGGCCGTCTTAAACTTAATGTCGAACGCATACGTATAATCCGAAAACGTATTCTTTTCCGGCGTCGATATCCGGCCCTCCATTGTCTTGGCGTCGAGCTTGTCTATCGTGAGAACGGCGTTCCCGAGGGTGCCCAGCTGTCCTCCCCAGGATTCATCGTATATGGCGTTAAGCCCCGGGGCCTGCGCCTTCGCTGCCTTCGATATGGTAACGACGAGGCCGTGAACCTTCCCTTCCATCGACGGCTGCTGGAGCCCGAATGGAACGTTCTCCGGCGCGAGAGGGCTGTCCGTGAGCACGAGCACTATATCGTCGGGCCCCTCGTCCACATACGCATATTTCATCTGGTAGGTCTTGTCGTTGGCGGTCATGGTTCCGGACGCGGTATTGTCTTCCGCGTGCGAAAACACCCCGCCAAGGAACAGGAAAAGTATGGATAAGATCAGAACGCCTGTCGGCAGCTTCATGGCTATTCTCCTTTTAGCCCGGAATTTCACCACGCTTTAGGGGACTGCCTAATATAATCACCCTTCGTTAAAATAGTCAATATATTAGATAATCAACACATTTTTCCCGCGGATAACTTGATATTTTATGCGGACTTCCGGCAATAGCCCCCGCCACGATCTTTGGCCGCAGGTGAGGACCCGAGCCTGAACCGTATTTATTAAGGAGAGGGGAATTTCTGAAATGAGTGCTTTTTACGTCCGGGGCTTTTAGCTGGATCGCTGACTCACGCTTGAAGTTGTTATTCATGTAGTTTATCTTGAATTTAATACACTTCAGTTACGGATTTAACGCTATGCGGTTGTGGATTTTCAGCATAATTTGCCGAAGTCAGGACAATGCGCAAAAAATCGG
This sequence comes from uncultured Spirochaetia bacterium, assembly GCA_964586675.1. GTDB lineage: Bacteria > Desulfobacterota_D > UBA1144 > Nemesobacterales > UBA2774 > JADLGH01. Next base: position 92,775 of record CAZPHQ010000006.1, on the reverse strand, counting down.
ATGAGCGTAATGTCGAGCTTGCTTTCAGGCATGCGAAATCGATTTATTTTCTCTACCTGGTTTTTCTGGCTTACTGCCTTCTGACAGTAGCTGGAATCGAGGACATTCAACTGGTACTGCCCTGGGAAAGAGCGCGCCTGCCCATCCTGAATATAGAGGTTTCGATACTCGGTTTTTTATTCGCGGCCCCGGTCATAACCGTAATCATATTCGTCTATTTCATTCTGATACTCCTTCAGATTCAAAACGTTACGAATCTGACGGGAGACGAAGTATTTATCAGGACCCTTTTTCCGGGGGCATTAAGCGCCTCGAAGGATTCCAAGCCCGATACCCCGTTACTGCTTCAGAAATTACTAATACTATTGCTCTTGTACCTGTCTCTTCCAATCACGCTGCTGTTATTCGCATTTAAGATCTACAAGAGACACAATTCCGCAAGCTCGGTGACCATATCGATTATCATGCTTATTTCGCTCTGTTTGATCGGTTGGTTCTGGGCAAGGCTAAACACGGCCGGCGGCTGGAGCTGGAAGAGTAAAAGGCTGTTATCTGTTTCGATCGCAACGGCCGTATTATTCGCATCTCTTATTGTGGTCATCCTGACCCAGATTAACGAGGGGAAAGTTAATCTTCTGAACGTAGACCTCTCGGGCGAAAGTTTTACCAAGCCTCTCGTGGGTTTCGAAAATCCGGATCAGGCATTATGGGTCGATCTCAGGGATATCAATCTCAACGGGGCCTATCTGGATAATTCGATTATCACGAAGGTAGACTTCACGGCCTCCCAGCTCAAACGCGCCTTTCTCGCGGAATCGAATTTAGAGCTTAGCAGCTTTAGTTTCGCCAACCTGGAAAAGGCCAATCTAAACAATTCGAGTTTCTGGCGCGCCAACATGGTAGGGGTAAATTTGACGGATTCCATCATCACCTGGGCGAATTTCCGTGAAGCCGATCTACTGGGCGCAGAGCTGGCCGGCGCGACAGCGTTCAATACGTCATTTCAGAATGCCATCCTTCACAGCTCTTCCCTGAAAGGCGCAAATCTCCAGGCCTGCGATTTTTCCAATGCCGATCTCACCAACGCGGACCTTAGCGAAACGCAGCTGGCCTTTATTAATTTATCTTACGCGAATCTCACCGACGCGGATCTGAGCAAAGCTGATTTCTCCAATCCGGACGACGACGATTCCTTTATATCGATCCTGAAATCTTCCGGAGTCCCGGGCTGGCTGTCCCTGTATGGTATAGAGTTCAGCGAAATAAAGTTCAAACACGGGAATGTCGCGGAGACCATTCTGGAGCTTATAGAATCCAGCAAGAAAAATTTTATTATAAACGACCACGACTACGGCCCCATTTTCAGAAGGATGTTCGTTAAAAACTTCAAGAACGTAAATACGCCCGAGGCCTGGGAGAATCAATACGTCGGCGCGACTCTCTACGGGGCGAACCTGACCAACGCCGATTTCACCGATGCGGATTTAAGGGATACCGATTTAAGGCTCGCCGTCGGGCTGACAGCATCGCAGCTTTGCAAGGCTAAATCGCTGGCCGGATCGATCCTGGACGATGGGATTTTAGAAGAAATACTGAACAACGAAACGGGATGCACGGAGAAATTGTACTGAGCACTGACCCGCTACACGGCTTTCGGCCCGTTTGTGAGCCTTCGTAAGCGCCGCGCGGGCATGCTTCGGCGGTTCAGCCCGGCCGGAAATGGTGGGCAGGGAGGGAATCGAACCCTCACGAGCGTAAGCCCAACGACTTTTGAGGCCGTCGCGTCTGCCGGTTCCGCCACCTGCCCTGGATAACGCGGAACATTATTATTGTATGCAACCGGGCAAGAATCAATAGGCCGGGGGCAATTGTTGCATAGGCCCTTTTCAGGCCGATTTCCCCGTTCTCAAACGCCTTTTTCAAAATGTTGACATAAACCGGCCTTCATGTAGCATAACATTTTCAATCCATATTATGCAGCCCCGAAGAACGGGGTAGGAGAATTCCGAAATGATTGTCGTAATGAAGAACGGTGCATCGAAGGAGCAGATCCAGAAGGCCGTAGACACGCTGGACGAGCTCGGATATAAGGCCCACCTCATAGAGGGCGTACTGAGGACGGTTATCGGCGCCGTCGGCGACGAAAGAGGAAAGCCGCAGGACGCGGAAACCTTGAGCGTCTTGGAAGGCGTCGAGAAGGTGATGCCGATACTTCAGCCTTATAAGCTCGCAAGCCGCGAATTCAGGACAGAACCCACCGAAATCAAGGTCAGAAACGCCGTAGTCGGCAACAACAAGCTCCCGGTGATCGCGGGCCCCTGCTCCGTCGAAAGCGAAGAGCAGATACTCGAAATAGCGACAGCCGTGAAAGAGGCGGGCGCCACCATGCTTAGAGGCGGCGCTTACAAGCCGAGAACATCCCCCTACGCTTTCCAGGGCCTCGGCATCGAGGGCCTTAAGCTCCTGGCCAAGGCTAGGGAGATAACCGGCCTTCCGATAGTGACCGAAATACTCGACCCCCACGACCTCGACGCCGTCGTGGAGTATGCCGACGTGCTCCAGATCGGCGCGCGGAACTCCCAGAACTACGCCCTCTTGAAGCAGGTCGGAAAATCGAAGAAGCCCGTCCTCCTTAAAAGGGGCATGTCGACGACGATAATGGAATTCCTCATGTGCGCGGAGTACATCCTCTCCGAGGGCAACGAAAACGTCATACTCTGCGAAAGGGGAATCAGGACATTCGAAACCGCGACGAGAAACACCTTCGACTTAAACGCGATACCTGTGCTCAAGGAAAAGACGCACCTTCCGATATTCGCCGACCCGAGCCACGGAACGGGCTACTGGCAGTATGTCATTCCGATGGCGCTCGCCGCGATAGCAGCTGGTGCGGACGGCCTCATAATCGAGGTTCACAACAACCCTGCAGTGGCGATAAGCGACGGCGGGCAGTCACTGAAGCCGAAGAAATTCGCAACTCTCATGGAAAAAGCAGCGCCGGTCGCGCGCGCCGTGGGACGAGACATCTGAAACTGAAAACGAGGGTGCTCAGGTCCTCCTCAGCACCCTTTTTCCTTCAATTCTTATCTTTCCCTCTGAAATAAGTCTTATAGCCTCCGGATATATCCTGTGCTCCTCTTCGTGGATTTTTTGAAGAAGGCTGTCCTCGTCGTCGCCGTCGAGAACGGGCACGACTGCCTGGAGGATTATAGGCCCCGAATCCACTCCTTCGTCGACGAAATGCACGGTACATCCCGTGAACTTCACGCCCGCCTCCAAAGCCTGCCTCGCGGCGTGTATGCCCGGGAAGGACGGCAGGAGCGCCGGGTGAAGGTTCACGATACGGTTCCCGTATTCTTTCACGAAAAGGGGCGAGAGAATCCTCATGAACCCCGCGAGGACTATAAGCTCTATGCCGAGCGGCAGGAGATGCTTCAGAATTTCTCCTTCGAATTCCTCCCTCGATTTAAAATCCCTGTGGTTTATGACGAGCGTCGGGATGCCGTGATTCTCGGCGCGCTTTAAGGCGTAGGCGTCCGGGTTGTTGCTGAATACGAGGGCGATTTCTATGGACGGGATAGAGGCGTCGATTATCGCCTGGAGGTTGGAGCCGCTCCCCGAAACGAATATGGCTACGCGCATTTTCTTCATCGTGATTTCCTTATCCGGCGGGAGCACATCTTCAGACGAAGATACTACACAAGCGGCTGTCACAACTCAAGGCCGGGCCCGGCGCACCGCCAGGCCGCTGCGGACCGTTCTTCGAGATACCGTATAATCGTCGGAGAAACTGAAAAGGGCAAAAAAAAAGAACCAAGGCAGCTTCCTACTTTCCCACACTCGATCGAATGCAGTATCATCGGCCTCGAAGAGCTTAACTTCCGGGTTCGGAATGGGACCGGGTGTGACCTCTTCAGCATTACCACCTAGATTCTGGAGTATTAAATTACCCGATCCCGGAAGCTTGTCAAGACGATTTGAATAAAAAGAATAAAGATGATTTAATCATGTAAATGGAGCGGTTAATCGACGATTTCATCTCTTCTCTCCGGAGAAGAGACACGACAAAAGAGACTTACAGAAAGGCCCTCCGCGAGTTTTCGAGGTGGCTTGGAGGCGCGCCGCCCGAAAAGCTGAGCCCGGACGACATTCAAAGATATAAAGACTATATATTATCTAGGAATCTCTCTCCGACGTCGATGTCGGCCTATCTCACCGCCGTGAGGAGGTTCTACGATCACCTCGTTTTTAAGGGGACGGCAGCCGAAAACCCGGCGAGGAAAATCAAGGGCGCAGCCAGGCCTGAAAGACATTTGACGCCCCTTCTCACGCGCGGCGAATTGGACGCCCTCCTCCACGCCGTCGACGTCTCCACGCCACTTGGGAGAAGGGACCTCGCCATACTCAGCCTCATGGCGCTCGCGGGCCTCAGCGAAATCGAGATAGTCCGGGCGGACCTCGGCGACGTTACGCATAAAGAAGGCAAGACGGCAATATATGTCCAGGGGAAGAGCAAGGATAAAAAAGACGAGTATGTTATTTTGAACCCCGCCGCTTCGGAAGCCCTTCATATATATATCGAGGAGCGAGACGCATCTTCGGGCGGCGAGCCGTTATTCTGGGGTATTGGCAACAGGGCTTCCGGGGAGAGGATCACAACGCGCGGCGTGAGGGCCCGCGTTAATCATTACCTCGCCCTTTCGGGGCTCAGAAAAAAGGGGATAAAGCCCCTCAGTTTAAGACACACGGCGGCTATACTGACAATCGCCGAAGGCGCGACAGTGTCCGACATAAAGCGCATGATGCACCTTAAGACCACGGAATCAGCGCTAGTATATTTCGAGGAAGCGAAAGAGTTTTTCAAAAGATGATCCCGGCGGCGGTGCGTGCGCGGCCGGGAAGTTCAGAATTGATTACGCCTTTTCGAGGTAGCTCTTTATCGGATAAACCCTGCCCGCGCGCTTCAGTTTCTTTATGGCTTTTACTTCTATCTGCCTTATCCTCTCGCGGGTGACCTTAAACTCCTGCCCGACCTCTTCGAGCGTGTGCTCCTTCTCGTCGTCTATGCCGAACCTGAGCCTGACGATGCTCTCCTCCCTCGTGTTGAGAACAGACGAAAGCGCGCTGTTTATTATCTCCTTCAGCTCGCTCATCTCCAGGACCTTCACGGGCGATGTCGTGTTCGCGTCCTCTATGAGGTCGACGAGCTTACTGTCTTCCTCGTCTCCTATCGGGGTTTCGAGTGAGATCGGGTCCTTCGATATCTTGAGCACGCGCGCCACCTTGTCCGCCGTCATGCCGACCTTCTCGGCGATCTCTTCGGGGAGCGGCTCGCGCCCGAGGTCCTGCACTAAGAGCCTCGACGTTCTTACGATGCGGTTAATCGTTTCGGTCATGTGAACGGGGATTCTTATTATCCTCGACTGGTCGGCGAGCGCCCTCGTTATGGCCTGCCTTATCCACCATGTGGCGTAGGTCGAGAACTTGTATCCCCTGTTGTATTCGAATTTTTCGACGGCCCTCATGAGCCCCATGTTGCCTTCCTGTATCAGGTCGAGGAACGGGAGGCCGCGGTTGATGTAGCGCCTCGCGATGCTGACGACGAGGCGGAGGTTAGACTCTATAAGCTTCCTCCTCGCCCTGTGCGTCATCTGCTCGCCGAGCTCTATCCTCTTGAGCGATTTCCTGAGGGTCGCGGTATCGGTTTCTGAAGTCTTGAGGAACTCTTCGAGCTTTTCCTTGAGTGCCTTTCTGGCCTTTGTCGCCGCGGCGCCTTTCTGCTTCTGAAGCGCGTCGTGTTCCATCTGGAGCTTTTCGACCCTTTCGATGTAACCGCGCGCGACGTAGAGAATCTTCTCCATCTGTGTGCCCTTGAGGTTGATGTCCTCGAGGTATATCAGCATCTTGTTATTATTTCTTCTTATCCTGTCCTGGAGCGGTTTCCTGTTTTTTTGAACGGCCTTTTCGAGCTGCGCCCTGGCCTGCTCGTTGTCGGCGTAGAGTCCGACTATCGCGTTAAGGGAGTTTCTTATCCCCTGCTGAACGTCATCCTCGGCGATAATGTCGGCGTCGTCGAGAGAGCTCGTAATGTCGCGTATGTTGAGGCTTCCCTTCTGGAGATCTTCGCCGAGCCTTATTATCTCCCTCAGCATCAGAGTCGAATTGAGTATCGCCCTCGCTATAACCCTCTTCCCCGTCTCTATTTCCTTCGCGATCTTTATCTCCTCTTCCCGCGTGAGAAGAGAATGGTCGGCTATTTCGTGGAGATAAAACCTTATCAAGTCGTATTCGTTCGCGTTCTCCCGCGCTTCGCTCGGCTTGAGCCCGTACTGAGCCTCCCCTTCCTCGACTTCGATCTCCTCGTCGGCGTCGAACTCGGCGGAGTCCTCTTCTTCCGTAGCGAAGACGGCGGTATCGACGTCGTCGCTGTCGTCGAGATCCTCCAAATCTATAGCAGGGCCGGAAAGAGAATCGTCGTCTATCAGCTCGATCTGGAAATCCTTCTTTTTCTTGTCTCGCATCGGGCTCTCCTGCCTTCCGGTTATTTTAACTTCCTGAGCTCGCTGTATTCCCTGAGCATCTCTTTTTCGAGGGCAAAATCCTTGTTCCTTACCGCCTCGTCTATTCTCAGCCTGAGCATCTTCAATCTGTCGTCGAGCTTCTTCCGCCTTATCTTCTTTATGCAGGCCTCGATCATCCTGCCCGCGGTATCCCTCTCGGAAATACCGGGAGAAGAGAAAAGCGCTTCAGTTATCAGCGTCTGCGACGGGCTGCCCTGGAATATCTGAAGGAGCGCCGAAGCGTCGTGTACGCCGTTTGTAAGTATCTCTTCGAGGACGGCCTTGACGTCGGGATTAGCTATATCGCCGACGATATCCTTACCGCGCGCGTTTTCGGAAAGCTCGGGGAATTTCAGAAGCGCCGCGAGAAGCGTCTTCTCGTGGCTGGCCTGCGTGGATGCAGCCGCGCCTTCACCCGGCTTCGTCGCCTGCCCCTTGCCGAACCTTATCAGTGATAGCAGCTCGTTCTCCCTGACGCCGAGCTTTTCGGCCGCCTTTTTTGCGTACCCGTTCTTCGCTATCGGATCGTTAACCTTCGCCAGCACATCCGCGATCTCCTTAACGCTCCTCTTTAAAGTAAGGGTACCCGACCTGTACTCCCTTACAGTATTGTCTATATAAAAATCCAGAAGCGCTGGGGCGTTTTCTATGAGCGAAAGGAGCTCGTCCTTTCCCCTTGCCGAAATGAAAGAATCGGGGTCCGTACCCTCGGGGAGTATGACGACGTTCGGCAGGAGTCCTTCTTCCAAAAATACGTCGAGCGATCTCACAGCCGCCTTTATGCCCGATTCGTCGCCGTCGAATACGACGACGTACCTGTCCGTATACCGCTTGAGCACGCCGACATGGTCCCTCGTGAGGGCGGTGCCCAGAGTCGCGACGACGTTTCTGATCCCGGACGAGTAGACAGAGAGGAAGTCCATGTACCCCTCCACGATTATCGCCCGCCGCGCGCGCCTTATGTGATCGCGGGATTTGTCGAGGCCGTAGAAGCTGCTCCGTTTGTGGTAGATTTCGGATTCAGGCGAATTTATATACTTAGGCTCCCCTTCGCCGTCTATAACCCTTCCGCCAAACCCTATAACCTTGCCGTCGACGTTCACTATCGGGAACATCAGCCTTCCCCGAAACCTGTCGTAAAAACCGTCGCCGCTGTTCCGCCTGACGAGAAGGCCCACTTTCTCCGCAAATCCGAGCGGGACCTTGTGCTTCGTAAGGAATTTTGCGAGGTTGTCCCAGCCGTCTGGAGCGTAGCCCAGGCCGAATTCCGAGGCGACTTCCGCCGGAATGCCTCTCTTTTCGAGGTACTGCCGGGCGGTTTTTCCCCTGGTGCTCTCGAGGGTCTTTTGATAGTATTTCGAAACTATGGAATTTATTTTTAGAAGTGTCCCGGCTCCCCGCGCGCCTTTTGTCCTCGGCGCGGCCTTTTCTACCGGGATGTTGGCCCTCTTGGCAAGCTCCGCCAGGGCTTCCGGGAATGTCGTATTGTTATACCTCATATAGAACCCGAGGATATCTCCCCCCACCCCGCAGCTGAAACAATGGAAAAGCCCCTTCTCTTCGTCAATGTGCATGGACGGGTTACGGTCGTCGTGAAACGGACAGAGCGCCACGTAACCCCTTCCGGTTTTTTTTACGGATGTGTAGCTCTCAACGAGGTCTATAATGCTCAACCTCCTTTTTATCTCGTTAACAAGGCCGTCATCGTTAAAATTCGCCATCTAAGACTTCTAATTTTAATGTGGAAATAGGACTATAGCAGGAATAAGCATGAAACCGTGTCTCATGCATGGCTGAATACAAAGTAGTGTCCCCCTACCAGTATTAATGCGCTACGTCTATATAAGTATATGAATAATGCTAGCTTCTTCTCGAACGCTTGATGACGCGCTTTTTCGCGGCAAAAAGCTTCTTTTTCTTTCTTTCGCTGGGCTTTTCGTAGTATTCCCTTCTTCTTACTTCAGACAGTACACCTCCTTTCTCCACCTGTTTTTTAAATCTTTTCAGCGCGCTGTCTATGCTTTCGTTATTTCCGACCACAATTCCTGGCATTAATACTCCTCCCGGTTTTTATACATCTGGAAAAAATTAAATTAATACAGCTAAATTGTCAAGGCCGCAGCCCCGCTTCGAGGGGGCGCTTTTTTCACTTGCCGTCGGGCTTTTTAGGAGAGAACACCCCGACGTTTCTACGGTTCTCGAGGATCCGCTTTTCCTCGGCCTCGGGGGCGTCTTCACACCTGCTGTCGTCGAAATCCCTGTGCTCTTCGAATCTCTTCGTCCACGAATCCCGCCTGTTCCTTACATCATCGACAAGTCCCATTAACTTTTACCCTCCGTCTGTCTCTTATAATTATACTCCACCCGGCGGAAATTCCTACCTTCCGCTGACTTCCCTTCCGCTCGAAACCACGTCCGAAGCGTTCGAAAGCTCGATCTCCCCCTCCAAAACGGGCATATACTCCGTCAGCGCCTCGATAGTCGCGTCATAGGGATGGCAGATACCGACGGCGGCTCCCTTTTTGCCGGATATTTCGACCAGCTTTTTAAGCTGCGATTTAACGTAATCCGGCCCCTTCGAGGAAAGATCTAAAAAAACGTCCCTCTTTACGGTCTTCATCCCGAGGCCGGCCGCCTTTTCGTACCCGACGCTTTTCGCCGTCGTCATGCTGTCGACGAAATAAAGCCCCTTCGAGTTTATCCTTTCGAGCACGAGCTCCATGAGCTCGTCGTTCTCCATGAACTTGGACCCCATGTGGTTGTTCACGCCCTCGATATAGGGAAACGACGAGAGGTTAGTGTCGAGCCTCGCGAGTATGGCCTCTTTCGACTGCCCGACGAGGAGTGCGTCCTCGCCCGCATCCTGCCCCGTGTACCCGGAAGATTCCATCGGCTCCATGGGGAGGTGAAGTATAACGTCCCAGCCCCGGGCGTGCGCCTTCTCGGCGGCGTACTTGGAGTACGGGAGATTCGGCAGTATGGCGAACGTTATAGGCCCCTTCAATTCGAGAAGCCTGTCTATAGGCTCCTTGTGCTGGCCTATGTCGTCTACTATGATCGCGACCCTAGGCCTCTGCCCGTCCGGCGCAGCCGCTTTCTTATCAGTCGGAGATTCCGTCGGCTTCGGAGATTCGGCCTTTTGAGCGGGCTTCCCGTCAGCCTTCTTTTGGGCCTTTTCCTTAACCTCCGGCTTTTTCCGAGCCTCTTTTTTCGGGTGGGACTTTTTGACAGTCTCCGATACAGGCGCCCTTTCGGCTATTTTCGGAGATTCGTCCTTCGAGACATAAAGCGCGTAAAGACCAATCGCGACAGCGGCAATCAGGACGAGCGAAAGGGCAAGTATCTTTCCCGGAGCGCCGCTCCCCCTTTTATGCCCTCTACGCCGCCCGCCGCCCTTTCGTGAACGTGCCAAAGCGCTCCTAACCCCTCGGGCCGGCCTTACCGGCCTGCTGCGGGCTCTTGAGGATGTTTATCGCGCTTTCGAGCTGCTTGTCCGTCTTGTCCTGCTCGGTGATTTCGACGGCTACGTCCGGCGTCACGCCGACCTCGTTGATCGACCGCCCGCTCGGGGCGTAGAACTTCGCTGTTGTCAGCTTGAGCCCGGAGCCGTCCTCGAGCTTTATTATCGTCTGGACGGAGCCTTTGCCAAATGTTTTGGTTCCGAGAATCGTGGCCCTGTGACTGTCCTGTAGGGCCTCGGCGACGACTTCCGACGCGCTCGCGCTGCCTTCGTTGACGACTACGACGAGCGGAAACGTCTGGAAGGAGCCCTTCTTCGTCGCATAGTACTCGCGCGTCTGGTCGGCCGCCCTCCCCTTCACGCTCACTATGAGCCCGTTGTCTATGAACTCGTCTACGACGTCGATAGCCTCAGACAGGAGCCCGCCCGGGTTATTCCTGAGATCGAGCACGAGCCCGCCGAGGTCCTTTCCGTTCTGGGCCGTCAGCTGTTCTATAGCCGCCCGGAGCTCCTGGGCCGAATGGTCCTGGAACTGCGTCAGCCTTATGTATCCGATATTGTTGTCGAGAAGCTCGGCTTTTACGCTCTTCACGACTATCTTGTCCCTGACGAGCGTAACCGCCCTCGGAGAATCCTCTCCCTCTCTTTTTATCGTGATCTTGACGGGGCTGCCCTTCGGCCCGCGAAGGAGCTTCACAGCCTCCTGAACGTCCATGCCCTCCGTAGATTTCCCTTCTATTTCGAGGATCCGGTCGCGGGGCTTTATCCCGGCCTTTTCCGCCGGCGTGCCTTCTATGGGCGCGATAACGGTGAGCACCCCTTCTTCGACGGTGACTTCCATCCCCACCCCTCCGAATTCGCCGGAGGTCCCTATTTCGAGCTCCCTGTAGCGCTCGGGGCTGAGGTAGGCCGAATACGGGTCGAGCGTCTTCAGCATGCCGTCTATGGCGCTGTTGGTAAGCTCCTCCGAACTGACCTCTTCGACGTAATTCCTTTCGACGAGGTCGAGAACGCGCGTAAAGTTGGAAAGGCCCTGGTACGTGGCGTCGTCCGCCACCACCCCTACGGTAAAAGACAGTACCAGTAATAGAACGAACGTGATTCTTTGCATCTTCACCTGAGTTTCACCCCTGCATTAGAGATTAACTAAACAAGGAACCCGAGGCAAATAGTATTGAAGAGTGAGGCAGAGGCCCGTTTCCCTGCGTCTGAGGCCCGGGTTAACGCCGTCCCCTGAACGGCCGAAAAGCCCCTGCATACGCCCTTTTCCGGCGGCCGACCGGCGCTCCGGGTTGTAAGCATTCCGGGAATCGTTTAAATTAAATTTGGACAAACGCAGATGATAGATATGATATACACAGTCCTCGGCAGGTTCATAAAGAGCTACACCTCCGTCGTGCTCCAGCTCGTGAGACACTGGCCCCTGCCCCTCAGGATACTCTTCGTGCCGCTTTCGCTCTACTTCTACTGCCTTACATTCCTCGTCGTGTCCACGGTGATGCTTATCGTCGTTTTCATCGCCTGCCCGCTGTCCTACGCCTCGAAGGCGCTGTTTAATCAATAGCGCCCGGGCGGTTTCGCCGGTCCTTTCCGGAGGCCCGATTTCACTTTTTTAATGAACGTGAGGTGTTATAATTTATGCCAGTGAAAGGGAAGCTCGAATCGTCGATACTCCCGGAAAAGCTGCCCGCCCATATAGCGATAATAATGGACGGGAACGGCAGGTGGGCGGAGATAAAGAACCTCGACCGCATCAGCGGGCACAGGGAAGGCATGAAGTCCGTCCGCTCTGTCGTACGTGCGGCCCGCGGCATCGGTGTCCGGTATGTCACACTTTACGCCTTTTCGGCCCAGAACTGGCAGAGGCCGAAGCTCGAGGTCGACGCCCTCATGGGTCTGCTGAAGCACTACCTCTCGACAGAGATCGACACCCTCATCGAAAACGGCATCCGGCTTAACGCGATAGGGAGGCTCTGGGAGCTCCCGGACGACGTTCTCGCCGCTCTTGACGACACGATGGACAAAACGAGGCACTGCCGCGACATGACGCTGACGCTCGCCCTGAGTTACGGCGGGAGGGAGGAGATCATCGACGCCGTGAAGCGCGCGGCATCCGAAGGCGGGGCGGCGGCCGATAACCTTAACACTGCCAATTTTTCTTCCTATTTATATACGGCCAACCTGCCCGAGCCCGACCTCCTCATACGCACGAGCGGTGAGATGCGGATATCCAACTTCATGCTCTGGCAGCTTGCGTACACGGAAATCTACGTAACGAAAACCCTTTGGCCCGACTTCCGGAAGGGTCACCTCGTAAAAGCGATACTCAACTACCAGAAGCGAGAGAGGAGATTCGGGCTGACCGGCGAGCAGGTGAAGATAAGGGAAGTCATTTGAAGAATATCTCCATACTCGGCTCGACAGGCTCCATCGGACAACAAACCCTCGACGTCGTTTCACAGCACCCGGACAAATTCCGCGTCGTCGGTCTGACCGGCGGCGAAAATATACAGCTCCTGGCGGAGCAGGTTCGCACGTTCAAGCCTGTAGCGGTTTCAGTCCGTGATAAAGCCCTGGCCGACTCGCTTCGCACGCTGATACCCGGCGAGAAGACGGAGATATTTCACGGCGAGACCGGGGCCTGCGAGGTAGCCGGCATGGAAGAATGCGGGCACGTCGTCTCGTCGATAGTCGGGGCGTCTGGGCTCCTTCCGACGCTAACGGCGGTCAAGGCCGGGAAGAACGTTGCTCTTGCCAACAAGGAATCCCTCGTCGTTGCCGGAGAGATAATAACGCGAGAGGCCGAAAAGAGCGGCTCCGTGATAATCCCCGTCGACAGCGAGCACAGCGCCATATTCCAGGCCCTCGAATGCGGGAGGCGGGAAGAGGTAAAGCGCATAATTTTGACGGCCTCGGGCGGCCCATTTCTCAATGCTTCACGGCAGGAGATGGAAAACGTCCCCGTCGAAGTGGCGCTCAAGCATCCGACGTGGAAAATGGGCAGCAAGATCACCATAGACTCCGCCACCCTCATGAACAAGGGGTTCGAGGTTATAGAGGCCCGCTGGCTCTTCGGCTTTCCCGCGGGCAGGATATCCGTCTGGATTCATCCCCAGAGCATCGTTCACTCTATGGTAGAATATATAGACGGCTCACTGATATCGCAGATGAGTAAACCCGACATGAGAATACCGATAGCCTACGCGCTCACCTACCCCGGGCGTATAGAGCTTAACGGCCACACGGCCACGCCCGGGAGCTTCGGCGAGCTCACGTTCGCCGAGGTGGACAGGGAAAAATTCCCCTCGATACCGCTCGCCTTCAGCGCGCTCGAAGAGGGGGGAACCATGCCCGCCGTTATGAACGGGGCCAACGAGGTCGCCGTTCACGAGTTCCTTTCGGGAAGGCTCGGCTTTACAGGTATAGTTAATACCGTCGAAAAAGTTATGGAGCTGCACAAAACACAACCGGCGGATTCGTTCGAAGCTGTCCTCGAAAGCGACGCCTGGGCGAGAGAGACCGCGCTCGCCATAATCGGAAACTAGGAGAATAGAACAAATGACCGCGATTATAGCATTTATATTCGTGATTGGAATACTGGTATTCATACACGAGCTCGGGCACTTCCTCGTCGCCAAGTGGAGCGGCGTCAGGGTCGAAAAGTTCTCGCTCGGCTTCGGCAAAAGGCTCTTGGGTTTCAGGCGGGGTGAAACGGAATACCTCGTCTGCATGCTTCCCCTGGGCGGCTACGTCAAGATGTACGGCGAGGGCTCCGAGGGCAACTTTATAGTGGATAAGGTCGACCTTGGCTCAGACGCCGAGAGGGCCGGGTTTCAGTCCGGCGACAGGATAGTGGCAATCGACGGGTTAGACCTCAAATCTTTCGAGAGGTGGAAGTCGCTCGAAGCCACGCTCGATAAGGAGCCCGAAAGGGAATTCCTCTTCACGATCGAAAGGGACGACAAGAAAGTCGAGATAAAAGCGAAGCCGCAAAGCGTCCCCGGGCCGTACACCTACTCCGAAAAGGAATATCCAAGAGGGTTTTCGAACCAGCCTATTCTCAACAGGCTTCTCATCGTCATCGCGGGCCCCTTCATGAACTTCCTTCTCCCGTTCATATTCCTGCCCATAGTCTTCATGATAGGAATAACCGTCCCGGCGTATCTGGAGCAGACCCCCGTCATCGGCTTCGTAGCGCCTGACTCGCCGGCGTCCGAGGCGGGCTTTCAGAAGGGCGACAAGATAGTCGATATAGAGGGCAGCGAGGTTTCCAACTGGAAGGACGTCAACATCCAGCTCCAGACCAACCCGGACGCGATGCTGAATATCACGGTAGACAGGAACGGCGCCCTCGAAACGATCCCGGTAAAGGCTGTCGCATCGCCCGAGGGAATCGTTGCGATAGGCTTCGGCGAGCCTATAAAGGCGCAGGTAGGAGGCGTGGTGCCCGGCACCCCCGCAGATCAGGCCAAGCTCGAAAGAGGGGATAAAATTCTCGCCGTCAACGGGACTCAGGTAGCCGACTGGGAGCAGATGTCCGGCATAATCAAGGAGAGCGCGGGCAAGGAAGTCTCCCTCCTCATAGACAGGAACGGAAACGAGATAACGACGAACATTATCCCTGAAACCTCGCCCGAAACGGGTAAGGGAGCTATAGGCATTTCGCCCTATCAGGAAGAGATAGTAAAAAAATACGGGTTCTTCGAAGCCATAGTGAACGGCTTCAAGGAAGCCTACAACATGATAATCGAAGTCGTAACTCTCCTCTTCGGCTTTCTCTACAAGCTCGTAACAGGCAAGATAGCGCTCGGCACGGCGGGCAAGAGCCTCGCGGGGCCGATACTCATCGCCAAGGTCTCCGGCGCCGCAGCCGAGACAGGCATCGCGCAGCTCCTTCAGTTCACCTGCTTCATCAGCATCAACCTCGCGGTGATAAACCTCTTTCCCATACCTATGCTCGACGGCGGTCATGTTCTTTACCTCGGCATCGAGGCAATAAAGAGAAAGCCCCTCAGCCAGAGGTCGCTCGAGATCAGCCAGAGGATAGGACTCACGCTCCTCATCTTCATCATGTTCCTCGCCATTTACAACGACATATCGAGGGTGAAGGGCGACATCATGAACTCCGTCAACAAGATATTCCAGACCGAATAGAAAAGCTCCCGCCGCCCGCCGGGGATATATACTTATTCCCGGCGGGTCCGGCAGTCGGAGACTTACCCGCCCTAAGTTCGCATGAAGATATTCAGCCTCGGTAAGGACAACTGGGCCCGCACGAGCCCGACCAAGGAAGGAGCGGCGTTTCTCGCCATAAGTCTCTTCGTCGGCTTTGCAGCGATCAACACAGGCAACAACCTCCTCTATCTCACATTCGGAATAATGATGAGCTTCGTCGTAGCGTCGGGAATCCTGTCCATGATTAACCTCTCGCGGATAGAGGTCTCGCTCAAGCACACGGGCGACGTCTTCGCCATGACCCCGGCCCCCCTCAGGATAACGCTGACAAATAAGAAGAGGCTCTTCCCGTCTTACTCGCTCACGGTCGAGATAGACGACAAGAGCGCTTATATTCCGCACCTCCCGCAGGGCGGCGCGCACACTGTCACGATAAACCACCTGTTCTCGGCCAGGGGATATAATCCTCCTCCCCCGGCCAGGGTTTCTACGCGATTCCCCTTCGGCTTCTTTAAAAAATGGATCAACGCCGACCTCGGCGACGAGAAGATACTCGTTTACCCGAGGATACAGGATGTAGACCCCGGCACGGAAGGCTACAGGGAGCAATACGGCGAGAGAGAGGTCGGGAAATCAGGCTTCGGCGACGACCTCAGATCGATCAAGGAATTCAGCGAGGGAGACAACCCGAGGCTCATTCACTGGAAGACGAGCGCCAGGAGGGGAAGGCTCATGGTGAAGGAAATGGAGCAGAGCGAATCCCCCGGCGCCGTGATCGAGTTCAATCCGGAGACTGACGAAAGAAGGCTCGAGCACCAGATAAGCCGCCTCGCCTCGCTCGTCGTCGAGCTCCTGAAAAGGGGATTCGAGGTGGAGTTCGTCGCTCCCGACAGGAAGTTCTCCCAGGCGCAGATAGGCAGGTCGCCCCGGCCCGTTCTCGCATACCTTGCCCTCTTCAGGAAATAGCGCGCACCGCACCAGGTTTCAGCATAGGAAATCCCGGCTGAATTCAGGTATATATAGGTTTACTCCAATGGCTGAAACTTCTGAAAAAGACAAAATACTCGAGACCAACAAGAGGTTCTACGAAGCCCTCGGCAAAAGGGACCTCGATCTGATGAAGACGGTCTTCGTCAGGGACGGGAGAGCCGGCTGCATGCACCCCGGGTGGATGATGCTACGCGGCTGGGAAGCTATAATGCAGAGCTGGGAGAATATTTTCGACCCCGACGACAGGCTCCGCATCAGGCTTCATAATATCACTGTCGACATCGTGGGCGACGCAGCCTCCGTCACATGCATACAGGAGCTGACCTATGCCAGGCGCGACCCCGTCACGATGAACGTCTCCGTCTCGACCAACATCTTCGAGAAAACGGATTCCGGCTGGCTCATTGTTATCCACCACGCCTCGCCCGTCCCTTTCGTAAACGAGAAGGAACCCGCGGAGAGAAAAATCCAGTAGCTTTAGACCCCCGCCGAAACCCCGGAATTTATATTCGATGATTAAACTGGATTTCCGGCCGGGAGAATTCCTGCCCGCACCGGATTCGGAGATGATTCAGGAATTCTTTTCGTGGGTGAAGTGAAGGCCGCATTCCTTATCGGTGCCGCTCTCCCACCACCACCTGCCGGCCCTTTCGTCCTCGCCGGGCTTTATGGCGCGCGTGCACGGGGCGCACCCTATGCTGGGATATCCCATGTCGTGAAGCTTGTTGTATGGAACCCTGTTCTTGCGAATGTAATCCCAGACCTCGTCGTTGGTCCAGTCGACGAGCGGATTGATCTTGAGTATTCCGCCGTGCTGGGCGTCGATTTCGAACCTCTCCGCCTGCGCCCTGCTCTCCGTCTGGTCTCGCCTTATCGAGGTTATCCAGCCGTCGAGCCCGAGGAGATATTTCTTCAGCGGCCGAACCTTCCTTATGTCGCAGCAGTGTATCCTGTTGGCCTTACCGTAGTAAAATAAGTTGGCGCCCTTTTCTCTCACCATCTCTTCGACATCGTGCGCGTCGGGGAAGAGGATTTCCACGTTAACGCCGTACCTCTTCCTTACCTCGTCCATCACGTCGTAGGTTTCCTGGTTAAGGCGTCCGGTGTCGAGAGTGAATATCCGCGCGTCCCGGCTTATATCCATGATCATGTCTATAAGCACCATGCCCTGCGCCTGAAAGCTCGTCGCCAGGGCGACCCGCGAATGGAGGTTGTCCACGGCCCACTTGAGCACCTCTCTCGCGTCCCTGCCTTCGAACTCCTGATTGAGAGCCGCTACTTCTTCCGGGCCGAAATCCCTTTTAGGGCTGGCGTCTATCCGCTGGTTTTTACTGGCAGTGGCCGAAACGCCCATTGCCGTCTACCTCCCTGAAAATACAGTCGACAATCTTATTATATATCAAAAATCGGAGTTACCCGATTCATTACCCGCGCGAGTCGGCGCCATCGTTACCGCTCCCGCGGCAACATCCCCGAACCGCTTCCATATTCGCCTGTGACTATTCCCGAATTTCCCTTAGCCTGTAAACCGTATTATACCAGAAACAGGCCCGGGTATTTTTCATACGCCGCCGGACGATTCGGCGCTGCGAATGGAGCCGTGCCGAGCTTGCCAAGATACACGATATTGAAAATAATCCTGCACAAATTTGTGCATGTCACTCGCTGCACAGAGTGGTTACAGAGTAGTTTTCGCAATTTAGATGCCAATATAATATTGATTAATTACAAGAGAATACAAAGAATCGCGCCTCGGCGCCTTGTTTACAACATAATCAGCCTGTATATTTTTGCTACAATTAATTCAAACTCCAGGAACAGCGCCAGGACATGACAGGAAGAATAGGAATCCTCACAGAAGACCAGACCCTGCCGGAAGAAATCAGGGAAATAATCGATTTCTCCGAGCTCAAGATTTATTCCAAAGCCGAAGACATCGCGGACAAAGACGCGGAAGTCGTAATTCTCGACGCCGACACCTCGGGCATAGGCAACCTCTCGCCGCTCAAGGACAAGCATTTCGTCATCGTCGTCACGCGGCAGCGCGGAACGAGATACCTCATCGAGTCCATGACGTTCGGCGCGTTCGACTGCATATTCAGGCCGTTCGCGAATTCCGGCCTAGAGGAATCGATAAAACGCGCCCTCGGCATACGTACGGAGCTCGAAGAGAACCTCATGAATTTTCACGGGCACGTCGAGGGGTCGACGAGCGTAACCTGCGCGATAGTGGGCGACTCCCCCATGCTCCAGGAAGTGTGCAAGCTCATAGGCCAGGTCGGAAGGGTCGACGTCCCCGTGCTCATCACAGGCGAGAGCGGAACGGGCAAGGAGCTCGTCGCCGAATCCGTGTGGAAGGTCAGCACCAGGTGGGAAAAGCCGTTCGTCATACTCAACTGCGCGGCCATACCCGAGACGCTCCTCGAAGCCGAGCTCTTCGGATATGAAAAGGGCGCGTTCACAGGCGCCAGCTCGGCGCGCATCGGGAAGTTCGAGGAGGCCGACGGCGGGACTATCTTCCTCGACGAGCTAGGCGACATGCCGCTCGCCCTCCAGGCGAAGGTCCTCCGCGTCCTTCAGAGCGGGACGTTTCACAGGCTCGGCTCCAACAGGGAAATATCGGTTGACGTGAGGATAATCTCGGCGACGAACAAGAACCTCGACAAGATGGTCAAGGAAGGGAAGTTCAGGGAAGACCTCTATTTCCGCATCAACGTCGTCCGCATACATCTCCCCGCGCTAAGGGAAAGAAGGCAGGACATCCCGCTGCTTTTCGAATGCTTCACGAGGCGTCACAGCAATCAGATAGGAAAGGAGATAAAGGGAGCGAGCTCCAGGTTCCGGAAGACCCTCGTCGATTACGACTGGCCGGGCAACGTGAGGGAGCTGGAAAACGTGATCCGAAAAGCGATCGCGTTCACGAAGACGCTTTATCTCACATCTTACGACCTCGACCTCGGCTCGCGCGCCCCGTCCCTCGAAGCCGTCTCCGGAGGGGTCTCATATCAGGACGCGCTTCGAAGCTCGGTAAAGAGTCTCCTCGTCTCTAACGACAGCGAGGACGTTTACGGAACGATAGTCAGGGAAGCAGAAATAATCCTTCTCGAAGAAGCCCTTCAGGCAAGCGGATGGAACCGCTCGAAAGCGGCGCGAGTGCTCGGCATCAACAGGCTCACGCTCAGAAGAAAGCTCGAAGAGTACGGCATAGGCGGAAACGAGCAGATAGTGGAAGGCGACTAGCCATCCCCGCTTCGTTTACAACAGCTCGGATATTTTGAAAATCGAGTAAAGCTCCATTGCCATTTTCCGGAACGCCTCGTCGCCGCCCTCTTCGCGGTCCACTATGACGAGGGCCTTTCTCACCTCGGCGCCGATGGATTTAACAGCCTCTATGGCGGTGACGACGCTCCCCCCGGTCGTAACTACATTCTCGACGACAGCCGTAACGTCCCCGGGCTTGAGCCTGCCCTCGATCAGCTTCCCCGTGCCGTGGTCCTTCTCCTTTTTCCTCACCAGGAATCCCCTTAGCGGCCGCCCCGTCCTGTTGCTTTCGGCGATGAGAGCGCCCACTATCGGGTCGGCCCCCATCGTCGGACCGCCGACGGCGTTTATGCCCGGGGCTTTCAGTATCTCTTCGAGGAATATTCCGGCGACGGGTCCGACCCCTTCGGGGTCGAGCGTCGTAAGCCGCGCGTCAATGTAGTAGCCGCTTTCCTTGCCCGATGCGAGTGTGAACTTTCCCCTGAGTATCGAGTTCCGGATCAGTATTTCTTTTAGTCTTTCCCTGTTTTTCGTAGTCATTATCCTGCACGCGTATGTGTGAATTTTACAGCCGCGCCGAGGCGGCGGTGCGGCGTCTCATTCGTCCTGCGGCCCGACGCTCCATATGTCGCCGGCGTATTCCGAAATGGTCCTGTCGCTCGAGAATTTCCCCATGCGCGCGACGTTGAGTATCGCCTTCCGCGCCCACTCCTCCCGCTTCCTGTACTCGGCCCCGGCGAGTGCCTGCGTTTCCCTGTACGATTCGAAATCCGCGACGTTAAAATATACGTCCCCGTTCAAAACGAGGTACTCGTATATCCATTTGAAGAGCCCGGGCTCCTCCCTGCAGAATACGTCCGATTCAAAGGAGTCCATCACCCTTTTAAGATTCGGGTTTGAGGCGCAGATCTGACTAGGGTTGTAGCTGTGCGCTTGCCTGAGCTCTTTTATCTCCTCCGCGCGCAGGCCGAAGATGAAGATATTATCTTCGCCGACTTCCTCCCTTATCTCTATGTTGGCCCCGTCCATGGTGCCGATTGTCAGCGCGCCGTTGAGGGCGAGCTTCATGTTCCCCGTTCCGGACGCCTCCTTCCCCGCGGTCGAAATCTGCTCGCTGAGATCGGCGGCGGGAATTATTTTCTCCGCAAGCGTAACCCTGTAATCCGGCATGAACACGACCTTTATCTGCCCTTTCACTTTCAGATCGGCGTTTATGACCGAGGCGACGCTGTTTATCAGCTTTATGATCTGCTTCGCCGCCCAGTATCCGGGGGCGGCCTTCCCCGCGAAGATGTAAGTCCTCGGTACGGAGAGGTCCTTACCGTCCTCGACGATGCTGAAGTATTGATGAATGATGTGCATTATGTTGAGGAGCTGGCGCTTGTACTCGTGAATTCTTTTTATCTGGACGTCGAACAGGCTTTCGGGGTTGACGGCGATCCTGGTCATCTTCTGGATAAGTCCCGAGAGCGCCTCCTTGTTTTTCCGCTTGACGTCCATGAAGTCCGCGCGGAACCCCGCGTCGTCGGCGTAGGGCTCGAGCGCCTTCAGCCTGTAGAGATCGGTCGGCCATTCGTTTCCTATCGTGCCGTCGATAAGTTCCGAGAGGCCGGGGTTACATATGAGGAGCCACCTCCTCTGCGTTATGCCGTTCGTCTTGTTGTTGAATTTTTCGGGCCATAGCTCGTAAAAATCCGGGACGAGGTCGGTTTTTATAAGCTCCGAATGGAGCGCTGCGACACCGTTCACGGAATGGCTGCCGACTATCGAGAGGTGCGCCATGCGTATCTGTTTCGCGTGCCCCTCCTCGACGAGCGACATCCTCCTCATCTGTTCGACCGAATCGGGCCACTTCGATTTGATCTTACGGAGAAACCTGTCGTTTATGCCGTATATGATTTCGAGGTGCCTCGGGATCACTCGCTCTAAAAGCGACACAGGCCACTTCTCCATCGCCTCCGGAAGGAGCGTGTGGTTCGTGAAGCCGAACGTTGATTCCGTTATCTGCCACGCGGCGTTCCACTGCATGTCGTTCTCGTCGACGAGTATCCTCATGAGCTCGGCGATAGCGAGGGCCGGGTGAGTGTCGTTGAGCTGTATGGCGACCTTGGCCGGAAAGCTGCCGAACCCCGCGTGCTTCGCCGAGAACCGCCTGACTATATCCCGGACGGCGCACGCAACTAGGAAATATTCCTGTATGACCCTGAGCTCCTTTCCCTGCTCAACGGTGTCGGACGGATAGAGAACCTTCGATATGGTTTCGGACGTCATCTTCTGCTCGACGGCCTTCATGTAGTCCCCGCTGTTGAAGATCTTCATGTCGAACTCGTTCGAGGACCTCGCCGAGTAGAGCCTGAGGTAGTTAACGGTCCCCGTGCCGTAACCGACGACTGGCATGTCGTAGGGCACGCCGTAGAGGAACTTCCAGTCCCGCCAGAACGGCCTGTAATTCCCGTTCATGTCCTTCTCGATCTTTACGCGTCCGTATATCGGCACTACGCAGAGCTCGTCGTCCCTCTCGATGAGCCAGGGCGATTCCTCGCCCAGCCAGTGGTCGGGCTGCTCCACCTGGCTTCCGTTCACTATCGTCTGTCTGAATATTCCGTAATCGTAATTTATCCCGTAGCCGAAACCCGGAAGCCTGAGAGTCGCTATCGAATCTAGGAAGCACGCGACGAGCCTCCCGAGGCCGCCGTTCCCGAGTGCCGGGTCCACTTCCGTCTCAGCGATATCCGTGAGATCGATGCCTAGGGATTTGAGCGCGTCGGAACACATCCCGTAGGCGCCGAGATTTATCAGGTTATTCGAAAGGGCGCGGCCTGTGAGATATTCGAGCGAGAGTATGTAGGCCCGCTTGGGATCGCTCTTGTCGTATTTTTCCGAGGTGTCGAACATCCCGTCTATAATAAGCTCCCTCACCGCGAGCGAAACGGAACGGAAAAGGTCTTCGTTCGATGCCTGGGGCAGCCTCTTTCCTATGGAGTATTTAAGATGATAGAGAATCCTTGTCCTGAAGGCCGCGGAATCGGCCGAATCCTTGAGATAGGGACTACGCTCGCTCATTTCACCTCTTCATCCTTCGGGTGCAGTGGGCTTATCCCCCCGCCCGCTTTACAGATAACTATACGGTTATTTGCAGACGCGAACACGGGATTTTTTGTTCCGCGTAAACGCTAACAGTGTATAATAAAAATTTGAAATACCAACAAACCGCCAACACCGGAAGGCCATGTCTGATAAACGAAAAACGAACGCGGACGCGGGTTTTATAAGCGATTTCGACGTCTACCTTTTCAAGCAGGGAGCGCACAGGAAGATGTACGAGAAGCTGGGCTCGCATGCGGCGTCGCGCGACGGCAAGGACGGCGTACGCTTCGCCGTCTGGGCGCCCAACGCCGAATACGTCTCCGTCATCGGAAACTGGAACGGCTGGAACAGGGGCTCGCATCCCCTCCGTCCGAGGTGGGATGAATCCGGCATATGGGAAGGATTCGTCCCGGGTATAGGCAGGGGCGAAGTTTACAAATATCACATCTCGTCCAAAGTTAAGGGATACAAGGTAGACAAGGCCGACCCCTACGCCTTAAGGCAGGAGGCCCCGCCGAAAACGGCCTCTGTAGTATGGGAGCCCGAGTACGAATGGGGCGATGCGGAGTGGATGAAAACGAGGCGCGGCCCGAACTCGCTCTCCTCGCCGTTCTCCGTTTACGAGGTGCACCTCGGCTCGTGGATGAGGGTCCCCGAAGAAGGCGGGAGGCGGCTCAGCTATAGAGAGATCGCGCCCAGGCTCGCGGACTATATAAAATCCACGGGCTTCACGCACGTCGAGCTCCTCCCCGTCATGGAGCACCCGTTCTACGGCTCCTGGGGATACCAGGTAACAGGATACTTCGCCCCGACGGGCAGGTACGGCGCGCCCGAGGATTTCATGTTCCTCGTCGACACACTCCACCAGAATGGCATTGGGGTCATACTCGACTGGGTCCCGTCTCACTTTCCCGGCGACCAGCACGGGCTCGCGTTCTTCGACGGGACACACCTCTACGAGCACTCGGACCCCCGGAAGGGATTTCATCCCGACTGGAAATCCTGCATATTCAACTACGGCCGGAACGAAGTAAAAGCTTTCCTCAATTCGAGCGCGATGCTCTGGCTCGACATGTATCACGCCGACGGCCTGAGAGTAGACGGCGTGGCTTCGATGCTCTATTTAAACTACAGCAGGAACGAGGGCGAATGGGTGCCGAACGAGTTCGGCGGCCGCGAGAACCTGGAGGCGGTGCGC
>CAZPHQ010000006.1:49387-69034 GCA_964586675.1 uncultured Spirochaetia bacterium | reverse complement strand
ACCTCCCTGCCATAGAATTCATCAAGAACCTGAACCTCTCCGTCTATTCCGAGCACGGCGACGTCCAGACCATAGCCGAGGAATCCACCGCATGGCCCATGGTGTCGCGTCCGACGTACGTAGGCGGGCTCGGCTTCGGGATGAAATGGAACATGGGCTGGATGAACGACACACTCGACTATTTCTCCCGCGACCCGGTGCACAGAAAGCACCACCAGAACGCCCTCACGTTCAGCATACTCTACGCCTTCTCGGAAAATTTCGTCCTCCCGCTTTCTCACGACGAAGTGGTGCACGGGAAGGGCTCCCTCATACGGAGAATGCCCGGCGACGTGTGGCAGAAGTTCGCGAATCTCCGTGCGATGTTCGGCTATATGTTCGGCCATCCCGGAAAGAAGCTCCTCTTCATGGGCGACGAGATAGGCCAGTGGACGGAATGGAACCACGACTCCAGCATCGAATGGCACCTCCTCGGCTTCCCGCTTCACAGCGGCCTGAAATCGTGGGTGTCCGACCTCAACAGGCTCTACAGAAGCGAGCCCGCGCTTTACGAGATCGACTTCTCGCATCACGGGTTCGAATGGGTCGACTTCCGGGATTACAACCAGAGCGTCATCAGCTTCGTAAGGAAAAGCGCCAGGGGCGATATGATACTCGTCGTCTGCAATTTCACCCCCGTCCCGCGAAAGGGCTACAGACTGAGCGTCCCCCGCGCGGGGAGGTGGGCGGAGAAGCTGAACAGCGATTCGCACTATTACGGCGGGAGCGGCGTCGGCAACCAGGGCGGAGTCTGGGCCGGCGACTCAGGCACCCGGGGCAGCCTCGAAATAGACATCCCTCCGCTCGGCGTCCTCTTTTTCAAACACGAAGGTTAGGAGTATAATTCACTCACTTATTCCGAGCAGGAGAAGCGGCAGACGGAAAGTTTTGAAGAGAAATAACTCGTCCCCGGCAAGGCTGAAAACATCTCGCGGCTCTCCCCGACCGCTCGGGGCGGAGTGGGACGGGCACGGCGTCAATTTCTCGGTATTCTCCGAAAACGCTGAACACATCGAGCTCTGCCTCTATGCCCCCGGCGCTCCCGAGCCCGAAACCCATAGAATAAAACTCGAATACAGAACTAATAATGTTCACCACGTCTACGTGCACGGCCTTTCGTCCGGCCAGCTCTACGGCTACAGGGCCCACGGGCTTTACGACCCTCCTTCCGGCCAGAGATTCAATCCCCGGAAGCTCCTCGTCGACCCCTACGCCAGGGCCATATCCGGGGCCGTGATGCTCGACAGCGTGCACTACGACCACAAGCTCTTCCGCCGTGTGCACAAGCTCGTGGAGGATACGAGAGACAGCGCGGCCTGGATGCCGAAATCCGTCGTCGTGGACGGCGACTTCGACTGGGAGAAGGACTCGCATCCCAGGGTGCCGTGGTCGGAAACGGTAATCTACGAGGCCCAAGTTAGGGGCCTCACGATGCTTCACCCGGACGTACCCGAAGAGCTCAGGGGAACGTACGCCGGCCTCGCCTCGCCTGCGGTTATAACGCACCTCCGCTCGCTCGGCGTAACCGCCATAGAGCTCATGCCCGTCCACCACAGCGTATCCGAGCGCGGGCTCCTCGAAAACGGACTCGTGAACTACTGGGGCTACAACACGCTCGGATTCTTCGCGCCGGACATCAGATACTCCCATAGCAAAAACCCCGGCGGGCAGGTAAACGAATTCAAGGAAATGGTAAAGGCCCTTCACAAGGAGGGCATCGAGGTAATACTCGACGTCGTCTACAACCACACGCCCGAGGGCGGAAGCGGCGGCCCCACCCTTTCGCTGCGGGGCCTCGACAATAAAACGTACTACCGCCTCGTGCCCGGCAACAACGGAGAAGACTTAAACTACAGCGGCACGGGCAACACGATTAATTCCTCGCACCCGGCCGTCAGGAAGCTCATCTTCGACAGCCTCAAATACTGGGCCGAAGAGATGCGCGTAGACGGATTCAGGTTCGACCTCGCCCCCGCCCTTTTCAGGAACAGCCCCGATTACGACAGGACGCACCCGCTCTTTAAAGACATAGCCGGCGACCCGGTCCTATCCAGTGTGAAGCTCATCGCGGAGCCGTGGGACCTCGGCCCCGGCGGCTACCAGGCCGGCAATTTTCCCGACCCATGGTCCGAATGGAACGACAGGTACAGGAATACGGTGAGGCGCTTCTGGCGGAGCGACGAGGGCGTAACGCCGGACATGGCCTACAGGATAAGCGGATCGAGCGACCTCTACGGCATGAGGGAGAAGGGCTCCTACGCGAGCATAAATTACGTCGCCTCACACGACGGCTTCACATTGAACGACGTAGCTTCGTACGAGCACAAGCACAACGAAGCCAACCTCGAAAAAAACGCCGACGGCCCGGGCGCCAACTACAGCCTCAACTTCGGCGTCGAGGGGCCGACGAACAACCCTGCAATAATAAAACAGCGCGAGAGGCAGAAAAGAAATTTCCTGGCGACGCTCTTTTTGTCCCAGGGCGTGCCGATGCTGCTCATGGGCGACGAGGCCGGAAGAACGCAAAAGGGAAACAATAACGCCTACTGCCAGGACAACGCCATATCGTGGATGAGCTGGGATATAAGCCCCAGCGGTAAGAAGCTCCTTGAGTTCACAAGATTTCTTGCAGCTCTTAGAAAGGCGTACCCTGTTCTGAGGCGCGGGCTCTTTTTCACAGGTGTCCCGCACGCCATGTTCGGCCACAAGGACCTCACCTGGTTCCTCCCGGACGGAAGGGAGATGACGGAGGACGACTGGAAGAACCCTCGCCTCCGATCGCTCAGCATAGTGAAGGTCGAGAACAACGTCAAGAAAACCGGAAAGGCGAAAAAACATATGCACGACAACTCGCTCATGCTTCTCCTTAACGCCGAGCCAGCGGGCGTCGTCTTCACGATACCCGACGGCCAGCTCTCGCCGGTATGGCAGGTCATATTCGACACGAAAAACGACAAGCCCGGCGGCAAAACCGTCGGCGCCGGAAAGCACTACGCTATGGAAGGAAGGTCGCTCGCGCTTTTGAAACCGTCCACGAAACCCGGATAATAATTTCGCTTATACACGACTCCCGCGGCGCGTCATGAGAGAAAGAAAAAGCGGCATCCTCCTTCACATATCCTCACTCCCCTCCCCTTTCGGCATCGGGGACCTGGGCCCCGAGGCCTACAGGTTCGCGGACTTCCTTCACGAAGCCGGGCAGACCTGCTGGCAGGTCCTGCCGCTTAACCCGACGGAGCTGCCCTACGGCAACTCTCCCTACAGCGGCCCGTCGTCTTATGCAGGCAACCCTCTCTTTATCAGCCCGGAGATACTGGCGGCCGACGGCTACCTTACCCGGGACGAGATAAAAAAGAAGCCCCGCTTCGGGCGTAAGAAGGTTAACTACGAGGCGGCCCTCGCTTACAAGTCAGGGCTCTTGAAATCGGCGTTCGAAAGGGCGCGTAAGAGACTTCCCGAAGACGCGGCCTTCCTCGAATTCTGCGAGAAGAGCGAACACTGGCTCGACGATTACGCGCTCTACATGGTGCTCAAGGAAAAGCTCTTCGCGGCGACCTGGCGCGATTTCCCGAAGGAGCTCCGGGACAGGAAAAAGAGCGCCCTCGCCGAATGGCGCGAAAAGACGAGCGGCGAAACCCTCTATCACAAGTTCGTCCAGCACCTCTTCTTCAGCCAGTGGCGCTCTCTCGGGGACTACTGCCGCTCCAAGGAAATAAAGCTCATCGGCGACATCCCTTACTATGTCAACTTCGACAGCTCGGAGGTCTGGAGCCATCCCGGGGCATTCAAGCTCGACGGCGAAAAGAAGCCGGTCTACGTCTCCGGCGTCCCGCCGGATTATTTCAGCAAAACCGGCCAGCTCTGGGGCAACCCCGTCTACGAGTGGAACGAGCTCGGGCGGACGGGTTACAAATGGTGGATAGACAGGATAAGCCACAATCTCTCCCTCTTCGACGTGCTCAGGCTCGACCACTTCAGGGGCTTCGTCGCCTACTGGGAAATAGAAGCCGGGGAGAAAACGGCCCTCGATGGGAAATGGGTGGAGATCGACGCCGTCTCCTTTTTCGACGCGCTTTTCGCCCGCCACGACAAAGACCGCTTCATAGCCGAGGACCTCGGCGACATCACCCCGGACGTGAGGGAGATAATAAAGCGCTACGACCTCCCCGGAATGAAAATCCTCCTCTTCGCATTCGGTGACGACTTCCCCTACGGCGAGTATCTCCCGTCTGTATTCGGGGAGGACTGCATTGTTTACACGGGCACCCACGACAACGACACGGTCCGCGGATGGTGGGAAGACGAGGCCGGAGAGGCCGAAAAGAAACGCGTTTTCGAATATATCGGCCGCGAGATAGACGACGATGAGGTCAGCCCCGAGTTCGTAAAGCTCGCAATGCTTTCTCCGGCGGATACGGCCGTCATACCGATGCAGGACATCCTCGGCCTCGGGGGCGAGGCCCGGATGAACACCCCGGCCGTAAGGAAGGGCAACTGGGCATGGAGGCTCCAGCCGGGCTACAGGGCCCCCGGGCTGGCGGCCTGGATCTCGGAAATTACGCGAAAAAGCGGCAGATATTAACCGTTTCTTAGTTTATTTCCTGAAAAAATGCGTTAATATCATCAGTATGGGTCATTACAGCCGTCTCAGGGTCGGGCGGCGCGGAAGGTGAAAGCGGTTGATTAAAGTTCTATTCATTGCCTCCGAGATGGAGCCCCTGGCGAAAACGGGCGGCCTCGCGGATGTCATCGGCGTACTGCCGAAAAAGCTCAACGAAATAGGATGCGACGTCAGGGTAATTCTTCCCTATTACAAGGAAGTCAGGAAGAATCTGAAGCGCCTGAAGCTCAAGGTTAAGGACCTTAACCGCGACGTCATTGTCACGATAGACTGGCTCCCCTACAAGGGCCGCATAAAGGAAACGACCGTCGAGGGAGTGAAGGTTTATCTTCTTTCGAACGACGCGTTCTACGACCGCGACCACCTATACACCACGCCGGGCGGCGACTACAGGGACAACGATTTGAGGTTCGGATTCTTCTCCCTGGGCGCTCTCGAGATCGCGAAGGAGCTCGATTTCAAACCGGACATTATTCACTGTAACGACTGGCAGTCGGCCCTCGCGCCCATCGCCCTCAAATGGAAGAAGCACTACAACAACGACCCCTTCTTCAAGAATTCGGAGGTCGTGTTCACGATACACAACATCTCCTACCAGGGCATATTCGGAAAGGACCTCCTCGACAAGTTCGGCCTCTC
Source organism: uncultured Spirochaetia bacterium (assembly GCA_964586675.1). Taxonomy (GTDB): domain Bacteria; phylum Desulfobacterota_D; class UBA1144; order Nemesobacterales; family UBA2774; genus JADLGH01. The sequence continues at coordinate 63,735 of CAZPHQ010000006.1, read as the reverse complement.
GGGCGCGCTCTTCAACCCCGAGCAGCTCGAATTCTACGGCAGGGTGAATCTCTTGAAGGGCGGTATCCTGACGTCGGACCTGGTGACGACGGTGAGTCCGACTTACGCCCGCGAGATACAAACAAGGGAATACGGCTACGGTCTCGACGGCGTCTTAAGGTCGGTTGCTCACGCCGGAAAGCTCGTCGGCATCCTGAACGGCATAGACAACGAAGACTGGAACCCGGAGACTGACAGGGCCCTCTACGCCCGCTACAATGCGGCCGACATAAAGGGCAAGTACGAGAACAAGACGAAGCTCAAGAACCTTCTCGGATTCAGCACGAACGGCCACGTCCCGCTCATAGGCGTCATCTCGCGCCTCGCCCATCAGAAGGGCATTGATCTCATAGTAAGGACCCTTCACAGGATACTCGACCTCGGCGCCGAGCTCGTCATACTGGGCGCAGGCGACAAGGGATACGAAAGGCTCCTGAAGCAGGTCACTGACGACTACGTAGACAATTTCAGGGCCGTCATAGGCTACAACGAAGCCAAGGCGCGCCGCATATACGCCGGGAGCGACATGTTCCTCATGCCCTCCCGTTTCGAGCCCTGCGGCCTGGGCCAGCTCATCGCCTTAAGATACGGCACCATACCGGTCGTAAGGGCGACAGGAGGCCTCCTGGATACGATCACCGACTACGACGAAGGCCGCGAGCACGCCAACGGCTTTATCTTCGACCACTTCACAGAGCGCAGCATGCTGAATACGATCGAAAGGGCCATATCCGTATACCAGGACCCGCCGGAATGGAGGCGGCTCGTCAGTAACGCCATGGGCCAGGATTATTCGTGGAAACGGTCGAGCAGGGAATATCTTGCCTACTATAAAAGCCTTTTCCCCGGGGGTTAGAGAACCCCGCAATCGCCGCCGGAGGCCCGGTTTTAAAGCGCAATATGAATAATGATCCCGGAGATAATCCCTCTCCCTGAATAAAACCCGACAGATTCGCGGACGCCGGCGCGAGCGGGCCGCGGGAATTTTATACTGGAGACGGAATGCTATATTATTTATGGTTATTAAACAGCGAGGTTTGATCAAGAGATGAGAAAATACGAGTCCGCTATCAGGAAGAACGTCAATTGGTGGGTGGATGAAATCAAGTCCGTGGATATACTGGTCGGGATACCGTGCTACAACTGCGAAGACTCCATAGGCTTCGTCGTCGAGCAGGTGGCCAGGGGGCTCGCGGAGCACTTCCCGAACCATACCTCGGCGGTATTCATAAGCGACGGCGGATCGCTGGACGACACGAGGGAGAACGCCTACCAGGCCAAGATTCCCGAGAGCGTCCTCAGAAGGGTCACGATCTACAGGGGCCTTCCCGGGAAGGGAACCTCGTTCAGGGCGGTGTTCGAGCTCGCGATATTGCTCAAGGTGAAGGCGATAGCGGTATTCGACGCAGACCTCAGGAGCATAACGCCCGAGTGGGTGAAGTTCATCGTCGAGCCGATACTCGACGGCTCCGCCGGGTTTGTCGCCCCTTTTTACAGAAGGCACAAGTTCGACGGCACCATAACGAACCAGATCGTCTACCCTATGACGCGCGCCCTTTACGGCGTCGACATCAGGCAGCCCATCGGCGGCGACTTCGGGTTCTGCCCGGAGCTCGCGGCCTTTTTCATGAAGGAAGACGTCTGGGACACCGACGTCGCCCGGTTCGGCATCGACATTTGGATGACGACATGCGCCATCAACGAGGGCTTCAATGTCGTCCAGACATATCTCGGCACGAAGATCCACGGTGCGAAAGATCCCGCTTCCGACCTCGGCCCGATGTTCAGGCAGGTCGTGAGCACCGTTTTTTACCTCATGGGTAAATACGAGCGCAACTGGGACAGGGACAATCCCTTCCAGGCGATACAGATAAATAACAAGATAGACGAAGAGCCCAAGCTCGAAGCTGTGTCCGTCAGCATGAACGACCTCCACGAAGAATTCGTCGAGGGCTATCGCCAGTTCAGGCCCATGTACGACGAGATTCTGAACGACAACAACCTCGAGAGGCTCGACGAAATTTACAACGCCTGGATCTCGAACAAGGAGATGGAGTTCGACACCGAGCTCTGGAGTAAGATACTCTACGACTTCGCCTACATCTACCAGCAGTGGCAGAGGAACAAGAGGCGGCTCGTCGACATCATAACGCCCCTTTACTTCGGGCGCGTAAAGAGCTACTGCCAGCAGGTCATGAACATGACGAGCGACGAGGCCGAGCAGGTAGTTCAGGAGCAGGCGAAGGTGTTCGAGCAGAATAAGTCCTATCTACTGAAACGGTTCGACATCTGGGACGAATAGATACGAATAAACCTGAGCGCGGGGCAGCCTGGAACATCCCGGCTGCTCCGCCCATCCACACCGGACCGCCCGCCCCTCCCCGACGATAAACAGCCCCCGGCTTTAAAAGGGTTTCAATCTGAAAAAATATTTTAATTTAAGGCGAATAGGCCGCGATTACGCCGGTTTTTAAGCCCCGATTGTGTAAATGCGCACAGAGTTTTAGTGTAATAGTACACAGTTGTGTACTTGCACAGGCCGCTCCGCAGCATAATCGGCTGCAATTATTAAATATAATCGCCATTTGGGGGTTGGCACAGAGCTTGCAATCTATAATCTGTGCAAATGCAAATTAGAGCCGTGAGAAGCCAGACTACTATTTTCGGATTTCAGACGATATCGGCCGTCCCCCTCTGGCTGTACGCGCTCTTATGATCACCTTTATACCGTTCACACCGTCGGGGTGATGGGTCCCCGATTTTTCGATTAAAAACGACACATACAATCGAATAAAGGGATTGTGCAACCGTTTAACACGAATACGACTGCGAAGTCAGGAGGCTTGAGCTCAGATGTTCAATTTTGGTGAGTTAATCACTGTCGGTTACATATACGCAGCTGTCTCTTTTGTAGTTTCGACTCTGCTGATTACATTTAAAAACCTCATAGGAAAAGATAAACACTACTTCAGCGTTCTCGAATACCTGAACGTAAACGTAGTTTCGGCCCTCGTGGTATGGCTTATCGGCTACCCGGTCCCGGAAATACTGGCCGTCACCGGAGTCAGCATGGTTCTTATGGCCGCGGCGCACAGGGTGCTGAGCAATTTCACGATCGCGGGGCGCCTGCTCCTGGTCACATACTCCATTCTCTCCCTTTTCGGGATAGTCTGGGGCTTCTGGTTCATCTCGTCCATAGAAGTCAGCACGATAACCAGGGTGCTCATGTTCATCGGCTACCCGCTCCTCTTCATCACTCTCTTCGGCGGCATAATAACCGCGTTCGAGCAGTGGGAAGTTCTAGGCAAGGTAAAGTGGGACAGGCCCAACAGCCCCCTCCCCCCGGGAGGCCTAAAGAGCCACCCGAGGGTATGTCTCCAGGTGCCCGCTTATTCCGAGCCGCCGGACGTCGTCATAGCCACCCTCGACAGCATAGCGAGGCTCGACTATCCGAATTTCGAAGTAATGGTCATAGACAACAACACGAAAGACCCTAACCTCTGGAAGCCCGTCGAGGCGCACTGCGCGAAGCTCGGCGAAAAGTTCAGGTTCTTCCACGTCGATCCGATAAAGGGCGCGAAGGCCGGGGCGCTCAACTTCGCCTTAAGGCACACCTCGTCCGAGGTCGAAATAATAGGCGTCGTCGACAGCGACTACCAGGTCGAGCCGGATTTTCTCGACAGGCTCGTCGGATATTTCGAAGACCCGAAAATGGGATTCGTTCAGACCCCGCACGACTACAGGGAATGGGGCACGAGCCTCTACCAGAGAATGTGCTACTGGGAATATAAATATTTCTTCGAAACCACTATGCCGAGCCTTAACGAGCGCGACGCGGGGCTCACAGTAGGCACGATGTGCCTCATCAGGAAGAAGGCCCTCGAAGACGCCGGCGGCTGGGCGGAATGGTGCCAGACGGAAGACTCCGAGCTCTCGATCCGCATACACGCGGCGGGATATTCTTCTGTTTACACGAACGAGACGTTTGGACGCGGCCTCATCCCCGAAACGTTCCTCGGCTACAAGAAGCAGCGCTACAGGTGGACATACGGCCCCGTACAGGAGCTAAAGCGCCATTTCAGGCTTTACCTGCCGAAATCCCTGGCAAAGTCTTCGGCCATGACGACGCTCCAGAAGGTTCATCATATGAACCACGGAGTCGGGTATCTTAACATCGGCCTCGGCGCGCTGTTCATACCGTTCGGGCTGGCGGCCCTCGCTTCGATGATAATCCAGAACGAGGTAGTCGCGGTGCCGAAGGCGCTCTGGATTTCGTCCCTGGCCGTCCTCGTATGCGGGATCATCCTGAGATGGCTCGTGTACCACGTCTATCTCAAGTGCTCGTTCAAGGACACGGTCGGCGCTTTCATAGCCAACAGCGCGCTCACGCATACGTACATAGTCGCGAGCATAACCTGTCTCTTCACGAAAGAGATACCGTGGCAGAGGACGAACAAGTTCAAGTCTCTTCCGTTAGGTCTCGGGGCCCTCAGCTCCGCGCAGACGGAGGCGCTCGTCGGCCTCTTCATAGTCCTGGCCGGAAGCGCGGCGTTCATATTCCTCCCGGGGCTCGGCTTCCACGTGATGCTCGCCAGCATCATAGTGCTCAAGGGCAGCGAATACCTCGCGGCCCCTGCGCTCGCGATGCTCGCCGAATACGAAGTCCGGAAGGCGCGCGCCGAAGAGGTGGTCGTTCCCGCTCCGAAGCCGCTGCCCGCAAGAAGGCAGAGCCAGCAGTATCAGCCGATAAAGAGGAACATAACGAAGTAAAACCGAAGCGGTATATAAACACAGAAGACATCGAGCGGGCGTCCGGTTAAAAGACTGGACGCCCGTTTTTTTTGCCTGTCTATTTCCCTGCCTGAGCTTCGTCTAGATACTGCTTGATGGCCTCAGCGATTATACGGTTACCGTTCTCGTTGAAGTGGCCGCTGTAGTTATTGGGATATATCTGCTCGTGCAGGGCGGCCGCGCGCAGCGGCCCGAGGAGGTTTATATACGGTATGCCGTGCTCCCTGAAATACGATTCGGCTTCGGCGCTCACACGCCTCTCGTTCGGGAGCAGGCGGTCTATTTCGTCCGAGTACTGAAGGCTCCGGTTCCCTTCGAGGAACTCCCCGTAGACGCTCTCCTTCGTCGGCAGTATCGCCACTAAAAATCTCACGCCGTTTTTTTCGGCGAGCTTGTTCATGCTGTCGAAAAAACCAAGGGCGAGCCTTAGCCCCTCCCTGATATCCGGCTTATCCAGATCGAGCGCCTTGAGCCGCCCCGGAGGCGTGAACCCGGTGCTGATACCGTATTCCGGGGACTCCAGCATCGTGATCTCTATCCCAAAATCGAGCATCTTCTTCTGCCTCATCCTGTCGCCGAGATAAGACGCGGTTACGACCCTGTAGAGGACGCTGTTCTCGGCAAACCAGCTGGCCGTGCCGTAAACCCATCTCCTGAGCCCCGTCCCCGAGGGCCTGTTTAAAAGCGGCGCCTGATTCAGCAGGGCCGTCTCGTCTTTATCATCGTCCCGCCTCGGAGCTGCTTCCGGGCTCCGGAGGTCACGCCAGCGATCAACCGTGTAGACTGCCGTGTACGTGTCCGCAAGATCGTTCCCGAGATAAAATCCCACTACCACGGCCTCCGGCTTGAGCCCGAGGGCCTTATTCCCCAAGAGATAAAAATACTCTGCCGGCCCGTAACCTCCCACGCCCATGTTGTAAGTCTCTTTGCCTGTCAGCGAGCCCAGTATCGACGGCCACGAATATTTCGCCGGCGCGCTCTCCCCGTATGTCTGCGAATCCCCTATGGCTACGATGTCGGCCCTTTCGGGGACGTACCTGTTCCGGTAGCCCCAGGCGTCGTGCCCGGCCGAATGGGGCTCTATTTTATACCGCAGCACCGGGTGGTACGACAGATTCCTCCAGAGATAATCGACTGGGTTAAGAAAGATCCTGGTTATCCCCTCGGCTATCAGCAGCATAACGAGGAGGCCGAAAGCCGCAAGGCATAACCTTTTTATGAAATAGCTCAACGCGAGGCGCGCTCCTGGCCTGAGAAATCTGCGAAAAAAGCAGGTTTTATTATTTCATAATTCCCGGTGGAGCGCCATACCCCCCCTCCGTAAAGAGGAGTCATAAATTCGGACCCGGTACGCGAGCGGATTCAGCTGATTACATCGCCCTCTCTTTCCAGCCAGTCGAGCATCTCGCTTATCTTCCCCGTGGCGAGGGCGATGCTGGTGTCCGCGGCGCCGTAGTAGAGATTTATTCCGTCGCCGTCCGGCGCGATCGTATAGCCGCAGGGGAAGACGACGTTGCCGACGTCCCCCGCCCGCTCGTAGAGCTCCTCGGGGGCGAAGAACCATTCCCTGCTCCGCCTGATGCAGCGCTCCGGCGTGTCCAGGGCGAAGAGCGCGAGTCCAAGTCTGTAAAGGCAGCCGCCCGCCGTCATGCGGACGCCGTGATAAATTACGAGCCAGCCCTCGGGCGTCTCGATCGGGGGAGGCGAAAGGCCGATTTTATTCGCGTCCCACCATGCGCCGCGCCGGGCGACCAGCATCAGCTTGTGGCTCCCCCAGTGCCGGAGGTCGGGGGAATAGGATATCCACATGTGCGCGCGCGGGGCGGTCATGGGCCGGTGTATGAGCGCCCAGTTTCCGCCGATCCTGTGCGGGAGGAGCGCGGCGTCCTTATCCTCGGGCGACATGACCACCCCCACACGGTCGAAGCGGGAGAAATCCTCCGTAAACGCGAGCGCAACGCCGGGCCCGTCGCGTGTGTATGCGGTATAGGCGACGGCGTACTTTTTGAACTCGTCGATGTAGGTGATGCGCGGGTCCTCTATTCCCCAAAGCTCTTCCGGGTAGTTTTTCGGATCGGGCATGAGCGTCGGCTTGGGGTCGATCCGCCACTTGTCGACTCCGTTTTCCGAGCGTGCGACGCAGAAGTGCGAATGCCCCCTCCTGTCTTCGACGCGGCATAAAAGGAGCGTCGTCCCGTCCGGCATGGTGACGGCAGCGGGATTGAAGACGCTGTGCACCGGGTACGGCCAGTCGGCCGCCGTCAGTATGGGATTATTCTTGTGCCTGTGAAAGAGCTCCGAGTATTTTACGTTCTTCATGATCTCGCCTTCCTTGATAGAATAGTAGTTTCAGCCATTCGCAGCTCAAGTAGGGCCTGGAGAAACGCAAGAGTAGATTCCGCTCCCTGATTCTCGTTTAGACGGTCGGAATGAAGCCCGTCACGGCAGCCGCCAGTCGACGGGTCGTAAACTGAAAGATTGAGATCGTTCCCACCTGAAAACCATTCGAAGGCGCGCCGGGCTTCTTCATACCACCTCTGCTCCCCGGTGCCCCTGTAGGCTTCGAGGCACGCCGACACCATTGCCTGGGCTTCGACAGGCTGCTGGTCGAACCGCGCCCTCTCGGAACCCCTCACATAAAAACCGTTCGACCCTATCGGCACGAAATGCCCTCCCGGGGAGGCACGCTGAATCTCCGCCAGCCAGCCGAGGGATTCGAGGCCCGCCTCCGTCATCTCGCTGTCCGGTATCCACTGTCCGCACATTATCAAGGCCTGGGGCAGAACGGCATTGCAGTAAGTAAGCGATTCCTCGAACCAGAGCCAGCCCTCCGAGCGAACGTTCCTGTAAAGCGTCAGCAGCCTCCCGGCCAGCTCGTCCCTGACCTGCGCCGCCCTTCTGTCGCCGGAATAGCGCCTCAGGTATTCGTGAATGCCTATGAGCGTGAACGCCCACGCGCGCGGGCTCGTCGTTTCGAGTATGGAAGGCAGCGCGCGGTCGAACATGAGCCCGGCGAGGCTCCGCATCGGCTCTATCCCCGACCTCCCGAGCACGACAGACAGCGCCAGGAGCGCCCGCCCCTGGCAGTCCTCCGAGCCTATGACCTCGAGCCAGCGCCTGTTGTAGTCGAGGAAATTTCTGAAGCGTCCGGTCGCCGGGCTGAACGCGTACGCGACGAACGCCATGTACCGGCTTTCGAGCTCACGTGCGCCGGCGACGCCGAGCTCGTCGAGTAGCGCAGCGATTATAAGGGCCCTCGCGTTGTCGTCGGTCGTATATCCCTCCTCGTAATTCGGCACCGTCATGAGCGCGTGCTGGAAGATGCCTGTATCGTCCGTCATGCGCCGGAGATGGTCGAGCTTTAAAAGCGGCAGCTCGCCCCGCGCCGTCTCGTAGGGCGCCAGGCTGAAGCCCCGCGAAACGAAGCTCCGCCGCTCCGTACGTGCCCGCTTGAAGCTTTCCATGTACAGCGCGGCAACCCTCGGCCACGTCATCTCCCGCCCGAAGAGATAGGCCCGCTTCCTCATCGCGTGGCGATCGGATTCGTTTTCGATGAGATTTATCAGCTCCTTCGCCAGCGCTCCCGGGTCCGCGAACGGCACGAGGACGCCGCGCCCTTCGGCCAGCATCTCCCGCGCGTACCAGTAGGGCGTCGAGACGATGGACTTTCCGGCCCCGAGAGTATATGCGAGCGTGCCGGAAACTATCTGCGCCTCGCCGAGATATGGCGTTATGTAAATGTCGGCCGCGCCAATAAACTCCATCAGCTCCTCGCTGCTCACGAAACGGTTGTGGAATATCACATGATCCTTAACTCCCTTTTCGCATGCGAGTCTCTGGAGAGAGAGGCGGTAGGCTTCCCCTTCGCGGTTAAGAACATGGGGGTGCGTGGCGCCGAGGATTATGTATACGACGTCCGGGTAGCGCTTTACGACCTCGGGCAGCGCGGCCACGACGGTCTCTACGCCCTTGTTCGCCGAAAGAAGCCCGAATGTAAGGAGGACAATCTTCCCCTCGACGCCGAAAACATCCTTGTGGTAGCTCGGGTCGACGAACGGGAGGTCCGGTATCCCGTGCGGGATGACGTCTATCTTCTCAGCGGGGACGCCGTAGATTTCGCTGAGGAACTCGGCCCCGCGCTCGCTCATCACGACAAGCCTGTCCGATAACGCGGCGACTTCCTCCAGCACATCTCTCTGGTCCGGCTCCGGGTTTCTGAGAATCGTGTGAAGGGTCGTGACAACTGGCATGTGCAGCTCGCGCAGCAGCGCGAGTATGTGGCTGCCCGCCTGCCCGCCGAAGATACCGTACTCGAACTGGAGGCTTACGACGTCTACATTATTTATGTTGAGATAATCAGCGGCCCGGCGGTAGGATTCGATATCCCTCTCCGTGAGCTCGAACCGCACGCACTCGGGGTACTGGTAGCCGCCCGGAACGTCGTTCACAGGAACGGCGATACACGCAGCCTCGGTATACTCGGATGTTATGGCCTCGCAGAGGTCGGTGGTGAAAGTCGCGATACCGCACTGCCTGGGCAGATAATTACCGATAAAAGCAATCTGGTTTGAAACCGGATATACCGACGTGTCTTCCATGACGGCCTGCTCCCCTATCCATCCCCCGATAACGGTCATAAATTAAAATTCTTACGACCGCCTCCGCTTCCGTCCCGTCATAAGGAGTAATCGGGATCGGGCGCTATCTGTCCGGAACCCACATGCCGTTAGAATCTAGTGTACTCGATAAAACCTCTTTTAATATCATTATTTCGAGGTAGGAATATTGAACTGGAGTTGCTGCAAACGAATAAAGCCGTTCCCGTTTCGAAGCCGCTTCCGGCAAGAAGGCAGAACCGGCAGTATCAGCTTATAAAGAGGAACATAGCGAAGTAACGATAGAAATTCGTAAGGCGCGTACTCCCGACTGCGCCGGCGAATGCGGTCATAATCCCCTGACCGTCACATTGTCTCTCACCCATCTGACGATTTCATCCGTCGAAGAGCCGGGTTCGAATATTGTTTTGACGCCTTTCTCCTTGAGACGCTCGATATCTTCCTTTGGCACTATGCCGCCCCCGAATAACGTTACGTCGTCGATCCCTTTCTCCTTAAAGAGCCTTATCAGCTCCGGGAATACGTAGTTGTGCGCACCGGAAAGAATACTTATCCCGACCGCATCGACATCCTCCTGAACAACCGCTTCCGCAACCACCTGAGGAGAGTTGTGGAGCCCTGTATAAATCACCTCGTATCCGGCGTCCCTTAAGGCCCTCGAAATTATCTTAACCCCCCTGTCGTGACCATCGAGCCCGACTTTTCCAATAAGAATTCTCACGGCTCTCTCATTCTTCATGACGCTCCCTCGTATCGATGTATATTCCGTCTAAAAATATCCGGGGTCTGTGTATACGCCGTAAGCTTCCCTGAAGATGTCGCTGATCTCACCGAGAGTCGCATATTCCTTTACGGCTTCGATAATGTAAGGCATCAAATTTTCCCCCCGCCGGGCAGCGGGCAGAATGTCCCCGAGCCTCGCACTGACTTGCCTGTTATTCCTGCTTCTTTTGAGCGACCTCAGCCTTTCGCTCTGGTCCGCTTCAACCTTTTCTTCGATCTTAAGGATCTGTATAGGGACCTCTTCGTCGACCGAATACTTGTTAACCCCGACTATCGTCTTTATCCCAGTGTCCAACTCTCTCTGATATTTATAGGCGGCGTCCGCTATCTCTTTCTGCGGATAACCTTCATTTATGGCGTTGATCATCCCGCCCATTTTGTCGATCCTGTCTATGTATGCAAAAGCTTCCTTCTCCATTTTATCGGTGAGGGATTCCATCAAATAACTCCCGCCGAACGGGTCTATGGAATTCACGACCCCGCTTTCCTCGGCGATAATCTGCTGCGTCCTGAGCGCGACGGTCACGGCTTCCTCGGTCGGGAGGGCCAGGGTCTCGTCCATCGAGTTCGTATGAAGCGACTGGGTGCCGCCAAGCACGGCGGCGAGGGCTTGAATCGTGACCCTGGCCACGTTGTTCATGGGCTGCTGTGCTGTGAGGCTTGCGCCCGCGGTCTGGGCATGCGTCTTCAGCATCATGGATTTGGGGCTCCTTGCCCCGAAGCGCTCTTTCATTATCCTCGCCCACATCCTTCTGGCAGCCCGGAACTTGGCTACCTCTTCCAGAAAGTCGTTGTGAACATTGAAGAAAAAGGAGAGGCGGGGTGCGAACGCATCGATATCGAGACCGCGCTTCAGCGCTTCCTCGACATAGCAGACGCCGTCGGCGAGCGTAAAAGCCAGCTCCTGAACCGCCGTAGAGCCGGCTTCCCTGATGTGATAACCGGAGATCGAGACCGGGTGCCATAACGGCACATTCCGGGCGCAGAATTCTATCACGTCGACATTTATTTTTACCGAAGGCACCGGGGGCGATATCCACTCCCTCTGGGCTATGAACTCCTTCAGCATATCGTTCTGAAGTGTCCCCCCCAGCCTGTCCCGGCTCACTCCCCTCTTCTCCGCCATAACGATATACATGGCGAAGATAATGGAGGCGGTGCAATTAACAGTCATGGACGTGGTTACAACGTCAAGGTCTATGCCGTCGAAGAGGACCTCCATGTCCTGAAGCGATGAAACCGAGACCCCTTCTCTTCCGACTTCCCCCCGTGCCCGCTCGTGATCCGAATCGTAACCCATAAGCGTGGGCATGTCGAATGCCGTGCTGAGGCCGGTCTGGCCGTGTTGAAGCAGATATTTAAACCTCCTGTTAGTGTCCTCCGGCGCCCCGAAGCCGGCGAACTGGCGCATGGTCCAGAGCTTGCCTCTATACATGGAGCTATGTATGCCCCGTGTATACGGATAAGAGCCCGGGAAACCGAGGTCCTTTTCATATTCGAACCCGTTCAGGTCAAGGGGTGTTGCCAGGGGCGGGACTTCCATTCCCGAGATCGTCGTATAGTCAGCCTCCCTTTTCCGTCCGCTCCGGTACTCGTTCTCCCAGTCCTCCCTGGCCTTCTTCAGTCTTTTTACCGTCCTGTCTTCCAGATTCATAAATACCTCTCCATATAAATGTTAAACTCATCTGTCAATCGCATAATCGCGACTCAAAGCAACATTTTGTCAGTTTATTTCAAAGCAATTTTGATTTAATTGCCGGATTAATACGAAAACCCGTCGGAATTATCTCAGGCCGGATTACGCCGTCATCTTCGAGGATAATCCCGTACGCAGAAAATGCATCTTGAACTTAACTTTCATGTCCGCGAAACATTTCTTTCGTTCTACTTTCGTAATATTCGCGACCCCGACCCACATTAATTCCTGTCCTGCAGCAGCCCCTGGGAACGCTACAGGACAGGAACTCGAAGCAATCCGGCAATGGGCTTACGGCAAGCAATCCGTAATAAAGCTCAAAACATCCCCACGTCCTGTCACAACATCCCTCCCTGACTGTATTGCGGGAGGAGGAAGCGGTGACGCATCGTATACTTGAAGGGAGTCGAATAAAGAATCTGACCGAAATCCTTCTCCTCCCTTTCAACCTTCCTCGACCATATAGTCTGAGCTCCCGGGATTATCAGGTTAAAGGTAAAGCTGATGAGCCCTACAACTTCCGTAGCCGGTATCTGGCCGCCCATATAATCAAAAGGCGTCCCTTGCATAAACCAGGAACGAACATCGGCGCCGGTTGCGGTACGGATGCTTGAAGCGTCCATCATAAAGCGGTGACCGGTACCGAAACCCGGAGGGAGATCGGACGGAAGATAAGTGACTTCATGAATGCTGTTCGAGACATCCGGGGACGTAGTAATTCGGTAGTTCATACGACCCCAGTCGGTTTTACCGTAAAATGCCGGTCTCGCCGAGAGGGATCTATCGGAATAACGGCCATTGGCAGTGTGAAGAATATAACCGCGTCTTTCCATGAGCATATTAAAATAGTTACCATTGATTCCATGCTCGTACGCAGCGATATATGCAGCCTTCTTTGGAAACCCGAACGGCTCTCTTCCCGCAGATATACCCGAATCGTTTGAAAGGTACATGTACGGATAGTATCCGCCCAGATATTTTTTACCATCTTTCGCTTCCAGGGAAGCGGCGAAAGTTACGCCCATCTCCATATACGGTCCGATCATGGTATTCCGGTGTATCACGTACCAGAACTCTATTACATCGTCTTCCACCTTGATCGGATCCGGCACGACGGCCTTCATGGCTTCGATGTCGGCCCGGATTACGAATGCCATCCAGCGGCTTTCCGTGTATGTACGTAAGGGGAATGACATCGTAATCATACTGCGGGTCCGCGACACCCTGACTAATAATGTGAATTCGATCTCTATCGAGCGGCAGAGGCGGCACCTCCCCATCGCTCAACCAAGGGTTACTGTATTCATTGGCTTGCAATCCCATGTTACTAACCCTCCTTGTGTTATTCTCAACCGGCACTCGGCGACTGAGCGCTTGTTCAGTATATGCATCTTAATATATTTCCGTTCTGCATGTCAAGCTTTTTTCGGCGACAATTTGAAACGTTTTAGAATAATACAGTATTTACAGTCGATTATATAATATGGGCGGCGTACCTGGATATCGGGCTATGGAGAAACTCTATAATTCTTATTCCACAGATGCTGACCGAACGATCACTCGATTATGCGTAAAGAGTCAATAATCTATCCATTCCCCCGCATAATTTGTGTAAAGCGAAAATTATTTCAGCTGTGAGATTAAAACGGAGCACAGATCGGGATGTTAATTACGAGAGGCCAGCTCCTTTATGACCAGGGCGCTTTTTAACTCTATAAATCTCTCGAGGGTGTAGTTTTTTTGCACTATCCAGCGCCTGAAAGCCCACATTTGTCCGGTAACCATGATTTCGTTGGCCAGAAATTTGACGTCTTTCTTGCTGATGGAAAATGTTTCATCCTCGATACCCTGGAGAATGATTTCCTCGAATATCGATGTCATTTCTTCCTCGGATTTGAATATGTACTTTCTTGCATTATGCGACAGGGATTTTGTTTCCTGATAAAGAAATATTACATAGTCCTGCATTTCGTCGATAATTGCATAGTAAGACCTGATAGCGTTTTCCAGTCTCTCTCTGGCAGTGCCATTAATTTTGAGCGAAGGCCTTACCCTCTCGCTGACACTTGAATGAATATAATCGATGACAAGGTAGAGAATATCTTCCTTGGTTCTAATATATTCATACAATGTTCCTATGCTCATTCCGAACTTTTGCGCGATTTCCCGCACAGTAGTTCTGTGAAAGCCCTTTCGAACAAAGAGCTCTACCGCAGCCTTCACTATCTCCATTCTGCGGACTTCTATAAGTTGCTTGTCTTTTACCCTTGACTCAATATGCTTTACCGCTCTTTCCATGTCGATAGTGTCTGCCCGGATTCTCTATAACAACAATTCTAATCGAATAGTGAAGAATAATAAAATGCAGAAGTCTGGCAGTATAGATAAGTTACTGGTGGAGCCGAAGGGGATCGAACCCTCGA
>CAZPHQ010000006.1:0-49377 GCA_964586675.1 uncultured Spirochaetia bacterium | reverse complement strand
AGGCTTAAAAACAGGCAAGGACGAGACCAAGAAGGCCTCGTCCCCTATGCAGCCCGTTGATTTTATTGGTGGAGCTGAAGGGGATCGAACCCTCGACCTCATGAATGCCATTCATGCGCTCTCCCAGCTGAGCTACGGCCCCGTGGAACGGTAATAATTTAAGCGCCGGTTCGTTTAAAGTCAAATATAATAATGTATAATTTCTGGCCTGAAGCCCAAGGGACATAATAAGGAGAGCGTTTCATGAGCGTTGTAAACGTCGGCCTCATCGGCGCAGGCACAGTCGGATGCGGTGTTATAAAGATCCTCGACGAAAATAAGGAAATCATAAAGAAGAGGACGGGTATAACCCTCGAGCTCAGGAAAATTGCCGACATCGACCCCGATAGAAAAAGGCCGGTCAGGATACCCAGAGGCAAGATAACCCAAGACGCCGGGGAGCTTATTGGCGACCCATCGATAGACATAATCATCGAGCTCATAGGCGGGACGACTATCGCCAAAGACCTCGTCCTCTCCGCCCTCGAAAAGAAAAAACACGTCGTAACGGCCAACAAGGCGCTCCTGGCTCATTACGGTAAAGAGATATTCGGCAAGGCCGCCGAAAACGGCGTCGAGGTAGGGTTCGAGGCCAGCGTGGGCGGCGGTATACCGATAATCAAATCCACGCAGGAAAGCTTCGCCGCGAACAACATACTCTCCATACACGGCATAATAAACGGCACTTCGAACTACATACTTTCGAGGATGACGGACGAGGGCTCCGAATTCGGCGACGTCCTCAAGGAAGCCCAGGAGGAAGGCTACGCCGAGGCCGATCCCAGCTTCGACGTAGACGGCGTAGACGCCGCGCACAAGCTCTCGATTCTCATAATGCTCGCCTTCGGAAGGTTCATCGACTTCGGGAAGATTCACGTCGAGGGCATAAGGAACATCACATCGCTCGACATCTCCTTCGCCGACGAGCTCGGATACAAAATAAAGCTCCTCGCCATCGCCAAGGCGCTGGATAAAGGGCTCGAGGCCGGCGTATACCCGGCGCTCGTAAAGAAGGAGACCCAGCTCGCCGACGTCTCCGGCGCGTTCAACGCGATATACCTTGTCGGCGACGCGCTCGGCCCAGCCATGCTCTACGGCAAGGGCGCGGGCATGATGCCGACAGCCAGCGCCGTCGTGAGCGACGCGCTTCAGATCGCAAAACATCTCTCCCTCGGAAACGCTCACCTCTCCCCGCCGCGGCTCTACGCCGAAAAGGGCTCGTGGCCGCTCATAAAGATGAGCGACACCATGAACAAGTACTATATCAGGTTTCAGGCCGAGGACAGGCCCGGGGTTCTGGGCAAGATAACCGGCGGGCTCGGCGACAACGGCATAAGCATCGAATCCGTCATTCAGAAAGGAAGGCACCACGGCGGCGGCGACGTGCCCGTCGTTATTATGACGCACGAAGCCAGGGAGAAGGACCTCCTCAAGGCGCTCAGGCAGATAGGAAGGCTTTCGCGCATAAGGCCGGGGACGATGTTCATACGCATAGAGGACCTTTAACGCCGGTCCGGCGCGCCGTTGAGCGGGGACGGAAAATAGAGTACCTGGACGTAATCCGGCGAGAGAGGCAGCGGGGCGGCGCATCCATGAGAAAGAAGGTCAGCCACAAGGAATTATTCGACACACTTCCCGAATCCATAGTCATAGTGGACAAAGACTTCACCGTCCTCGAAATGAACGACTTCGCCGAGAGCACCTTCAGAATTTCGAGGGAAAAAGCCTACGGCAAACGCTCCAGCACATTCATGCCGGTCGAGATAGAGGAATTGGCCATGATGGCCATGGAGGAATCCCGCACGATATTCGGCGACGAGATAAACCCCGCGCTGAGAGGCGGCGAGAGGATCGCGATCCAGCCCGTTGCCACCCCTCTCTTCGCGCTGAGCGGCGAGCTTAAGGGCGTCATCCTTCAGATGAAAGACCTCTCCGGAAGCAAGTTCCTCAGCAGTAAGAGCACCCAGGAAATATCCGCGTTCAAGTTCGAGCATCTTATTCTCGGCCTCGCCCACGAGCTCAAAAATCCGCTCAGCGGAATAAGGGGCGCGGCGCAGCTCATAGCCGAGGACAGCGACAACAGGGAAACGATCAAGTGCGCTGAGTTGATTATAAGGGAGGCCGACAGGCTGAAGGAGCTCCTCGACACGCTTAAGCAGCTCGAGCCCTTCGCGAAGGACATATTCATCCCTGTCGACATACACGAGATACTCATGGAGATCGTCTACCTTGAATCCAGCCCGAGATCGAGAGAAGGGGTGCAGGTACGGCAGAACTACGACGTAACCCTTCCACCGATACAGGGCGACAGGAACTCCTTAAAGCAGGTTTTTCTGAACCTCATAAAGAACGCGTACGAAGCCGTCGGAGAAAGGGGCCGCATCGATATTTCGACCAAGTGGATGACCGAGCACCTCAAAGGCCAGAAGACGCTGTCCGTCGAAATCAGGGACAGCGGCGGGGGCATAGAAAAGCACGCCGCGGAAAAGATTTTCAGCCCGTTCTACACGACGAAGAAAGAGGGCTCGGGGCTCGGTCTCTTCCTCGTCTACCAGATTATCGCCAAGCACGGCGGCGCGATAATAGTCGACAGCCAGCCGGGCGAAGGGACGGCGTTCAAGGTCTTTCTCCCGATTTCCGGAAGCTGATGCCAAATGCTGCGGATTGCGGTTATGATTAAATACGTGCGCGCAAACGCGCCCTAACAACCATAGCCGGAACTCGATGTCATGAAAAAGAAGATACTCGTAGCGGACGACGAAGAGAGCATAAGATGGGTGCTGGGGAAGTGCCTCGAAAAGGCGGGCTTCGAGGTCCAGTACGCCGAAAACGGAGGCCAGGCAATCGACACGGCGTCCTCCGGGCTCTTCTCCTCCATCATTCTGGACATAACCATGCCCGACATGACAGGGTTCGACGTCCTCAATGAGCTCAGGGGGCGGAATATAGACCCCCCGGTGATCATCATAACGGCGCAGAACACGGTCAAGAACGCCATAGACGCCATGAAGCAGGGGGCATACGATTATATAGCCAAGCCCTTCGACCTCGACGAGGTCAGAATTACAGTCCAGCGCGCCATAGAAAGCTACGAGAATTCGAAGAAGCTCGAATTCCTGAAGCACGAAACCGGGGAAACCGATTCCCTTCAGGACATAGTCGGCAAGTCGCAGGCCATGCTCAACATATACAAGATGATAGGCAGGGTGGCCGAAAGAGACATCACGGTCCTCATCATCGGCGAGAGCGGCACGGGTAAGGAGCTCGTCACGAAGGCGGTGCATTCCAACAGCACCCGGCGCGACGAGAGGCTCGTATCCGTAAACATAGCGGCGATACCGAAAGACCTCCTCGAAAGCGAGCTCTTCGGATATGAGAAGGGCGCGTTCACAGGCGCCGCGCTCTCGAAGCAGGGACGCTTCGAAGAGGCGCACAGGGGAACGCTTCACTTGGACGAAATAGGCGATATGCCCCCTGAGCTTCAGACGAAGCTCCTCCGCATTTTAGAGGAGAGAAAGTTCTACCGCCTCGGGAGCGAAAGGCCGACGCCCGTCGACGTGAGGATAATCGCTTCGACGAACAAGGACCTCGAAAAGGAAGTCGCCGAAGGGAGGTTCAGGGAAGACCTCTTCTACAGGCTGAACGCGATAACGATAAAAATCCCGCCCCTACGAAAAAGGCTCGAAGACGTCATACCCCTCATCGAGCATTTCCTGAACAAGTATTCGAAAGAGCTCAGGGTCGGCACGAGAACGCTTTCGGACGAAGCGAAGGATATGGTGAAGGGCTACAACTGGCCCGGCAACGTGAGGGAGCTCGAAAACATGATCAAGCGAGTCCTCATACTCACGTCAGACAGCGTCATAACGAAAGACACGCTCCTCGTCGCCGCGCCCCACATGGAAGACAGCGGAAGGCGCGAAGACGAAACCCTCTCCGAGATAATATCGGGCGAGGTGAAATATCTTCTCGGGCCGGCGAGCGCCGAGGCCGAGGGCTCGGTTTACGACATCATACTCAAGAAGATAGAAAGGCCGCTCATAAAATCCGTCCTTCTCGTCACCAAAGGCAACAAGAAAAAAGCCGCTCAGGTGCTGGGAATAAACAGGAATACGCTTTCGAAGAAAATAGAAGAGCTCGGGCTCAACGCCGAGGAAGAGGATTAGGGCAAAAGATTCAGGCCTGTTTCATACTGAGCTCGACCTCTTCGAGCCCCTCTTTCGCAGCCGCCTGCTCGGCTTGCTTTTTGTTGCTGCCGATCCCCTTTCCGATGGCCCTTCTGCCGAGTTTCACTTCGACATGAAAACACTTGTCGTGCGGCGGGCCTTCCTCTAAAACGACCTTATACTTGGGAACCTTCTTGAACTGCCTCTGGGCGATCTCCTGGAGCCGCGTCTTGTAGTCCTTGAAGATCTCTTCCTTGCCGTTTAAACAATCCTTCAGGAGCCGCGAGACTATGGAGTAAACCTTCCTGTAGCCCCCGTCGATGTACACTGCCCCGATAACGGCTTCGAAGGCCCCGGCGAGGTTCGACTGCCTCTTTCTCCCGCCGGTGATCTCCTCACCCCTGCCGAGGAGTATCTGCTTGTCTATCTTCAGCTCTCTCGCGAAATGGGCGAAATTCATCCGGCTCACTATCGCGCTCCTCATCTTCGAGAGCTTCCCCTCGGCGGCTTCGGGGAAAAGGTCGTATAAAACACGCGCCACTATAAAGCCCAGAACGGCGTCGCCCAGGAATTCGAGCCGTTCGTTGCTCTCAACCGAAGTCTCGTTGGCAAAAGAGCTGTGCGTCAGAGCTGTTTTGAGTATTCCATCGTCCTTGAATTTATAACCTAACTTCTTCTCGATCATTGCCTATACAGGATTCATACGGCAGCCGTCTTGGTAAACGGCTCCTTTAACGAGTCTATGATATTTGATTTTACAATGGATTTAAAGACTTACAAGCCCGGCCCCGGAGCGGGAAATCTTTTCTCGTTTCGAATCGTACGTATCGAGTATAATTATTCCGGCACGCGCCGGTCACTAAAAAGTCAGCCGAGGTCAAACATGAATTTGAGAACTGTGCTTTTTCTTTCAACGGTCATTCTTGGTTTCGCGGTAAGTCTGCCGTCACGCGCGCAGAACGTGCAGTACGATAAAAGAACGCTCACGGTCACAGGCAAGGGCGAGATGAGCGCATCTCCGGACGTCGCGTATCTGAACCTCGCGGTCGAAACAACGGCCAAGAGCGCATCCCAGGCCGTAAAGGACAACGCCGAAAAAACGAACAAGGTGATGGAGGCGATAAAGGCGAAGCTCAGCGAGAACGACAAGGTATCGACAGCCGGGTACAGCCTCTCCCCGATATACGAATACAACAACCAGACGAACCAGTCCGAATTCAAGGGCTATAGGGCGAGTAACCAGATAATGGTCAAGGCCCACAATCTAAAAGAGATCGGCGTCATAATCGATGCGACAGCCGAGGCCGGGCTCAATAATATTTCGAGCCTGACTTTCGACACCACGAAGAGCGCCGAGATCAGGAAGAAAGCCCTTGCCGAAGCGGTGAAGGACGCAAAGGCCACGGCCCAGATACTCGCGGAAGCGGCCGGAGTGAAGATAACCCGCATACTCCAGCTCTCGCCGTCCTACGATTTCCCCGTTCCTGTCTACAGGGACTACGCCATAGCTAAGGAATCGGCCGCCGCCGCGCCTCCAACGCCCATAGAGCCGGGAGACCTTACGATAAACGCGACTGTAAGTATAGTTTTCGAGATAGAATAAGGCGGGTTCAAGCTTCTTCGCCGGACGCGCTGCAGGCTTCGCAGCTGCAGAGGTCTCGGAGGAACTCGAAGCTGTAAATCCCCGTGTCGTGCTTGTCGTTCCAGTGAAATTTCAGCGCGTACTGCCCGATGGATTCCACGTTAAGCGGCTTGATTCCGTCGGGTTTCGTGCGAAGCGGAATGGTCTTCTTGAAAGGCAGCTTACCGTTCTTGCTCGTCTTTCTCTGCTGGCGGCACGTGGCGCACGGGCAGGCCTGCCGGAGGTCCTCGTAAATATAAAGGCTCTCGTGCCCGTCGTCCCAGACGATAGAGAGCACCTTGTCGCTGAACTCCGTTATCTGTAGAGGCTTACTGCTCATCGGTTCCCGTCTCCCGTGCGCATTATGCAATAAAGTATTTTACCTGCACGCCGCGGAAATGCTGAATCGCGCATTGCCGGCACCCTCCTTACGTTGACTTGCCTCGCCCTGAAATTGTATAATCCTTGGCATGGCTACAGACGCTGCGTCGAAAGTTGCGGAGTGGATAAATGAGGCCCGGAAGATTGTGGTTCTCACAGGCGCTGAGCTCTCGGCGGAATGCGGCCTGCCCGATTTTTCAGACCCCGCGATGAATCCCCACATAAGAGATTTCCGCGAAGACAGGGCCGTACGGGCGGAGTACTGGAAGAAGATAAAAGAGGCATATCCGCTACTATCATCGACAGAGCCCGGTCCTTCGCACATGGCCCTTTCGGAGCTCGAAATGATAAGCGGCCTCGACTGCATCTTCACACAGACGACAGACGGCCTTCACCACAAGGCCGGAAGCTCGGCGGTCATAGAGTTAAACAGCAGCATACTATGGGTCACATGCACCAGCTGCGGGAAGGACTACGCGCTCGACGAGGTAATAGCCCTTCTCGAAAACGGGGCGGAGGTTCCCGCGTGCAGGGAATGCGGGAGCGACCAGATGAAGCCCATGATATCCTTCCCCGGCCAGCCCCCTCCGCACTGGGAGGCGAGAGAGGCGTGGATAAGGCTTCACACCGCGGACCTTTTTCTAATCGTCGGCGCGAACCTCGACAACGAGCCGATAGCCTCCTACCCCTTCCTCGCCAAGGAAAACAAGGCGAAGGTCGTGATAATAGGCGAGAAAGAAACGCCCGCCGACGAGTACGTCGACGCCGTCATATCAGGCAGGCCGGGCCAGGTGCTCAACTACATACTCAGGAAAATGAAGGAAAGCATTACAATCACCTGACGTGTATAATACTGTTCTCGAAACTCCTCTTTCAGGAGCGGCATGGCCGCCCGATCCCCGGGGAGAATAAACGACCGAGGAAGTCTCTTGAACGCCGAAGTTAAAAAATACGTATCCAACACCGACAGAGATATCTATACGGTAAGCAACATCCCCGAAGAGGTGATCGCGGTCATCTTCGCCTACGTCAGCAGGAGCGCGAAAAGCTTCCGGGATAATATTGAAGTAGTCATACAGGAAGAGCAGCACGGCCGCGAAAGGGCCGCCCAGTTCCACGAAAAATGGGTGCTCAACTACGGCCACGCGTCCGTCGCCGAGCACGCCGCCGTTCACGTCGGTATAGAAAGGGTCTCACGTCACTTCTCGTCGCTCCTCGAGCTTTCGAACGAATACCTCTCGTTCACCGAATATTCGCAGCGCTACCAGAAACCGAAGAAGGGAGATTTTTATGTCCCGGGTGAGCTCGACTCTCATCCGAATCTAAAGGGTGAATTCGTCGGACTGAATAATGACCTTTACGACATCTACGCCAGGATAAACGACGAGCTTTTCGTCTACCTTAAAGACACGGAGCCCGTTCCCGAGGGCGGCGAAGAAAAGGCCCATTTCCGCGCGCTCGAAAAGGTCGCATTCGAAGACGCACGCTACGCCCTCACGCTCGCCACGCTGACCAATCTCGGCATGACAGGCAACGCCCGCGCGATGGAAGACTCGCTGACCAGGCTCCTCTCCGGCAAATTCGAGGAAGTACGGACGAGAGCTCAGGAGATAAAGGACGAGGTCAGGTTCTCTGTACCCACTCTCGTGAAGTACGCGAACGAAAATAAGTACATCACGGAAACGAGGGAAGCGCTTTCGCGGATAACGGACTCTCTCCCGCAAGGAAGGAGTGAAACCAGGGGTACTGTTACGCGCCCCGTGACGCTCATCGACTGGACGGGGAAAAGAACGCCCGACGCAGAAGAGTCGGCGCTCGAAAATATCGCCGGTGCGCTACTTTACGAATACTCGGGAATGTCTTATGAGGCTATAAACGAAGAGCTCCTACGTATGAGTTTCAAAAACAAACTGGATCTATTCAACAAATGCGTCGAAAAACTCGGCAAGTACGACAATCCGGTATCTGCGTTGAGACTCGTCGGCTACACGGCCGAATTCGTCATAAGCGAGGCATGCTGGCACCAGCTCCTCCGGCACAGGAAAACGGACTGGTTCTTCCAGGACCCATCCGTTTTTCACGGCGTAACCGTCCCCCCGAATATACAGGGCGCAGGCGTGACGGATCTGCTGTTGAAAGCAACCGGAGAGAGCGAAAGTCTTTATAGCAAGCTGGTCAACGAAGGCTTCACGGAGTCCGCTGTCTACACCGTAACGAATGCGCACAACAGGCGCGCCCTAGGCAGCTTCACGCTCTGGGAGCTTTACCATCTCGTCAACCTCAGGATGTCCGAAGGGGCGCAGTGGGATATAAAGAACGTGACGGCCACCTTGGCGGCCGAGGTCGGCAGTCGTCACCCGAACCTCGTTGCCCCCGCGCTCAAAAGGGTGAAGTAAAAGATGGAAACGAGCAAGTGCAACAGCTGCGGCTTCGAGATAGGAATGAAAACCCCAAACTGCATAAACTGCGGAAAGCCGATAGGAATGAGCATCCCCAAAACCGGCGGCTTCCTCCAGAAGCTCATCTTCATACTGATAGCCATATCCATTATCCGCTCGCTTCTGAAATTCTTCGGATAATAACGCCGCCGTTATAGAACAAACCCGTGAAATTCAAAATTCAAGAAATTGTAGTAAAATTGGATCACCTGCTTAACAAAATATAAATGCACTAATATATGAAATCAGGCGTATGACGGTCCCTGATTGCATTCGGATTTCGTCATCTTGATAACGGCTTGAAAAGGTGGCACGAAAAATAAAATTGTTCGCGGAAAAATTTTTAGATCACTGGTTCGACAATCCTGTAAACAAGATACTAGTTTTATTATTAACGAACCTCTGTTTCATAATACTGCACATTATCCATACCTCTTCCAGTTCCCTTAATAGTCTCATTTGTACGTCCTCCTTGACGATAGCTTGGAGATTCACGAAGGATTCGGACTTGAGGTCGCTATTTATTTTAATTTTCAACCGGCCTATGGCCTGAGAGGGCGTCGACTTTGGAGAAAATTGGTATCCCTGATTTCCTACTCTGTAATTTTTGTTCTTTTGGCAATATCCTATTATAGAAGCAGTCTCGAACAAAGAAGAATTTCAAATAATCTTGTATTCCTGTTTGCGGTCCTGGCATTTTGTGGACTAGTCCTGGATATGGTCGATATCATGGTCCTGAAATTTGAGAACCGTCTGCTATCAATCTACTCGCAAATCGCCGAAGACGGAGGCGAGATGGGGGTAATCAGCCTCATCCTGTATTATGTCCTGAGTCTGAACCCGAAAAGAGAAATAAGCACAACAGCGACATTGAGCGGCAGTTAAATCTGTCGATCTGTTTGATTTGATACAATTTACTCTTGAGTTGTGGTAGCATTTGCTACGATCTTCTTACCGATACGAGATCAAGAGCAATTTCCCGAAATGGCGAACCAGGAACACGTTAACATCCTAAAAAGCGGCGTCGCGGAATGGAACAAATGGCGGGCTGAGAATCCCGGCGTAAAGCCCGACTTCTCCTGGGCCAATCTCGTCGGCGTAGACATGTCAGGCGTAAACCTCGAAGGCGCGAACATGAAGCTCGCCTTCTGCAAGGGATGCAGGATGGACGGTGCCATCCTGAAGGGAGCCAGCCTTTTCGGCACAAACCTCGAAGGAGCCACGCTTGCGGGCGCCGTCATGACGGGAGCGAATTTTGAAGGCGCGCACCTCATAGGCGCGAATCTTTCCGGGGCCGATATGAGCGGCGGCGCGTTCAAGCTCGCAAACCTGAGGGCCGCTGTGCTTGAAAACGCCGATTTGAAAGGAAGCTCGAAGCTCACAGCCGCTCAGCTTTTGGAGGCGGCGACGCTTCGCGGCGCAAAGCTCGACGCCCAACTCAGGGAGCAGGTAGCGGAATCCAGCCCGGCGCTTCTCGACTGACCGCGCAGCCCGAGCACTATCCCCAGCTTGACTATCCCTCCCCCATCCAAAATACTTCTCTCGATGGAAGAAGATATATCGTTCAGAGACCTTCTCCGGGCCCGGATATATACCGTCTCCGAGCTAACAGCCCGCATAAAGGAAACCATCGAAGAGGAGATCGGCTTTGAATACGTCTGGGTCTCGGGCGAGATCTCGAATTTTCGCAATAACTACACCAGCGGGCACTGGTATTTCACGCTCAAGGATGAGGGCAGCCAGATATCCGCCGTCTGCTTCAAGTGGTCGAATCAGAGAATAAAATTCCTCCCCGAAAACGGCATGGATGTCATATGCGCCGGGCAGATCGGGGTTTACGAGAAGCAGGGCGCGTATCAGATTAACGTCAGGGACATCGAGCCGAGGGGCGTCGGCGCTCAGGCCCTTGCGCTGGAGCAGCTGAAAGAGAAGCTGCTTGCGGAGGGACTCTTCGACGAGGCCCGGAAGCGGCTCCTGCCGTTCCTCCCGCTCCGGATAGGGATTGTAACCTCCCCCACAGGCGCCGCGCTAAAGGACATACTGAAAGTTTTCGACAGAAGGTTCCCGAACCTCGAAATCGTCGTCTCTCCCGCAAGGGTGCAGGGAGCAGACGCCCCCGGAGAGATAATAGCCGCGCTCCGAAAGCTCTACGCCGTCCCCGGGATAGAGGTGATAATTCTCGCACGCGGCGGGGGCTCGAAGGAAGATCTCTGGGCGTTTAACGACGAAGCCCTCGCACGCGAGATTGCGAAGTCCCCCGTGCCTCTCATTTCGGCGATCGGGCACGAGATCGATATAACGATCGCCGACCTCGTCGCCGACGTCCGCGCGGCGACGCCCTCTAACGCCGCCGAGATAGCCGTCAGGGAGAAGGTCGAGGTCCAGAAGGAGATAGACGAGATAAAGGCCAAGCTCGCCCTCGCACTCCAGGGCCGTGTCGAGCTCCACGCGAGGGAAGTAGACCAGATTCAATCCGACATGCAGGGGCTCCTGCGTTTAAAGCTGGAAGCCGTCTCCGCGGAACACAGCGCGCTCGCCGGAAAGCTCGACGCCCTCAGCCCTCTGAAGGTTTTAGACCGCGGCTACAGCGTAACCTATAAACTTCCCGAAAAGAGCGTCGTAAAGGATTCCTCGCAGCTTAAAAAGGGCGACGAGGTGCTGGTAGGGTTTAACAGCGGAAGCGCCCGCTGCACCGTAGACAAAACGGAAAACTAGGCGGAAAGCTCTTTTATCTCGTGAAGCGTAACCCCGGCCTCGCTAAAGAGACGGCCGGTTTTTTCACCGGGCAGACGGTCGACGAATATGTGCCCTACCCTGTTTCCGAGTTCGAGCCGGAGATTCTTCGCGGGCGAAGCGCCGTTTTTTCCCGAAAGCAGGTCCCCCGAAATCACTTCGAGGTCGGCCCCGGTTTCGTATAGGAGCGTCGGCATAACCTCGACCACGTCCATGTAAAAATCTTTCCTGGAATCCGCGACGGCGGCGCGGCTGGCCCTGTAGAGCGTAAGGTAATTTATGAACTTAGAGAACGGGCTCGCCGCGGTCATGTAGGAGAACGACTGGTCTTCCGTGCCGAGCTGGTGATACTTCCCGGAAATCGTGCGAAGGGCGTCCATAATCGTGCCCTGTGTAAATTCCGACGCTGCGCCTCCCGCGCCGATGAAAACCGCCGCGAGGCTGTCGGGGTCGACCCCGCCCGACACCTTCGTAAGTTCGTCTTCTAGCTTTTTTCTCTTCATCAGGCCGAATTTCAGCACAGCCTTGAAATCGAGGACCTTCTCGTTCTTTATGTGAGCGTCGGGGAAGACTATGATTCTTTCGACGCCGTGCAGAAGCCCGATCGAATTCAGAACGCCGTCGAGCGATTCCCCCTGCTCTATAAATATGAATTTCGCCCCTGTCTCGTTCGCGGCGGCCGTAACCGCTTCCGAAGCGGCGTTCATTTCGAGCGGGACTATCACCCCGCCTACGAGCATAACGGCAATTTCCGCCGATATGGCCTCGAGACGGTTCGAGGACGCTACTACAACCCTGTCCCCGGGGCCGAGGCCGAGGTCCATCAGGAAAGAGGCTATATTCTTCACTTTCCTGTCGAAATCGAGCCAGGTAATCTGCTTCCAGCTCCAGCCGTCCCGCCTCTGGTAAAGAAGCCTGGTCCCGAATTCCTTGACCCTGCTTTTCAAAAGGAGATGTATTGTGTTTTCGCTCATGATTGTTCGCTTCGGGTAATCTAAAAAGATACCTTTTCCGTGCAGCGTGTAAAATATACTACAAAAACGGCAGTTTCAAACGATGAAAAAGACCCTCGGGGTAAAGCCCTTCGATAGCGAATTATACGATCTGGGTAAGACGCTCCTCTCCCGGCTGCGGGAGGCGGGGCACCGTGCGTTCTTCGTCGGCGGCTGCGCGAGGGACATGGTCCTCGGGCTTCACCCGAAAGAATACGACATCACCACCAGCGCCACTCCGGACGAAGTATCGAGGCTCTTCGAGCACACGATACCCGTAGGCGCGAGCTTCGGCGTCATGCTCGTCATAGTCGTGGGTTACAAATTCGAAGTAGCCACGTTCAGAAGGGACGAAAGCTATTCCGACGGCCGCCACCCCGACGCGGTGTCATACAGCGCGAGCGAAGAAGAAGACGTCCTCAGGCGGGATTTCACCATCAACGGCATGTTGTACGATCCCTTCACCGAAGAGGTCATCGATTATACCGGAGGGCTTGAGGACCTCGGGCTGGGAGTCGTACGCACCATAGGCCGCCCCGAAGAGAGATTTAACGAAGACAAGCTCCGGCTCGTGCGCGCCGTCAGGTTCGCCGCGAGGTACGGTTTCAAGATCGACGACGAAACATTTCACGCGATGAAATCTCTCGCTGCCGGAATAAATCAGGTTAGCAAGGAAAGGATACGCGACGAGCTCGTAAAGATCGTCTCCCAGCGGAATCCCGGCGCGGGCCTCGTGCTCCTCAGCGAAAGCGGCCTCCTCGAATACATCCTCCCCGAAGCCGAGATAATGCGCGGCGTCGAGCAGCCCCCGGAATTCCATCCCGAAGGGGATGTCTTCGTCCATACCTGCATGGTGCTCGACGAGCTCTATAAGAACGAGGGCGGCGGCGTCTCGGCGACGCTCGCCATGGCCGGGCTCCTTCACGACGTCGGGAAGCCGCCGACGTTCACGGTTACCGACAGGATAAGGTTTAACGGCCATGACAAGCTCGGCGCGGAAATGTCGAGGGAGATATGCAGGAGGCTCAAGTTCTCGAATAAAGAGATCGAGACGATCTCCGAGCTCGTGCGCGAACATCTAAAGTTCAAGGACGTCTTCCACATGAAAAAGAGCACGCTCAAGAAATTCGTGCGAATGCCGGCCTTCGAAGAGCACATGGCGCTCCACAGGGCCGACTGCCTCGCGAGCCACGGCATGCTCGACGCCTACGATTTCGTCATGGAAAAGCTTGAAGAGTTCAGGCTCGAAGGCGAAGAGATAAAACCCGCCCCGCTCATCACGGGAAAGGACTTGATCAGAATGGGCTACAAACCCGGCCCCATGTTTAAAGAGATACTCAGCTTCGTCGAGGAAGCCCAGCTCGAAGGGGAAATAAAGAGTAAGACAGAAGCTGAGGAAGTTGTATCAATTAAATACTCACTGAATGACTACGAACATTGAGCAAGTTTCATCAATGTATTATAAATATACTCTGGCATCAATTTGCATATTATACTAAGTCATCTCAACACAGCATGATTATATGACTCGCTATTCAACATAGCTTTTGACTTTATCAAGGATTAATTGGTTTCGTGCCGCTATAAAATCGTCAAATTTATCTTCCAGCCAGATATTTTCATTAGGCGGGATCAGATGTCTTTTTACATATGCCGATTTATCGAAAACTTCTAGATTATTAATCCATTCCTTAAAGGGTCTTGCATTTTTATCTCCTCGATTAGTTTTATAATCTAAGAGTTGGTAATTCTTTATGCTGTTAATGTTCGATGGAGAATAACCCATTCTCTCCAATATTGATTTAGGCATTATATGATCAACATCTTGAATTCTAGTTATTCTGTCGCGATCGTATATCAAATAGAATAAAAAAGAAGCATCAAGCCGATCCAAATTGTCTGTTTGGTAGTCTGTTGTAAATGCAATTGGATGGTTTTGATAAACTTGGAATAACTCTGCAACAGGAAAATCCCCACTTTTAAAATTCTGTATCACTTCCAATAATTTTCTTATTCCTGTTTTGTAAGGAACCCAACCCACTCCTTTACTACGAAATACTCCATTAAGTAGTGAATGGTAGACCCATTTCTTCATTCTTAGGAATTCAGCATTTCTCGTATCAAAATCATCAAAAAATACATTTAACTCATCGTTGTTAATGTTTTTATGGAAAAGATGATAGGCAATAAAAAATAATGGTATGAATGAACGATTACCATCTTTATAGTAATCATAAAGCTTTGAGTTTAGTAAAAAATCTTTAAGACTTTTTAACGTACATATAAATCGTTCTCTTTTCTCAATTGCAAAAGCAGCATCTTGTTCTTCAATAGACGCCATTTCTTTATTATGGTTACCCTGAAGAAGGAAAATCAATTTTATAAGATTATCTTGTGAAAGATTAATGTCTTCGTACGATTCTAGAACTTCTTCTAAAAAACCTTCCATCTTCCAATCAAAGCCCTTGAGCTTAGATGCAACTAAATCAAATGGAGAAAGTTTTGTACCTCCATCATTTAACCGTCTAAACAGTTCAACGATTCTTTGCTTATTAAAAGTTTCGCCTAACGACTTATTGATAATAACTTTGGATACGCCAACTGATTCTGTAGCAAAAATATTCTTATAGAATGCTTTAACATTTTTAGCGATATGTGTTTTTTGAATATTTTCACTTATCTCCTGAGCCTTAATAATTTCTTCCGATACTTGCTCTTCATCATTGGTGTCTTTTAATCTCTTTAATAGTCTACTTACCTGATACCAATTATGTGTCATTATAGGTCGGTTTGTCTTATCTCTTACTTGTTTATGCGAATCATTAATATCGATTAGAAATCTGAATTCATACTCAGTATTGTAATCGCTATACAAATCAAAGAATAAGACCTTGCCCTTAATACTGCCTTTGAGGCCAATGTAAAACGATTGGAGCCTTTGTTGTCCATCAATCACAAAATATTGAAGTTGTGGCAATATACTGACTGGTCTTGAAGACACAATATCACCTTCTTTAGTAAAAACTCTATAATTAAAAAGCGGTTTGCTATCTTTTTCTTCTTCGATAACCATGATTCCACCAAAAGAATCTCCTTTAAGCAATGTATCAAATAGAAGCTCCATTCTTTCCTCTTCCCATACAAGTCTCCTCTGAATAACTGGAAGGACGAATTTTTCATCTTCAATATCATTTAGGATGTCGGTTACCCTGTATGATTTCCAAACTGCCATAAATTTCCCCCTTACTTGCTTTCATTTAAAATGACCATATAACAATATAAAAATAAAACCAAAACACAAATGTAGAGATGGACTAAGCTACCAGCATTAAGTTGTGGTCCCAGATCCCCAACCACCCTCTCCCTAACTCCTCGGGCTTCAGTCATATCCGGGGCTAGAAGTTGTTTTTATAGGTTGCAATTAGCACGGCTATTGTTATATTGATTTGTTAATTATATATTATATGGCAGGAGGTCCATTATGGCATCATGCTCAGTCTGCAGAACCGGAGGTGGCAATATGAGACAGTGCGAGAAATGTAAGAATATTTGGTGTGCCAACTGCTCAAGACAGGGAAAAGGCCATTATCCGAAATCCAGGGCGGCAAATGTATGCCCATACTGTGGGGCGCAAAAGGTAAAGCCATTTAGATAGAACAGGTTAAAGCAGAAAGGCTATGCCGGGCGCTAATCACTCGAACGCCGCGCCGAAATCGGAGGAAATATACCACTTCTTCCCCTTGTTAATCCACCTGTCCACAGTCATAGCGCTTTTTTCGGAAACGGAGGGATACTTGTAATATGTGAATATCACTCTGACGTCGGCCTCGGCCTTCTCGCTGTCGGGGTCGGGCACTTCGCTCCCTTCGCCCCCTTCAGGCGGGATTTCTTCCACGACGTATGTGATCTCTTTTATCTCGTATCCCGTAATGTTGAGGTCCTTCTGGTTGGCCGATACGAAGGCCTCATACTCCGCGAATTTTTCGGGATCGACGAACTGCGCGGCCTTCTCGTAATACTTCCACATCACGAGCTTGTAATAGAGGTCGGTCGATTTGGCGAGGGACTCCTGCTCGTCTTTTTGGATAAGACCGGTCGCCCCGCCGCACCCGGCGAGCGCGGCGAGCAGAAGAATTGAAAACAGTGCGCTTCTCATAACAGTATGGTAATACCGTTCCGAAGTTATGGCAAACCCCGTAAAGCGCCCCCAAAAATGTCTTATACGTGATGCGGGGAGCCGTAGGCCGGCTCCCCGCAGACGTATTTAGATTTTTCCCTGGAGCAGAAATGCTATGAGAAGAGCATAGATAACGAGGGACTCGATAAGAGCGAGACCGATGATCATCGGCGTAAGAATCTTGGAGCTTGCTCCGGGATTCCTGGCAATACCGCTGAGCGCAGCTGCCGTCGCCCTTCCCTGACCCAGGCCTGCAGCACCGGCTGCAATCGCTATACCCAACCCCGCACCGAGAGCGAGTCCGAGTCTCGTCAGCTCACCGCTGGTGCTTTCCTGCGCAAAAGCGGCGTCAGGAACGAGCGCGGCTAGCACCGCTACTCCGAATATCGACAGAATCGATAGTACCTTCTTCATTGTTTACCTCCTGGTAGAGTAGGTCTTGTTTAGTATTTTTTCCTGCTTCAAACCAACTTATTCAATATCAGTTTCGTGCGATGTCGCGAGCGCAATGTAAATCGCCGAGAGCACCGTAAAAATAAACGCCTGCAAGAACGATACGAAAATTCCGAGCCCGACGAAAAGGGCGGGGATTATGTAATGCACGAGGTTCGTAAAGATTCCGAGTATGAGGTGGTCGCCCGTTATGTTCATGAAAAGCCTGAGCGATAGCGAGATCGGGCGGACGAAATGGCTTATTACCTCTATAAGAAACATGAGCGGCGCGAGGAAAAGAACCGGGCCCGCGAAATGTTTCAGGTACGCCCACCCGTTTTCCTTAAACCCATAATAGTTGTACATGACGAATATAACGAGAGCGCACGCCACGGGCACGTTGAAATTACCGGTCGGCGGGAGGAATCCGGGGAGGATACCCAGGAGGTTGGCGAACAGTATGAAAAAGAAGGAAGCCCCGAGGAGCGGGAAATATTTCTTCGCCTGCTTCTTCGAGCCGAGCATGTTGGTAAAGAGGTCGAACAGGAAATCGAGCGTCAGTATCTCGAATACGGTCCTCAAGGAGAACTTTTCTTCCGGCAGCACGGCGTCCTTTTTCGAAAGAGTCTTTCTGATGCTGAGCCCGGCGAGCGTGAGGATTATAAGCACGAGAATAGAGCCCAGGATGTAATCGTATTTATCCATCCCGACGAGTGTGAACCAGCTAAAGTGTCCCATCTTTACTCCCTTTCAAGCTTACTCCGATTATAACTATCACAACTCCCGTGACGCCTATGAAAAAGCCGAACAGGTCTACCTTTGCGAATACGAACATGGCGGCAACCAAACCCAGGAACACCACCATCTTTATAACGAACGCGAAGATGCCGAAGCCTTTCGTGTAAGCCTTGCCTATTATAGCGTTCACGAGGAACCTTATTGCCATGAAGTTGGCCGTAAACAAAAGGCCGCCCGCCGCGGTTCCGAGAGCGAGCTCTTTCGAGCCTATTAAATAATTGACGCCTGCAAGCAGAGCCGTGACAATCAGCCCGGCCTTTTCTACAGTCCCCGCCGCAGGCAGGTTAATCAGACTGACCGTCCTTTCCGTTGTCAATTTTCTTTATCATCCTCAGGAGAAGATTGAAACCTGCAAAGCCCCCGGCCAGAATCCCGAGCATTGTAAACCACGGGGTTTCATTTCCGACCCATCTATCGGCATAGTGCCCGGCCAGCATGCCCGCAACAACCGAAAACCCGAGCTCGAACCCTACTACGATAAACGTAAGCCATCTATACTTGCCTTGCCTCGTGGGAGCTCATTCTCCTCTGTGTAAAGTCAAAGCGCACCAAGTGACTTATGTATCGCCCGCAGCGTTTTTTCGACATCCTTATCGGAATGCGCGAGCGATAGAAAAACCGCCTCGAACTGAGAGGGCGGAAACATAATACCAGCCCTGAGCAAATTTTCAAAAAATTTCGAATACATTTTTGTATCTGATTTTAAGACCGACTTATAATCCCTCGGTTCCTCGCTTGTGAAAAAGAGCGTAAACATCGATTCCACGGAATTTATTCGGGCCTTGACGCCGAGCTTCTTTATTATTTGCGCGATACCCGAAACGAGCGCGGACGTAAGCTCCCTGAGCCTTTCATAGTTGGCCTTGTCGTCGAGCTTTTTCAGGGTTGCGAGCCCGGCGGCCATCGCGAGCGGATTCCCGGAAAGCGTCCCTGCCTGGTACATCGGCCCCGAAGGTGCGACCATGCTCATTATATCCCTTTTTCCCCCGAACGCCCCCACCGGCAGCCCGCCGCCTATGATTTTCCCGAGACACGTGATGTCGGGAACGACGCCGTACGCCTTCTGCGCGCCGCCCGGGCTCATCCTGAACCCGGTTATGACCTCATCGAAAATAAGAAGCGATCCGTTCTCGAGAGTAATCCTTCTAAGGCTTTCCAGGAATCCTTCTTCGGGGACGACGACACCCATATTGGCGGCTATGGGCTCCAGTATCACAGCGGCTATCTTATCCGGATACTGACCGAAGAGCTCCTCAACGGAGGCCATGTCATTATAGACCGCAAGCAGCGTCATGTCGGCGAAGGCCTTCGGAACTCCCGGGCTGCTGGGCGTTCCGAACGTAGTCGCCCCGGAGCCGGCCTTCACTAGAAGATAATCTGCGTGCCCGTGATAACACCCTTCGAATTTGATTATATAATCGCGCCCTGTACATGCCCTGGCCAGACGGACGGCGCTCATGGTCGCCTCCGTTCCCGAGCTCGTCATCCTTACCATCTCGACGGACGGCACGGCCTTGACCACGTGTTTCGCAAGCTCGATCTCGTTCCTGCACGGGGCGCCGTAACTCGTTCCGAGCTCGGCCGCCTTTTTTATCGCCTTGACGACGTCACGGTCGGCGTGCCCCAGAATGAGAGGCCCCCACGAAGACATATAATCGGTGTACTTATTCCCGTCCTCGTCGTATATATACGCGCCTTTCGCCTTTGCGACGAATACCGGCGAGCCGGACACCGCATTGAAAGACCTTACGGGGCTGTTCACCCCGCCGGGCATCAATTTCTCGGCCGCCTTGTAAAGCGCTTTGGATTTAGAGAGTTTAAATTTCATTGAGATCGGACCTTTCCAACGCCGGTAAACCCGGAGGTAGTAAACATGGATTAGAAAATACTGTCAAGTATCGGGAGCGCTTCGAAAGCATAAAAAAAACGGAGAGAAACCCTTTGAAGAGTTTCTCTCCATTCTTTACGTTTCATCACCCTCGAACTACGAGGATGAGGTTTTTCCTTGTATCAATCAGCGAAGGCTTCTATCAGTTAGCGTACTGAAAAATAAGCCTTGCACCTACTTTCGCAGTCGGAGACGTTACAACGAAATGAGCCCTTCTGTTAAGCTGGTAGGCTTCTTCCGTCGTACCTGCGCCGAACTGAGTCGTTTCACCGCCGCTTGCGGTCGTGATCCTGGCAGGATCGATACCGAGCTGGACGAGGAACGCCTTCGTAGAATCGGCCCTTCTCTGCGCAAGCTTAAGGTTATAAGCCGGGGTACCCCTGATGTCTGCATAACCTTCGATGAGAACCGTAAGGTTCGCGTCAGCCTGTAAGGTAGCGGCGTTCTCTTCGAGAACCGCTGCAGCGTCCGGCCTGATGTTGTACTTGTCGAAGTCGAAGAATATGTCCTTCAACTCAGGTGCGGGCGGCGGCGGTGGCGGCGGTGGCGGCGGCGGCGGTACTGCGCATTTCAGCTTAGCCTCGTCTGCCTTTGCCTTCGCGTCGATGAGCATTCTGCGTGCTTCGAGCTCGCTGCAGAATTCGCTCGCAAGTGCCTTACCCTTAGCGAGAGCGGCCTGCGCAGCTGCAAGCTCGGCCTCACCGCAGGGGGCTCCACAATAATCCCCTCTGGTGGGATCATCTCCGCATACTCTCTGTTTACACTGCTCACATGTAGCTGTCGCTTCAGCCGTTGCAGATTCAGCAGCCGCTAACTCATTCGTCGGCGGGGGTGTCGCGCAGCTTGCTAAATAGAGCAATGCAACGAGGAATACAGGTAGACCCAGAAAAACTATCTGCCTATCCCTTTTCATTCTACTGCACCTCCTTTAAGAGTTTTTTGAGTACTTAACGAGTACATAATAATAAACAGTTTAACGCTCAACTGCAAGCTCTGTAATTTTTTCTTTTGCCGTTCTGGCCTCGTCGGAATTCGGGTATTTATCTATCAAAGTCTGAAAGAATAACTGCGCTTCCTCGTTCTTCCCGATCTCCACAAGCGAGAGCCCCTGCTTCAGGTATGCAAGCGGCACCCGTCCGTCCTTCGGATAGGTATCGATGAACTTCTGATATTCCAGAATCGACTCTTCGAACTGACCCTCTCTGTAGTACGATTCCGCGACCCAGTAAGTCGCATCGCTTGCCTTGGGCGACTTGGGATACTTGGCCAGGAACTCCTTGAACTGCGCCCTCGAGTCCTCGTAATTGCCGTCACCAAGCGCCGTATACCCATTGTTAAAAATAACGTCCGCCTCGTTAACTTCAGCCGTCGGTGCTGCAGGCCCGTGACCCGGCTGCTGCTGCGAACCTAGCTCCGTCGTGGGAGCCGGGGCCGAACCTAGACTCATTTGATTCACCCTGGCAGAGAGCTTCGAGTATGCATCGTTCAGGTCTCTCAGGCTCTGCTCCAGCTGGTAAACCTTCTCTCTCAGCTCGACATCCGTCCCGGAAGTAGTCGCCTCTTTCTGATTCAGCGACTGCATATCCCTCGTAAGCCTGTCCATCCTGGCTTCGAGCCTCGTCTGCCGTGCATACACACTGCTTACATCCCCCTGCGTGGCCACACAGCCCGCCGACGCAGCCGAAACCATCAATACCATAGCTATTAAAGCCTTAACGCTCATAAACCGTTCCTAAAAACTGGGCGAGCCCACAGCAGGAACGAAATGCGCCCTTCTGTTCTGCTGATAATCGTATTCAGTGGTACCGGCCGCGAACTGCTCGGTTTCGCCCCTGCTTACAGCCTGAACCTTCGACGGGGAAATACCGAGACCTATGAGGTAGTTAGCCGCGGAATCGGCCCTTCTTTGGCCTAGCGCTAGGTTATATTCCTCGGTGCCCCTGATGTCGCAGTATCCTTCGATAACTACGACCTGGAACTTGTCACCGCTGCTGCGGATTATGTTTGCATTCTGGTCCAGAACGGGCTTGGAATCGAAAGTGACCGCCGACTGGTCGTAGTCGAAGAATATGTCGACCAAGCCGTACTGTGAGCCCGCCGGACTAAGGCTCGCAAGGTTCTGTTCAGCCGCGTTTACGTCTACATTCTGAGCGTATGCCTGATTCTTGGCCTTTCCTTCGGCCTCTATAGCTTTAAACCTGGCTTCTTCGAGGAGTGCACGCGCGGCATCCTTGTTGCCTGCGGCCATCATCTGCTTCGCCTGTTCGATCAATTCCTCGGCGGCCTGGTACTCGGGAAGCCCTTCGGCCCCCGCATCCTTCGCAGCCTGGAGAGCCGCTTCGGCGTCCGCCATTTCTTTGTCAAGGTTAGAGCCGCAACCTACGGCAAACATTAAAGTTATCAACAAAAAGGATACTGCTACTACAGACCAAAGCCTAGCCATCAAATTCCTCCTCTTCGAAATGAAACTTATACCTGAGATTATTACATTATTTTGTCGGTATAGTCAAGGGATTTTAATCCCGAAAGCTCTAAATCTCGAACGGAATGAAAGATTCCGGAGCCGATATATATCCTACCATTGCGGCTTCGATAATGTTATTATTTTTTTATGGTACCGCTGAGGAGAATTTCGGGGAAGGCAGCGAAAATTACAGGCGCGGGATTCCTGGCCGTCTCCTGTTTCCTCGTTCTTAACGTCCAGTCAGCCCGCTCCCAGATCATATACAGCGACAACATCCCCCGCCCCATGCCCGTCGTCCCCATAAACGAAGCAGCGCTCATAGACATTACCGATTACAGAAAGCCCTCCATCGAGCTCAGAAAAGAGGCCGACGACAAATCCCTGGCCGATTTCGGCGATTTTCTGAAAAATACCCGGAACGTTTATTTCACCCTCTGGCTCATACGCATCGCACAGGTCAATATGATGGACATCAACAGAAAGGAAAACCAGGTTCTCATAAACCCTGTCAGGTGGTGGAAGAACTTCTTCGGGTTCCAGAACGACGGAAAGAGAAGGGGGGACTTCGAGTGGGAGGACGGGGACAGGTTCACGACCAACTGGATAGCCCACCCGGCCTTCGGCGCCTGTTCTTATCTATACTATAGAGCCAAGGGGTATGATCGTTTCACGTCCGCCCTGGGCTCCGTCGTTCAGAGCACGCTCTTCGAATACACGATAGAGGGAGTCATACAATCCCCCTCCGTCCACGATCTCGTGGTAACTCCGGGTATAGGCGTTCCGGCAGGGATCATTCTCGAAGAAACCTCGAACTGGCTCGAATCGACGAACAGCGGTTTTCTTCACGCCGTGAGCTACGTCATAAACCCCGTAAAGATAATAGTTCCCGACAGTGAAAACGTTAACGTAACGCCTCTCATAAGCGGCCAGGTCGTGATAGGATTTCATTGGTGACGCCCCGGGTTCCCGGGCGTTTCGGAAAACAGCATGAGTAGAGACGAAGCCTCCGCGGTAGCCGGCATTTTCTGGTCCCTCTCTCCCGTAGTCGTCATCACGAGCGCGTCGGACGAAGCGGTAAACGGCCAGGTCGCGGTAACGGCCGTCACCTCCTCGATTGTCCATTCCGTCCCGAGGCTCCTCGTCGGCATCTGGAAAGGAAATTACACGCACAGCTTCATAACGCGTAGCGGCGCCTTCGCTATACACCTCCTCCGCACGGACCAGCTCGATATAGTAAGGAATTTCGGCTTCTACACAGGAAGGGAGAGAGACAAATTCCGGGAAGTGGAATACAGGACAGGCGTAACCGGGAGCCCGGTCCTTCTCGACGCCCATTCCTACGCCGAATGCAGGGTTATAAACGCGATGGACGGCGGCGACATGACAGCCTTTCTCGCCAGCGTCGTCGACGGCAGGATTCTAAGCGGGGGCGACTGGATGACCCTCAACCACTTCTACGCGCTCGCCCCGGAAGAATGGATAGACGAGTACGGCGAGAAGCTCTCGCGGTCGGTCGCCAACTCGATGGGCATAATACACAACATCGACTACTCGCCCTGGAAAGGGAAATAATCCCCGGCGTCCGCATCGTTAACCAGGTGGCTCACCAGCTCCGCCGCGGCCCTTATCACCTTCGCCGCGCCGTCCGGATCTATTTTCTGCCATTCGTCCGAAGCCCTGTGGTAATCCCCCTGAGCCTCCGTCGATAGCTGGACGGCCGGTATGCCGTTAATTATGAACGCGTAATGGTCGCTCGGCCCCGGGGCCCGGCCGCCGTATTTGGCTTCGAGCCCGGCCGACGTGCACGCGGCTTCGACGGCAGACTTCCAGGCGGGAGACGACGTCCAGCCGAAAACCCTGACCTCGTTTCCCTTGACCCTCCCTATCATGTCGAGATTGACCATAGCGATTATCCTTCCGGGCATCCGCTCACGGTTTTCGACGAAATAGAGCGAGCCGAGGAGGCCCTTCTCCTCGCCTGAAAACGCGGCGAACGCGAGGCTTCTTCTCGGCCTTTCGCTCCCGGAGGCGAAATACTCCGCGAGCTCCAGGAGCCCCGCGACGCCGGAGGCGTTATCGTCGGCCCCGTTGTAAATGTAATCGGCGTATACGCGATCGGAGATCTCGGCGCCGCCCGGTGCGCGCCTTCCGAGATGATCGTAATGGGCCCCGACGATTACTATCTCGGCGCTGACGGACGGGTCGCTCCCCTCGATGAAGCCGACGACGTTCGAGGCGCTGCCGCCGGTCCTCGAAAGCTCTGTCCTTATCTCCGCCCGGGCCCCGTGAAGCGGCAGCGGGCTCCCCGCGCCTCCCGCGAGCGCCTTCTCGATCTCTCCGAGCGATATTCCCGACGCCGCCAGTATCCCCTCGGCCACGTCCCGCCTGATGATTATGGCCTGCATTCCGCGTACCGTCGGAGGCACGTCCAGCGCGGCCGACTCTATATCCTCCTCTTCTTTCCTCGAAGCCGGCGTCGTGAATATCACCGCCCTCGCCCCCTTTTCCATGGCCGTCGCTATCTTGTACCTCAGGGAAGAATATTCGACGTATCGTCCGCGCCGCCCGAGTCCCGGAGGCGCGTATCTGAGCGCGAGAACGACCTTCCCCCGTGCGTCGAGGCCGCCGTAGTTGTCGTATCCCAGCTCCGGCGCGCTTATACCGTAGCCGGCGAACACTATCTCCCCCGCCCTGAGCCCGTCTTCCGTAACCCCGAGGGGCGAATAATCCACGCCGGGCTCGAGACCTTCGGTCCGGCCTTTAAAGGACATGAGAAAAAAGTTCGACTTTCCGAGGCCGGGCCGGGCGGGAATCGGGAAGGCCTGAAAGAATGTACCGTCGTCGCCCGCGGGACGAAGCCCCGATTCCTCGAACGCGCGCGCGATGTAGCGGGCGGCTTTCTCGGACCCCGGGGTTCCCGCCTCGCGCCCTTCGAGGCCGTCCGACGCCAGGTACTTCACGTGCGAAATTATTTCCGCAGATGATACGGCAGGGTCTTTTACGGCGCGTCCGGCCTCTTCCGCCGGGGAAGGCAGCGAGGCGAGCACGACGAGAAAAATCAGGAGAGCGGCGAACCTGGCCATCACGAAAAAAACTACCACAGCTTTTTCCGGTTTGGCCTTCGCATAGCGGCGTCCGATCCTCGTCTCTTAAAAACCGGGCCTCCGTTTTGCGGCCTTGTTTGCGGACAAGCCCGAAGCATGTAAGACTTATTCCTCAATCCAGTTAAGAGGGAGTGTTGGATGTACCCGGTACTTTTCACTATCGGAGATGTAGCCGTGTCCTCGTTTTCGGTCATGGTTCTCCTGGCTTTTCTCGTCGCATACATACTCGCCGAGCCCGAGTTCAAGAGAAAGGGCCTCGACGGAGGGCT
The DNA here is from genome assembly GCA_964586675.1 of uncultured Spirochaetia bacterium. Classification (GTDB taxonomy): domain Bacteria; phylum Desulfobacterota_D; class UBA1144; order Nemesobacterales; family UBA2774; genus JADLGH01. The sequence goes on along the minus strand of CAZPHQ010000006.1, from coordinate 23,875 downwards.
CGTCGACCTCCTTCTCATCGCCGCGGTGGTAGGCGGCCTCGGAGGCGCGAAGCTCCTATTTCTCTATCAGCAGGTCCCGCTGACTGATTTTCTGCACGACCCCCTGCGCTACATGTCGTCGGGCTTCACATTCCAGGGAGGCCTCATCGGGGCTGTCTTCCTCGCGTGGCTCGTAACGCAGATGAAGCGCGTGCCGTTCCTCGTCATAACCGACCTCGCCTCGCCGCTCCTGATAATAGCCTATGCCGTCGGAAGGGTGGGCTGTCTGCTTGTAGGCGACGACTACGGCACTCCCACGAACCTCCCCTGGGCCATGGCGTTCCCCAACGGCTCGCCGCCCACGCTCGAAAGGGTGCACCCGACGCAAATCTACGACACCATCTGCATGCTGATCCTCTTCGCCGTCCTCTGGAAGATAAGAAAGAGGGACTATCCCACGGGCTGGCTCACGGCGATTACGATCATAGCTCTCGGCGCGCAGAGATTCCTCGTCGAGTTCTTCAGGGAAACCACCCCGAGCTTCGTACCGGGGCTCTCCCAGGCGCAGCTCATTTCCATCGTCCTCGTGATCACAGGCATCATCATGCTCTGGAAGATCAAAAAACGCCCTGCGGCCGCCACAGGACCCCGCACCGCGTAAGGCGAAGCCGGATCCAGATAATCATTATCGCCCTCCTGAAAGAAGCCGGCATACGTAAGGCCGACGTCCTCCTCGCCGTGCCGGGCCCGTACTATCCTGCCGATTAAAGCTTTTACTTTCAGAAGGTTATGGTACTATTCACTTCGCTATCGGCCGGGACGGGAATCTCCCCCGGCGCATTCGTATAGCCCGGCGCGGGACGGCGGCTGTTAGAGTTTTGACCTCTTTCCGGCCGCACTTTAGTCGCCCCGCCGCTTACATTCACTATTCGCAGGCATGAAGGTCTTATTCGACGCAGACGAGCCGATAGGCAGCCCCACTTCCGCAACCATCGGGAACTTCGATGGCGTGCACATGGGGCACAAACGTATACTCGCGGCCGTAAAACAGTCGGCCCTCGAAAAGGGTGTCGGCTCGTGCGTGATAACGTTCCACCCGCATCCCCAGAAAGTACTTCGTAATATCGACGTCCCGCTCCTTCTCCCGATGAGGGAAAGGCTCCGGCTCCTCGAAGCCGAGGGCATAGACTTCGCCGCCTGCTACACGTTCACGAAAGAGATAGCGGCCATGACGGCGGAAGAGTTCGTGAACGAGATACTCGTCGGCAAGCTCCACATCAGGCACCTAATCGTAGGCCCGGATTTCTCGTTCGGAAAGAACAGGGAGGGCAATGCCGATCTTCTCCGGAAGCTCGGCGAAAAAGACGGGTTCGAGATAGAGGTCGCGGAGCCCCTTCTCATCGGCGGCGAGGTCGTCAGCAGCTCGGCCATAAGAAAGCTCCTGAAGGAAGGCGACATGAAGAAGGCGGCTGCCTTTCTCGGGTATGATTTTTACGTCGAGGGCAGCGTCGTCGAGGGCGAAAGGAGAGGGCGGCAGATAGGTTATCCCACGGCTAACCTGGATACGGACTGGGAGATACTCCCCAAAGAGGGCGTTTACGCGACCAGGTCGCGGATAGACGGCGGGAAATTCGACAGCATAACGAACATCGGCTACCGCCCGACGTTCGGCGAGAGCAGGCTCCTCATAGAAACGCACATATTCGATTTCTCGGGCGATATTTATAAGAAACGGCTCGCCGTCGAGTTCGTCGAGCGCATAAGGGACGAGAGGCGTTTCGAGAGCGTCGACGCCCTCGTCGCACAGATTGGAAGGGACGTCGGGCAGGTCAAGGAAGCCCTCCTGGCTTCGCGGAAGTGATTCAGATCACCCAAACGGGGGCGACGGAGATGCAGGTAAAAGCCACCACTAAAATCTACGGCATATTCGGCCACCCGGTCAGCCACAGCCTCTCGCCGCTCATGCACAACAGCGCCTTTGCAGTCCTCGGGCTCGACTGCGTATACACCGCGTTCGACGTTCATCCCGACGACGTCGGCAAAGCGGCCGACGCGATAAGGGTGCTAGGCATAAGCGGCGTGAACGTCACCATCCCGCACAAGCAGGCGATTATCCCGCACTTGGACGAAGTCTCGCCCGACGCGCGGCACACGGGCGCCGTCAACACGATAAAGAACGATGGCGGCAGGCTCACGGGCTACAACACAGACGTCGGCGGCTTCATGAGAGACGCCCGCGAGGAGCTCGGCATTTTCCCCGAGGGAGCGAGCTTACTTCTCCTCGGAGCGGGCGGCGCGGCGCGGGCCGTCATCTCGGCGTTCGGCATGAACGGCGCGAAGAGGATCGCCATAGCCAACCGGACGCACGACAAAGCCAAAAAGCTGGCGGACGAATTCGGAAGGCTGTTCCCCGGAACGGAGATATATCCTGTCGATTCGGGTGACGCAGGTGCCGTGGCGAAAGAGCTCGGGCTTACGGATGTGCTGGTGAATTCAACCTCCGGCGGCATGCAGGGCTCCCCTGACCTCGAAATAAATATCGAGGCGCTGAGAGACCGGGCCGCCGTGTACGACCTCGTTTACAAGCCGAGGGAAACGCGCCTCGTCAAGGAAGCTAAAGAGCGCGGACATAACGCAGTGGGCGGCCTCGGAATGCTCCTCTACCAGGGCGCTCTCAGCTTCGAGATATGGACGGGTGAAAGCGCGCCTGTCGAAGTCATGAGAAAAGCCATATCTTAAGCGCTGATCATTTCAATCCCCGTTCCGGCTTATCGACACTCTGGTCAATCCGGCCCCTTTGTGGGATAATGACTTTTACAAGCACGCATAGAAGGAGGCCCATTCCATGAAGGTCGTAAGTCCCGCGGGTGATTTTGAGATCAAGGTAAACGATTCGGCTGTCGAGGGCGACTTCGTCGTGCTGAGCGGGCAGATGGGCGTCTGGGATTCAAAGATCTACATGGCCCCGTCAGACATATGGCAGTTCGCCTCGATTTTTCTGAGGCCCGCGGTAATTCTCTATCTGCTCAAGCTGCCGTTCAAATCCCTCTTCGGCTCCAAGTAGCGCTGATCAAAGCGAAATTTTCGCCGGTGTTACGTCTTCCATCTCTTCGAACAGTTTCTCTCACAGCCGGTTTATAAGAATTGGGGCTTGAAAGTTCGGGGAATAATTCATAAACTCTTAATATATAATCCAGTGAAGGAGGGTAACCGGCGATGGTAGATAATTTCGACGAGTTCGATTCTGACGTTCCCGTTAACTATCGAGGCTTCGATCTCTCCGACATAGATTATAACGATCTTGCGGGGCTCATGGAAAAGATAGACACCATCCACGAGGACATGAACAAGATCAGGGACCTTTCCACGAAGCTCATAGACATCTACGAGGCCTCCGCGGGATCGTATAACGACACCCCCGGCAGCATCTACCAGAAGTTCCTGGATGAAGGCATCAGGGAGTACGGCGAGGACAAGGGGCGCGAATTCATCGAGCTCCTTCTCGGCGGCCCGCAGGAGTCGCCCAAGCTCCAGATAGCCAAGGCCAAGGCGCTTCTCATTTCCTACTGGAGGCTGTTCGAGGACGACGAGTCCGAGCCGATACATCCCTCCCAGTTCGAAGAGAGCGACATATTCAAAACCATCAAGAAGCTCACGGGGAACAAGAACCTCTTCCCGACACTGAACTCACAGTGATCCGGGTGGAGAGAGCTTCGTTCCGACGGCAGATATAGGCGGATTTATTTAAGGATTTCGAGCACTTCGGGATTGACGAGGTGTTTCGGGGCCTTGCCTTCGAGCGCGAGCTCCACGCTCGTAACGGCCATGTCGATCATCTTCTCCCGTGTCTCCCTGGCTGCGCTCCCGATGTGTGGCAAAAGTACTGTGTTAGGTAGATCGAACAGCCCCGGATCGATCTCGGGCTCCTTCTCATAAACGTCGAGTCCCGCACCCCATATTGTCCCCTCTTTCAAGGCGGCCGCGAGCTCATTTTCTTTTATGATTGGACCCCGGCCCACGTTCACGATTATGGCGCTCCGTTTCATCCTTTTGAACTCTTCCGCGCCGAACCGCCCGCGCGTTCCTTCGTTGAGCGGCGACGTTATGGCGATGAAGTCGGACTCTTCCAGCAGCCGGGAAAACTCAACGTACTCGGCTCCGGTCTCCTTCTCCAAGGCCTCGTTCCTTCTCCTGTTATGATAGATAACCCTCATGCCGAACCCGGATGCCCTTCGGGCGACGGCGGAGCCGATGCGTCCCATGCCGAATACGCCCAGGGTTTTTCCGTGAACGTTCTGCCCCATGAGTAGCGACGGGTGCCACGTCTTGAATTTTCCGCTCCTGACGTACTCATCCGCCTCCACCACCCTCCGCGCGACGGCGAAGATGAGCGCCCACGCGAGGTCGGCCGTGGTTTCGGTGAGCACGTTCGGGGTGTTCGTTACCATGACCCCCTTCTTCGTGGCGTACGCGACGTCCACGTTCTCGTACCCGACGCCGCAGTTGGAGACTATCTTCAAGCCGGGGAGAAGGTCGATGAATTCCCTGTCTATGGAATCTGCGACTGTGGAAATGACTGCGGAGCACCCCTTCGAGCCTTCTAGCAGCTCCTTCCGTGTCGGCAGCCGCTCTTCCCTGAACACGACGACTTCGTACTTTCCCGCGAGCCTCTCGACCGCGTCGCCCGGATACTCCAGGCTTACGAAAACCTTTTTCATGCCGTTTATTTCTCGAACGGGTCCGGTATCTCCGGGTGCCAGAGCTTGAAGTGGTTCCTGTGGTTCTCCGTGTACGCGCCCGGCGGATAATACTTGTCGTAAAAATCCAGGTCGAGGTGATGCGCCTGCACCATGAACCGGAGGAACATCGGGTCCGAGAACGCAGGGAACCTGCCGTATGTGTCGTAGACGTAATTGCAAATGTCCTTCACGATCTGTATCTCTTCCTTGCTCGGCCTTTCGACCTCGTGGAGCACGCCCTCCGGGTCCTTGAACGGCATCGTGTGAGACTCCCAGTTCGACCACTTCATGTCGTTCAGCGCCTCGACGGCCTCGCCCATGTCTTTATAGTACGGCGGGCAGAACGACTGGAAGAGCCCGTCCTTCCCGACGGCGACGGGATTCGGATTGCCTGCGCCGCTCTTCGGCTGAGGCGTCGTGAACCTGAACCCGAGCCCGCGATTGAACGGCGTTCCGCCCAGCATGAACATGCTGGCGAACCCGCTGAAGAGCCACCCCCCGAGCCCGAGGGTCTGGAGCGTCAGGACCATGTTCTGGCCCATGAACGCCTGCTCGGCGATGTAGCCGTTCGCGAACCTGAGCTCCGCCTCTATCAGCGGCATTCTCTTCCCCTGGTCGATGAGTCCCTTCTTCACCCACTCCTCGGTCCCCGGATACCTGAGCCCGTGAAGCTCGTCGACGAAATTGAACCTGTGGTCGGGCCTCATATAGAAGAAATAGAGGTTGATTATGCACGCAGAAAGGTCTGTAACGGGCATGAAAACGGTCGTGCCCGGCTTGTTGACGTTCCAGAGATTATGCGCCGCGATGCCCGGCGGTTTCGACGGCAGGTCGGCCCTCTTGTCTTCGAGCTTTATGCGCGACTCCCTGAAGAGCTCCAGAATCCTGTCCACCCTCGCCTCGCGGCTGAGCCCCTCGAGGCCCCTGAAGTCGTCGGCCTGCTTGTCGTGGAGCTTCACCATGTACGTCCCGTGGTCGTTCGTGTAGAAAAGCTCCGTCCTGTGCACGTCGCCGAGCGCCGGTATAGTTCTGCTCGTGAACTGCATTTCGAGATCGAGCCCTACGTGCGGGGGAAAGTCCGACAGGTTTATGTTCTTCACGCCGAGGCCGTTCCAGACGATGAGCGCCTCTTCGAGTTCGGACAGCGGAACGGGCTCGTGCTTCGACTTGTACGCGAGCGGCCCCTTTTCGATCTCCATCCCGAGGCCGAACCTTCGCGAGCGCCTCTCGAACACCGCGTCCATGAATTTGTAATCGACGGCTACGTCCAGGCCCGGCGGATATTTTCCCATTTTCTTCTACCTGTCTCCCGTGGAATTTGTGAGGAATTATTGTAGCAAATCCGTGCCTGTAATCCAAGCCGGGCGGGCGATCCGCGCCGCATCGATCGGCAGGATTTCCGAAACCCGGCGGCGGATTACCATAGAAACTACCGGGTGGTTATACTATACTTGTATGTACTGACTTTCATCTCACGCTTCGGGGAGACAGGAATGAAGGGCGCTCACTCGCACACTGCCGCAATCTGCCTTGGACTTATCCTCGTTTTACCGGTTCTCGCCGGCTGCTACCCGGCATACAGGCAGCCCGCCGTGTCGTTTAATCCCGTGCCCAGCATGCAGACGGCCGACGACGGCGTAAGGGTAACCGTCATACCGTCCTACTGGCCCGGCACGCCGCGCAACCTGCCTTACTACGTAACGCCGTTCTACGTCGAAATAGAAAACTTCTCGAACGCCCCGATAACCTTGAACTATAAGGACCTCGTGATGTTCGATGAGTTCAGAACCCAGTACGGCCCGATAAATCCCAACACCGTGGCCGACGTGGTTTCGACCTCGGACTTTAATTACGCGCCGGCATATCCGAGTGTCTCGGTAGGGTTCGGTTATGGTGGGTGGGGAGGCCCATGGGGAGGCGGGTGGGGATACTACCGCCCGTTCTACAGGCCTTACGCCTACGCCCCGTTCTGGTACTATCCGCCGCCGGTTTACTACTACCCCGTGCCTGTGAGCACGAAAGACATAGTAACCGGGGCCCTCATGCCGGGAACGGTTTATCCGAATGCGTCGATCGAGGGATTCATTTACTTCAAGGAGCTGCCTGAAACGGTGAGCCGTGTAACGCTCGACGTCGGCTACGTCAACAGCGCGGACAACGGTTTCCGCTCGCTCAGCTTCCCGTTCACCTCGACGGCTGTATCGGGCGGGCAGTAAGCGGTGCCGTACCGCGGCGGCTCGCTTAGACGAGTTGGGGAGTTGCTCTAGTCCGGCGACTTTTCCTCGCCGAGCTCTTTCAGCCTGCTGAAGATTTCCTTCTCTTCCGTGGAAACCGATTTGGGTATCTCTACCTGCACCCTGACGTAGATATCGCCCCTCCGTCCGCTCCGGAAACTCGGCAGCCCCTCGTTCGCGAGCCGCATGATAGTGCCCGGCTGCGTGCCCGGCGGAATTTTGACTTCCACCTCTCCCACGAGCGTCGGCACCGTGAGCGTGATCCCCAGCACTGCGTCGGCGACTTGTATCTTCTCGACCCTGTGCAGGTGGTCGCCCCTTCTCTCGAATCTCGGGTCGGCCTCCGTGTGAACGACCACGATGAGGTCACCCGGAGGCCCGTCGGGGTCGGGGCTGATGCCGCCCTGCCCGGTTACTCTTAGAGCGGTCCCCTCTTCTATGCCTTCCGGTATCCTGATTTTTATTTCGCTCTTCTCTTCCTCTCTCCCCGTTCCGCTGCAGTGCGGGCACGGATCGTCGATTATCGAGCCGTAGCCCTTGCAGGTCGGACACACCGCCACCTGCTGAAGCGTCATTCCGTGCTGGCGGCTCGTGAACACCTTCTGCCCCGTCCCTCCGCAATCGGCGCAGGCCCTCGGCTCCGTCCCCGGCTTGGCGCGCGACCCTCCGCACTCGCCGCAGGCGACCGTGCGTGAATATTCGACCGTCTCCTCGCCCCCGACAAGTATGCGCTTGAGCGGCACGACCAGCTCGACCTCGACGTTAGGCCCTCTCGAAGGCCCCCTCCTACCGCCACGGCCGAATCCGAATATCTCGTCGAATATGCTGCCGGTGCCTCTTCCGAACAAATCCCCGAACCCCATATTGCTGAATAGGTCTTCGGCCGACATGCCGTCGAGCGCGGCGAAACCTCCCCTGTCGTACCTCGCGCGCTTGTCCGAATCCGAGAGCACGCTGTAGGCCTCCGAAAGCTCCTTGAACTTCTCTTCCGCATTGGGGCTCTTGTTGTGATCGGGATGGTACTGCATGGCGAGCCTGCGGTAGGCCTTCTTTATATCCTGCTGGCTCGCGGTCCTTTCGACCTCCAGCACCTCGTAGTAGTCCCTTCGTGAAGCCATGTGCGATTTCCCCTGTGGGTATCAAAAATCTATATAAGCCCTGTTTTCCGTTTTACAAGTCCCGGAGATGGCCGTTACAAAAAAATTAAGGCGGGAAAGAAGCTTGGAATATTATTCTATATGAAAACGGGATTCGGCTCAAAAATTGCCGCTTGGAGAACGCGCCGTCAGACTGAAAGGGCCTGCCTCAAATATTTAGCCGTATAGGATTTCTTCGCTTGGGCGACCTCTTCCGGGGTGCCCGATGCGACGACGTAGCCCCCGGCGTCCCCGGCCTCGGGGCCGAGGTCTATCACGTAATCGGCCGACTTTATAACGTCGACGTTATGCTCGACGACGAGAACGGTATTACCCGCCAGAACGAGTCTGTTTATGACGTCGAGCAGCTTTTTGACATCCTCCGCGTGAAGCCCCACGGTCGGCTCGTCGAGTATGTAGAGGAGATCCTTTCCGCCCTTCCCTCCGAGTTCCCGCGCTATCTTCATCCTCTGCGCCTCGCCTCCGGAGAGCGTCGGGGCCGCTTGTCCTAGCCTCACATACCCGAGCCCGACATCCTGCAGCACCTTCAGCCTTCTGCCCAGCGACGGCACTTCGTAAAAGAAGTTGATCGCCTCGGTCACGGTCAGCGCAAGTATCTCGTCGATGTTCTTGTTCTTGTACCGGACGGAGAGCACGTCCTTGTGGAATCTCTTCCCGTCGCACTCCTCGCACGTGACGAAAACGTCGGCGAGAAAATGCATCTCGATCTGCTGCACGCCCGCGCCCTCACAGGCCTCGCACCTTCCGCCGGCCACGTTGAACGAAAAGTGTGACGGCGTTAGCCCCTTCGACTTTGCATCCCACGTTCCGGCCATGACCTTCCTTATCTCGTCGTAGGCCTTTATGTATGTGACGGGGTTCGACCGCGAGCTCCTTCCTATCGGCGCCTGGTCGAGCATGACGACGCCGGAGATATTCTCCACGCCGGTTATCTCGCCGAACTTGCCGACCCTTTCGACGCTCCCGTCGAACCTCCGGGCAAGCGCGGAGTAAAGCACGTCCGTTACGAGCGAGCTTTTCCCCGAGCCTGAGACGCCCGACACGCACACGAACATACGGAGCGGGATCGAAACGGTAATATCCTTGAGATTGTTTTCACGGACTCCTGAAAGCGTAAGGCTCTCCCCGCTCCCCTTCCTTCGTTTTTGAGGCACATCTATTCGCGCCTCGCCCGTCATGTATTTCCTCGTAAGCGAATCGGCCTTCTTCCCGAGGAGATTTTTCACGCTTCCCTGGTAGACGATCTCCCCTCCCCTTTCTCCTGCGAGCGGGCCGAGCTCTATGATGTTGTCCGCCTCCCTTATCATCTCGAAGTCGTGCTCGACCACGACGACGGTATTGTCCCTGTCGCGAAGCTCCTTTATAAGCTCCACAAGGCGGTCGACATCCCTCGGATGAAGCCCGATAGAAGGCTCGTCCATTATGTACAGCGTTTCGGTGAGCGCCGCTCCGAGCTGGCACGCGAGATTCACCCTCTGCGCCTCCCCGCCGGAAAGCGTCCGCGTAAGACGTGAAAGCGTAAGGTATTCGAGGCCGACCTTGTTCAGGAAATCCACCCTCGACCTTATCTGCTTCAGTATCTCCGTCGAAACGGCGAGCTCGTATTCCGTGAGCGAGAGGGCCTCGAAAAATTCCGCGAGCTCCCCTATCGAGAGCTCAGACAGCTCCGCGATGTTCCTGTCCGCGATGCGCACCCATAGCGCCTCTTCCACGAGACGCGAGCCGCCGCACTCCTCGCACGTAAAGGGCGACCTGTACTTGCTCAGAAAAACCCTGACGTGCATCTTGTAGTTCTTCTCTTCGAGGTGCCTGAAAACCCCTTTCACGCCGGAAAACCCGGAGCCGCCTTCGAAGAGTATTCGTTTATCGTCGTCCGTCAGTTTTTCGTAAGGCTTGTTCGTGTAGACTCCCCTATCCTCGGCGAATTTGAGGAGCCGCCTCATCTCGTTCTTGAGTGATGGCTTCGTAAGCGGCTCTATCGCCCCCTGCGCGAGGCTCTTGGAAGGGTCGGGCACCACGAGGTCCGCGTCGAGGCCGAGTATGTTGCCGAACCCCTTGCACGCCGGGCAGGCCCCCTGCGGGCTGTTAAATGAAAAGAGGAGCGGAGTCGGATCGTTGAAGCTCCTCCCGCAGGAAGTACATTCCAGCTCCTTCGAGAAACGGAGCGTCTCCCCGTCCACTATCCGGACGTGAACGTATTTCCCCTCTCCGAGCGCCTGTTCGAGCGATTCCACGATCCTCGAAAAGGATTTCTTCCCCAGTGAAACCCTGTCCTGCAGCACCTCCGCGCCGCTCGGGATCGTTTCCAGCCCCTCGACGTCCAGCACCTCCCCGTCCGAAACGACCCTCGAGAACCCGGCCGCCATAAGCTCCTTCGGCGTCAGCGTTGAGCTTCCGGGGGGGAACGTTATGAGCGCCCTCTTGCCGTCGTACCTGGAGACTAATTCATCCGCTATATCCTCGGGCGACCTCCGCCTCACTTCCACGCCGCACCCGGGGCAGAATGTGCGTCCGACCTTCGCGAAGAGGAGCCGCATGTAGTCGTATATTTCTGTCGTCGTCCCGACCGTCGAGCGCGAATTTCTGACCGAGTTCCGGCTCTCTATCGCGACCGCCGGAGGAAGCCCGGATATGTCGTCCATGTCCGGGCGGTCGACGCGCTCGAGAAACTGCCGCGCGTACGTCGAGAGGCACTCCATGTACCTCCGTAGCCCCTCGGCGTAGAGCGTGTCGAGGGCGAGCGAAGACTTCCCGGAGCCGCTCAGGCCCGTGACGACCGTGAAGCTGTGCCAGGGGATCGAAACGCTCACGTCCTTGAGGTTATTTTCCCTGGCCCCCGTGATTTTAATTTCGCCTTTCATATCGTGTAACTTATTTGGAAATGTACGCGCACGGACGATCTTCAATAAAGGAGGATCGTCAGAGAGAGGTTAATGGGAAAATTCAGCCTATCAAGTCCGCGACTTCCGCGAGCGACCCCGCCTCTTTGACGTGAATCCCGTCCGGCCCGGCTATCTTTCGCGCGTTGAACCAGATAACGTCGAGGCCGGCGTCCCTTCCGCCCATCACGTCCGAGCCGAGCATGTCCCCCACGTGCACCGCTTCGGACGGCGCGACGCCGCACCTCTCCGCCGCGTATTCGAATATGCGCGGGTCAGGCTTTACGAGCCCGAGGACAGTCGAGTCGAATATTTGATCGAAGTAGTCTTTTATACCGACCTCCTCGCATTTCTCTACGGTATTGCCGTCGTTATTGGATATGACGGCCAGCGAATACCCCTCGTCCTTCAGCCGCTCCAGGAGATCGACGGCTCCGGGAAGCGCCTCCCGCGTAAAGGACAGGCCGCTCATCTCCTCCCTGACCCTTCTTCGAAAAACGCCTATATCGCCGGGCGGTGAAATAGTGCCGTAAAGGAGCGGCATGAACCAGATACTGTGCTGCTCCGGGCTGATTCCGCCCTCGTTTTTATGCTTCAGATAAAGCTCGTAGTCGGCCGCGACGTAGGCCTCTTCGAGCTCCCTGTCAGATATGCCGTAACCCGCCTTCCGCATGGAAAGCGCTATTCTGTGTATGAAAGGGGGGTCCGTCGAGGCGAGGGTGTCTCCCAGGTCGAAGAATACAACTTTTTTTTTACTCATTCCGTGATTTCCAGTGGTCGAGAAGCGATAATTGGCGAGCGCCCGGGGCGCCGCACGGAAATGATAGCACAACTGCCGCGGTTAGGCACGGCCCCGTGCGAGGCGGGGGCTTCGCGCCTCGAAACGGACGGTCCGCCGGCCGGCCTTTTGCTTCCCTTTTTTTCGATCTTTCCGGGGCCGGATATTTTTACAAACTTTCTTTGCAATAGAATCTCTTAGGTGTTAAAATATAAACCCTAATATGAGATCGATTCTCGTTCCGTTTTTAGCCCTCGTCCTATTCGCCACTTTTAACGATACCGCCATGCCCGCCGGCCCGGAGAACGGAGTCTACACTGCCAGGATCGCAACCCTGCTCCCGACTGAGGCCCGCAACAACGGAAAGCTCGGCGTGGTGGTCAAGTCTCTGACCTCCGGTCAGACCCTTTTCGAGCACAACGCGCAGAGCCTTTTCATACCCGCGTCCAACGAAAAAATCATAACGTCCGTAGCCGCCCTCTCCCTTTTAAAGAGGGACTACAGGTTCAAAACCGAATTCTTCTCGGGCGGAGGAATATCCGAGGGCGTCCTCCACGGAGGGCTCTACGTAAAAGGCTACGGCGACCCGACCCTGGGCGAGCCCCACCTCGGCTTCATCGTCTACCAGCTCAAGAAAAGGGGCGTAACCGAGATCAAGGGCGGAATAACGGTCGACGATTCCTATTTCAGTCCCGAAAGGCGCGCCGAGGGCTGGAAGGCCGAATGGGTGAACGACTTTTACAGCCCCCCCATAAGCGCGCTCTCATTTAACTACAACACCATAGAAGTGAACGTCCGCGCCGGCGCGGCCGGGCAGAAGCCCAGTATCGACATATTGCCGAAGGGCTCCAACATCAAAATAATCAATAACGCCGTAACGAGCTCGAAGCAGGGCGCCCTGACAACCAGCTGGCAGGGCCCGGACACGATCGCGATAGGCGGCAGGGTAAAGCCGAAGGCGAGCGTCGTCCTCAAGATACCCGTAAACAGCCCCGAGCTCCTGACGGGTAACGTCCTCAAGACCGCCCTCGAAGAGGCCGGGATAAAAGTGAGCGGCCCGGTTGTCACTGCTGAAACGCCGAGGTGGGCCACGGTTTTCTACACCCACTTCTCCGAGCCCCTTTCCTCCATCATAACGGAATACAATAAAAACAGCGTAAATATCATTGGCGAGAACCTCCTCAAAACCCTCGGCGCGGAATTCAAGGGCGCTCCGGGCTCTTGGGAAAGCGGCTCTCTCGTCATTTCCGAGTTCCTGAACGGCATAGGCATTAAGAACGGATTCAGGGTGGTCGACGGCTCGGGGCTCTCCCTTCTCAACAGGGTTTCTCCCGAAACGCTTGCCGACGTTTTAAGCTACGCATACACGAACAGGCTGATCGCGTCTGACTTTATCGAGTCCCTGCCGATAGCCGGGGTCGACGGAACGTTAAAGAAGAGATTCAAGCAGTCGAACATACAGGGGAGGGTTATGGCCAAGACCGGATATCTCAACAATGTAAGGGCGCTGTCCGGTTATGTTTTCACGAAGCAGGGAGACGTTCTCGTCTTTTCGATACTCGACAACGGCGTCGGGTGGAAGACAAAGGAGTTTCAGAGTAGCCTTCTGACCGAGCTGGTTGAATGCTGCGGGGCGGCTAATGGAACAGGCAGAACTGTCAATTAAATTTAATTCCGGAAAACCGGGCTTTATTTCAGGCGAAAGGGTGAAGGTGCTCCACAATCCCGATTTTTCGTTAAGCTCTGATATAGAAGGCGTCAGTCCCGCCTTGTTATTCAATCGTAATATAAAAGAGAAAGGCTTGCGTGGCGAAGCCGGGGGAGCGTATAGACCCCTCGGCAAATTTAACTTGACAGATAAAGTGAAAAACTTTATTTTTTAGGGTAAATTTAACCAATCTACTTAAATGTTTGCGACGCTTTTAAAAAAATATGTATGGGTGGTTAACCTGCTTCTCCTCACGGGGCTCGCGTACCTCGCCGCCCTGACGGTGAACCAGAAGCTCCAGGGCGTGGTTTCTTCCCCCGGGGCCATAGCATCCCAGAGGCTCTCGGACGAGAACCCCGGCCGACAAAGGGAAACCAGCGTCCGCCGTCCGCGCTCGTACTACGACCTCATACTCACGCGAAACATATTCGGGATCACAAATCTTTCCGACGCCACCGCTTCCGGTCCAGGCGGCGCTGGCGGCCCGGACGGACAGGAGGCCCTTCCCGACTCTACTCTCAACATCGTCCTCCTCGGCACCATTCTGAATCCCGATGCCCCTTCCGTGGCCATAATAAAGAACCCCGACAACAACAAGGTCAGGGGCTACACCAGCGGCGACCAGATAAACATAATCGACTCCGAAAGAGTGAGTGTGGTCGAGGTCAGGGGCTGCAGGGCGGTGATACAAAGGCAGAAAGGCCAGGAAACCATCAAGTGCAAGAACATAGGCGAAGAGACGGCCTCGGTGAAGCCCGTGGCAAGCACCGCCAACAGGACGGTCCAGCCCGCGAGCGCCAACACCGATGAGCAGACCGAAGAAGGCATAAACAAGATCTCCGACAACGAATACGAGATAAGCCGAGAGCTCCTCGAAGACGTCCTCAGCGACCCGACCAACATAGTCCAGCAGGCGCGCGTCATCCCTCAGCAGGACGGGCTCAGGTTTTTCGGCATTCGGTCCAACAGCATATTCTGGAAAATAGGCATAAAGAACGGCGACACTCTCCACAGGATAAACAACGTGGAGCTCAACGACGTCGAAAGGGCGCTCGGGGTTTTCGAAGAGCTGAGATCGCAGAACAGCTTTTCGATTGATTTTACGAGGGCCGGTAAACAGTACTCGTATCAGTACGTCGTTAAATAAAGGCTGGAGTGCACAGCCTTTTTTATTGACTTTCGCGCCCGCGTGGGATAAGACCTTGTATAAGCGTGGCGGACGAGAGAGCGCGGAGACAGTGAGGATTTGATGATAAAAGGTTTACTGATCAACGTTTTAATACTGGGGTTTCTCCTCACCCTCTACGTATACGTGAATACGAATCACGAAAAACCCCTCATAATGGAGAACTCCGCCAATACCTCCGAGCTTCCTCCGGGCGAAGGCGCGGATAAACCGCTCTCGAAAGAAACCACCTACACGATAAACGAAGGTGACACGCTCTCCGGGCTCGGAGAGAAATTCGGCGTGTCCGCTGCGGATATAAAAGAGCACAACGGCCTTACGGGAGACGTGCTCGCACCGGGCGACATCATCGGAATACCCCCGCAGGGCTCGCCGACGGGGGCCGGCTTCGGAGATGGCTTCTCCGACGGCTCCGAGATAATGACGCAGGCGGCGACAGCCGAGGCGATAGGCAGGGAAATAGCCCAGCAGCTCGATACGACAGAGCTTGAGCAGAGGAGAAAGGAGCGCCAGGAAGAGATAGAAAAGAGGCGGCAGGGCATACAGCAGCAGCGCTCCGTTGGCGGCAAGAAGGAATTCCAGCAGCCGAGCGGAACCGCTCAGCAGCAGAGTCCGAGGCAGCAACAGCCGGTGCAGGAGGCCCGGCCCGGGAACGGTCAGCAGGCCGAGCCCCGGCCCGAAGAGCCCGAATCGCAGATAATAGTTACCGACGAAGAGATAGTTAATCTCCAGTCGGAAATGGACATTCAGGATCTCATTCAAACCATAAGCGAGATAACGGGGCAGAATTTCATTCTGGACGAAACGGTAAAGGGAAAGAAGATCACAGTAATAGCCCCGGGCGGATTCAAAAGAGAAAACGCCATGCGGCTCTTCGAAACCATTCTCAGCCTCAACGGCTTTTCTGTCGTGAAGAAAGACGGCGCCAATATAATCGTCCCCAAGCGAGACATAAAGCTCTCCAGCATCCCCACCGAAACCGGCACGTCCTACGGCGTATCATCCGACAGCTTCACGACGAGAATGGTCCAGCTCAAGAATACGAAGGCCGACGAGGTCGCCGCCATACTGAAGCCCCTCGTCTCGCGTGAAGGAGACGTCGTCGTCTACCCGGCGATGAACATGCTCATAATCATCGAGACGGTGGACAACCTGAACAGGATTCTCACGATAATCGAGAACCTCGACGTCGAAACCGAGATCGAATTCGTAAAGATACACAACGCCGACGCCGCCGAGGTCGCAGCCAAGCTCGTCGAGATATTCGGAGGCACGGCAACTACAACATCGCGGCCCCAGTCTCAGCCGCAGGGGGCTCCGCAGGGCGGCCAGAGACAGGGCCAGAGGAGCAGGAACCTGCCCGGGAGCGAAGAGACCAGGCCGGCCGCCGCGATAACCTCCCAGACGACGGGGGAATCCGCCGCGGTCGGGTTCAAGGTCATCACGGATGATAGGACGAATTCACTCATAGTAATCGCCTACCCGGACGACATGGCCAAGATAAAGGCCGTCATAGAAATACTCGACGTCGAAACCGACGAGGCCGAAGAGGGCATATACGTCGTAAGGGTTCTCAACGCCGACGCCGAGCAGATAGTGGCCGTGCTCGCGAGCCTCTTCGGAGGATCGGGTTATGGAGGCGGCGCATACGGCGCGGGCATGGCCGGCGACAACAGGATGTCACGCTCGGGTGGGTTTGGCGGGGCCGGTGGGCTCGGCGGGGCCGGCGGGGCCGGCGGGCTCGGCGGGGCCGGCGGGCTCGGGGGCACGGGCGGCGCATTCGGTGGAGGCACCGCGCAGGCGCGCCAGACTATCCAAAGGGGCGCGATCAGGACATCGGGCATAGTAGCCGAAACGGAGACTATACGCGTTACGGCCGACCCGTCCACGAACTCCCTCATAATAATCGGCTCCAGAAGGGATTACGAAACCATAAAGGAAGTCATAAAAGAGCTCGACGTCAGGAGAAAACAGGTATTCGTCGAAGCCGCGATCCTCGAGGTCAGCCTCGACAAGCTGAGATCGTTCGGAACGAACCTCAGCATAGGATTCACGGTAAACGACGACACGCTCGGCTTCGGAGGCACAGTGCTTCCGGGCGTCCCGAGCCTCCTCGGCGTGGCGGCCGACCCCGATGCATCGATAAACCTCCTCGGAAGCCTGTCGGGACTTTTCCTCGGCGTCGTCGGCGAAGAGGTCGACCCGGACGGCTCGGGCCCCATACCGCCGATACCGTCCTTCAGCGCCCTCTTCCAGGCCCTGACATCGCTTACGGACGTTAACGTCCTCTCGACTCCCAGCATCATAACGACCGACAACGAGCCGGCGGAAATAATAGTGGCCGACGTCATACCGTTCCCGACAGGAAGCACAGTCGGCGACAGCGGCGTAACGGTCCAGACCATTCAGCGACAGCCGGTCGGTATAAGGCTATCGATCACCCCGCAGATAAGCGAGGGCGACTTCCTCAATCTCAACATACTGACCGAGGTATCGGCGATCAGGGATGCGCCGGTCGCGGGGCTCAATACCGCACAGTTCGGTATCGCGACAACGACCAGAACGGCGGACTCTTCCGTCGTCGTCAAGAACGGCCAGACTATAGTCATAGGCGGCCTCGTACAGGACAGGGAAAGCGTCCTTCAGAACAGGGTCCCCGTCCTCGGCAACATCCCGTTCCTCGGCAACCTGTTCAAGTTCAAGCAGCGCCAGAGCCAGAAGATTAACCTCATGATCCTACTTACGCCGAGGATCGTCGAGAACGAGCTCGATATGCAGCGGATACTTGAAGAAAGGCAGAGACGCAATATGCTTTTACAGGAGAGAGGATTCAACAGGGAGGACAATTAACTGCCGTCGGGATAGCGTAAATATATCATGAAGAGCATCCAGGAAATAGTAAGCGAACGGAACCCCGACGCGTTCCTCAAGATAGGCGAGCTCCTCGCCAAGAACGAGGAAAGCTTTGAAGAAACACTCTTAAAATCGAACGTCCTCCAGGAAGAGGAGGTACTCGAAGTCCTCTCGGAATTTTACGAATTCCCATACACGCACAGAATATCCGAGCGCGACATAGACCCCGAGCTCATAAAGATTCTTCCCATCAGCTTCGCGAAAAAATTCAGGCTCCTTCCGTTCCAGAGAAGGGACGACAGCGTGGTCATAATCTTCGCGCCCCCGCTCGATCTCTACGTCCTCGACGAGCTTAAGTCGCTCTTCGGATGCGAGATAGAGCCCGTCATCGCGCTGAACCAGGTCGTCCTCGACAGCATCAACCGCGTCTACGAGCGCGGAAAGGAAATGACGGAGGGCATAGAAGATGAATCGACGGGCATTTCCGAATACGACATTCACGAGCCGAAAGACCTCCTCGACGCCGACGACGAAGCCCCGATAATAAGGTTCGTCAACTCGCTTCTCTTTCAGGCGATAAAGGAAAAGGCGAGCGATATTCATCTCGAATGCTTCGAGAAGGAGCTTTCCGTCAGATTCAGGAAAGACGGCATGCTCCACGAAATAACCTCCGTCCCGAAGAAGCTCCAGGCCTCCATAATATCCAGGGTCAAGATCATGGCCGAGCTCGACATCGCCGAGAAGAGAAAACCGCAGGACGGCAGGATAAGGGTCAAGGTCGCGGGAAGGGACGTCGACGTCCGTATCTCGACGGTTCCGACGACATGGGGCGAGAGCGTCGTCATGAGGCTTCTCGACAGGTCGTCCGTCATACTCAGACTCGAAGACCTCGGCATGGAGGGCCGAAAGCTCGATATATTCGAAGGACTCATACACAGGCCGCACGGCATCATACTGGTAACGGGGCCGACAGGAAGCGGCAAAACGACGACTCTTTACGCTGGGCTCGAAAGAATAAACTCCCCTGACAAAAAAATTATCACGGTCGAAGACCCGGTCGAATACCAGATTCAGGGAATAAACCAGATACAGGTAAATACGAAAGTAAACCTCACGTTCGCCAACGGCCTTCGCTCTATACTGAGGCAAGACCCGGACGTCATACTCGTCGGCGAGATTAGGGACAGGGAGACGGCCGACATTTCGATTCACGCGTCGCTGACAGGGCACCTCGTCTTCTCGACGCTTCACACGAACGACTCCGCAAGCGCGATAACGAGGCTGATAGATATGGAGATAGAGCCCTTCCTCGTCGCCTCCTCGCTCATGGCCGTCATAGCGCAGCGTCTCCTCCGGTTCCTCTGCACTCATTGCAAAGAGCCCTACGAGCCCCACGACGACGAGCTCACGCGCATAGGCATAAGGCGAAGCAGCCTGAGAGACGGCACGGTTTACAGGGCCGTCGGGTGCGAGAAATGCCTCAGCATGGGATACAGCGGAAGGACGGCCATCTCTGAGATGCTGGTCATAAACGACGACATACGAAACCTGACGCTGAGCAAGGTCGATTCCTCCAAGATAAAAAGAAAGGGTATAGAGCATGGAATGACGACGCTTCGCATGGACGGGGCGGACAAGATCATAAGGGGTTTGACTTCGGTGGACGAGGTTATGCGCGTTACCGAAGACGAAAACATAGGCTAAGGTCAGGACAGGGTCAGCTGCCATAACCGCCGGGTACTCAACAGAACATGCCTGTATATAAATACAAAGCCATAGACGAGACAGGAAAGTCCGTCCAGGGGATAATAGACGCCGATTCGCCCAAGGGCGCGACAGACAAGCTCAAGCGCCAGGGCGTATTCCTCTCCTCGCTGAACGAAGTGCGGGAGGGAAAGTCGAGGAGCTTCATTCCCTTCAAGGGAATAAACATATCCGAGCTTGCCGTGACAACGCGCCAATTTTCGACGCTCATATCGGCGGGCCTTCCTCTGGAAGCGTCGCTGGTTGCACTGTCAGAGCAGACAGAAGACGCCCGGCTTGGCCAGATACTGACCCAGGTCAGGGACAGGGTGAGCGAAGGAAGCTCCCTCGCAAACGCCCTCGCCGAGCACAAGGGTGTGTTCTCGGACCTCTACATCAACATCGTCCGCGCGGGCGAGGCCAGCGGAACTTTAGACATAGTGCTCTACAGGCTCGCCGACTTCCTCGAAAAACAGGCCGCGCTCACAGCCCGCGTCAGAAGCGCTCTCATATATCCCATATTCATGTTTTGCATCGGCGGAGGCGTCCTCTTCTTCACGATGACGTATGTCATACCGAGAATAGCCAAGATATTCGAGGACAGCGACAAGGCCCTCCCGACGATGACGGTTATACTTATAAGCCTGAGCGGTTTTTTCAGCAACCACATAGTCCTCCTCCTGATAGCGTTCCCGATTATACTTTTCGGGTTATACAGGTTTTACAAGACGGAGCGGGGCAAGATGTTTTTCGACAAGGTGTCGCTCAAAATGCCGATATTCGGAAAGATATCGTCCATGGTAATGATATCGAGGTTCACGAGAACGCTCGGCACGCTCCTCGCGAGCGGCATTCCTCTCCTCGACGCACTCAAGATCGGCGAGGCGGTCATGGGCAACCAGGTCTACAGCCGGGCGCTCGAAGAGGTCAGGGATAACGTGCGCGAGGGTACGAGCCTTGCGAAGCCCCTGAGGGACAGCGGGGTCTTCCCGCCGCTCGTCACGCGAATGGTCGCTGTCGGCGAGCAGACAGGCGAAATGGAAGAGATGCTGACGAAGGTCGCCGACATATACGACCAGCAGGTGGAAACCATGGTCTCCACGCTAACCTCTCTTCTCGAACCGGTTATGATAGTTATAATAGGCGCGATCATGGGGTTCATAGTGTTCGCCGTGCTTCTGCCTATATTCAGCCTTACATCTACAATAGGATAAACAGGAGGTAAAGAAGAAATGAGAGCACAGGGTGGTTTCACTCTTATAGAAATCATGGTGGTCCTCTTGATCATCGCCGGTCTCGCCTACATCGTGGGCACGAACGTCATCGGAAGGTTCGGCGAGGCGAAGATCGAAGAGACCAAGATACAGATCAAGAACATAGAGTCTGCGCTTAAGCTCTTTAAGCTCGATAACGGGTTCTATCCCGAAACCCAGCAGGGGCTCATGGCGCTCATTCAGCGGCCGACGACGGGCAGGGAGCCCTGCTGCTATTCCAGGAGCGGTTACCTCGAAGGCGACAAGGTGCCCCTCGACGGCTGGAAGAGCGAGTTCATATACATAGGCCCCGACCAGACAGGCAACGGAACCTACGAAATCATGTCGCTCGGTGAAGACGCCGTTCAGCAGACAGAGGACGACATATCCAGCCGTGCGATAAGATGAGGTCCCGGAAGGGCTTTACGATGATTGAGCTTCTTGTGGTCACCATTCTGGTGAGCGCGCTCGTTTACATAGCCGTGCCGCGGCTCCGGAACAGCACGGACTTTAACATCAAGAGCGCCTCCAGGAGCCTGACCGGTACGATTAAATATCTCTACAACGAGGCTGCGTTCAAAAAGAACATCTACAGGCTCGTTTTCGACGTCGACAGGGACGAATACTGGGTCGAGATCCTCGTAGGGAGCGAATACCTCGTATCGACGGAGCACCTCCACCAGAGGCGGAGGCTCCCGAGCGGGGTGCATTTTCAGGGCATCCTCACGGAAAGAAACGCGGCGAGAAGCTCGACGCTCGGGCAGGAGCCGGACTACATACTCTTTCTTCCGACGGGGTACGTCGAGCCCGCGGCCATACATCTTCAATCGGAGAACGGGGACAATTACACGCTCCAGACAAAACCCTACACAGGCGGTACGAGGGTCTACGACGAATACGTGAACGTCCTCGACGGAGGGCAGCTTGTCCCCTACTACAGGTAAAACCCCTCCGCGCCCCGGACGGGGGAGCCGCGGATTCACGCTTCTCGAAGTCATAATAGCGGTAGCCATAATAGGCTCCTCGCTCGCGATACTCATCGGGGCGGTGAACAAGAACCTCATAATGGCCTCGCAGTCGAAAAATATCACGATCGCCTCTTTTCTGGCGCAGAAGAAGCTCGGGGAGATAGAGCTCATAGGAATCCCCGACATAGGAAATCAGGAGGGATTCTTCGAGGAGGCTCCCGAGTTCAGGTGGTACCTCTCCGTTCAACCGTATAACATCGAGCAGCTCGGGGCGGACATAAGAATAGTCATACTGACCGTAACCTGGGACGAAGGAAACAAGGAGTTTACAATTGGAACGGCAATGTCGGACTACAGATAAGGGTTTTACCCTTATGGAAGTCCTCCTGGCCATATTCATCGGGTCCATAGTGCTTACGGTCCTCTATGCCTCCTTCTTCCAGATAATACGGGCGAAGGAAAGAGTAGAGGAGGAGCTCGACCTCTACCACGAAGCGAGGGTCGTGATGTCGAAGATAACGAAGGACCTGGCCATGGCGTATCCGAGGGGCCTCATAAATTCCGAGACGACGAACATCACCCTCCCCTATTTCTACGCCGTCCTCGATGGCAACTACAGCAGGGTGATTTTCACGGCGCTGTCGAGAATACCGGCTTACGGCGCGAAGGAGTCCGACCAGACGGAGATAAGCTATTATCTCGAGCCCGTCCCGGATTCCGATCTTTTCGCTCTCATGAGGCGGGACAACCCGACTATCGAGAACGAGCAGGCGGGAACCCGGTTCCCGCTCTCCGAGCGGGTGGTCGGCTTCCGCATGACCTTTTTCGCGGGCCCGAACGAGCTCGGCGAAATACCCGCGCCCGCGGCCGAATGGAACTCGAACGAGATGCGGTCTTTGCCAAGGGCCGTAAACGTCGAGATAATAATGAGGAACCCGAGCGGAGAGAATATAGTATTCAGCTCAATGATAGCCTTGCCCATAGTCGATTCATAGCGATATGCGAGAAGAACACGGAACTTTAAAAAACGATATGGAAACAACCCGCGGCCTGCGTGTGGCCGGACGGGATTCCGAAAGAGGCATAGTCCTCGTCATAGTCATCATAATAATCGCGATACTTATGATACTCGTGACGGACCTCATCTACTTCACACAGATAGACTCCGAGATCTCGATGAACACGCGGGACGAAGTAAAGGCCCGCTACATAGCCAAATCCGGCGTTCAGGTTGCCGCCGGCGCTTTCAAGGCGACGGCGCTCGAAGAGCTTTCCGGTATGATGGGCTCTGTCGGGGGCAGCGCCGGGAACGTAGACGGGCTCTGGGCACTGAGCGTGCCTTATTTTCCGGTGGGCCAGGGGAGCGTCTCCATCACGATAACCGACGAGCGCTCGAAGATTAACCTGAACTCACTCGTAAGCGCCGATTCCAACATCGTCGACCAGCAGGTGCTGACAGAGCTGAGGGAGGTCTTCAGGCTCGCGGGCGTCGATTCCGGAAAATCCGAGAGATTCCTTTCGAGCCTCATAAACTGGATAGACGTGCCCAGGGAAGGCACCGTCAACGACCAGGACTCCGCCGGAGCGAACGCCGACTTCTACTCCGGCCTCCAGCCGGCTTACAGGATAAAGGACGGCCCGCTCGACACCGTCGAGGAGATAAGAATGATCGACGGCATGGACGACAAGTTCTTCAGCGCGATAAGGAACTACGTCACCGTCTACCCGATCGACAAAAAAATAAATTTCAGCACCGCGTCCCGGGTCGTCATGATAGCGGCGATAAAGGCGGCCGCCGTGCCGGCCATACCCGGCCAGGGCGGAACGAGAATAGATCCGGTCGACGACGGCACTGCACAGCAGATAGTAGACGAGATCATCGAGGCCCGTCGTAGCGACCCGATCGTCGACAACAAGAAGGTGAGGGAGATCGTCCAGAACGTCAACCCGACTACCCAGATAGTCGCCGGGCTCGTAGGGCTCGGGCAGGGAACCGGGCAGAGCGAGGTTTTCACGGTAAGGTCCGAGGGGATACTCGGCGAGGCGAGCCCCACAAAAAGGATCATCGAGGCCGTCATAAAGAAAAGGAGAATAGGACGCCAGTACGTGGTGGACATAGTGACATGGAAAGAGCTCTAGAAAAACTTCGCAAAATAAGGGCCGGACTCAAGGCCCGCTATCTGGAAAGGGACGACGTCATAGACGGCGCGTTCTGCGCGCTAGTTACGGGAAGCCACCTTCTCCTGATCGGGCCTCCGGGCACGGCGAAGTCCCAGCTCGCGAACGACGTCTGCCGGAGGATAGAAGGGGCGCGCTATTTCCAGTGGCTGCTGACAAAATTCACGACCCCCGAAGAGCTCTTCGGCGCAGTGAGCCTGAAAGGCCTCGAGAATGACGA
>CAZPHQ010000005.1:0-110505 GCA_964586675.1 uncultured Spirochaetia bacterium | reverse complement strand
CCTCTTCTTAAGCTCCTCGGCGTATGTCGGGCTCACGGTCGTGACCACGTCGGAGTAGAGTATCCCGCCCTTCAGAAGATTGACCTTGCCGTGGAATTCGAGGCCCTGCGAGGTAAAGAGGAATTCAGGGAGGCCGAACTTGTCGAGTATGGTCCTTTCGTACTGCCCCTGGAACGAGATGTTGTGTATCGTGAATACGACCCTCGTGTTCGCGAAGAACTGGTCGTCCCGGAGGTGTTTACGCCACCTGAGGCATATCGGGAGGAGGGCTGTCTGCCAGTCGTGGCAGTGTATGATGTCGGGCTGAAAGCCGAGCTCCTTCGCCGTTTCGAGCGCCGCGAGTGAGAGGAATCCGAACCTGAGGTCGTTGTCCTCGTAGTCGCCGGAGGGCGTCGAGTAGATGTATTTCCTGTCGAAGAAGTCGTTCTGCTCGACCAGGTATACAGTTACGCCGCCGAGCTTTATCTCCTTCACCGCACCCCTGAACGGGAGCCAGTCGATGCATATTACCAGGTCTTTTATGACGTCCTTGGATTTTATGCCGGCGGACGATAGCCAGGATTTCACGCGGGTGTAGTACGGGATGACGATTCTAACGTCGGCCCCCTGCGCGGCGAGCCTCTTGGGGAGGGTGCCTATGACATCGGCGAGACCGCCCACCCTTGCGATGGGCTCCATTTCAGAGGCGACGAAGAGGATATTCATGCGTTGCTCCCGGTTTAATATTAACCCCTGAAATGGCTAAACCCGACCTATTTCTTCGAGCTTCCGCGCGAAGAGGCGCGCGTTGGCCGTTATCGTTTCGGGATCGATGCCGCCTCCCTTTCCTGTAAGCGCTGTCGAAAGCCCGACGGCGGACGCGCCTGCGCGGAGGAAGTCGGCGAGATTGTCGAGCCCTACCCCGCCCGTCGTCATTATCTCGATCTGCGGGAGGGGCTCCTTCATGGCTTTAACGTACGACGGCCCGCCGACGGCGCTCACCGGGAATATCTTCACCATGTCGACGCCGAGCTTCCACGCCCTGACAATCTCCGAGGATGTGAACGCGCCCTGAATAACGGCCATGCCGTTTGCCCTGGCGAACTTTATGAGCGCCTCGTCGGTGTGGGGCGAGACGAGAAAGCGCGCCCCGGCGGCGCGCGCCTTTTCGGCCATCTCCATATCGAGGACAGTGCCCGCCCCGACGAGGACCCCTTCCCTGCCGGAGAGGCGTTTTATTACGCCCTCTGCCCCGGGGAAGGAGAATGTGACCTCCACCAGCCGGAGGCCGCCCTCTATGCAGGCCTCGGCGAATAAGAGCGCGAGGGACTCGTTTTCGGCGCGTACGACGGATATGACCTTATGTTTTTTTATCAATTCGATCGGGCTCACAGCATTAACTTACAGACGCCGGGCGAGGGTTTCAAGTCCGAAAACCAAACCTGGAAAGCCATCTTTAATGATAATGATTACTATTTTCCAAATTATATTGCAGCGCTATGGATATTCGAAAACGCTTAGTGTAAAATTATGAGAGGACTAAGGGATATGAGCGAAATTACTACCGAAATGGTGAAAGACAGGATAAATGAATTTATCGACCGGAGCAAGGACCTCGGGCTTAAAGTGACTCCGCAGAGGATAGCCATATACAAGGAGCTCGCCTCGACGGACCAGCACCCGAGCACTGAAACCATCTACAAGAAGATAAAGGACTACTATCCCAACATCTCGCTGACGACTGTTTACAGGACCCTCGAGACCTTCGAAAAGTTGGGACTGATTTCGGTCGTTAACGTGCTTTACAACGCCGCACGCTACGACGCCAATCTCGATCCGCATAACCACATAGTCTGCACGGTTTGCAAGAAGGTCGAAGACGTTTACGACGCGTCGTTCACCACTCTCGACATATCCGACAAAACACTCGGCGATTACCAGATAAAGGGCTACTCGATTCTCCTGAACGGCGTCTGCAAGGACTGCAGAAGCAATTAACAGGCTTTCCCACACCCTGCACAATTAGTTTCCAGCCCGCCTTTTCGATCAAGGGAAATCCATAATTCCGACCGTTTATATTCCACCTGAAATGAAGTTTTACGCCGCGCAATCCCGGCCTGAATCCTTTCGAAAAAATCTCCTATCATAATTTCTAAACGGTTTGAGGAGTGCCATAATCATGAAACTTAAAGACAAGGTAGCGGTAATCACGGGCGGTACATCGGGCATGGCTCTGGCGACGGCGAAGCTCTTCGTCGAGGAAGGGGCTTACGTGTTCATAACGGGCCGGGACAAGGAGCGCCTGGACAAGGCTGTGAAAGAGGTAGGCAAGAATGTGACCGGAGTCCAGGGCGACGCCGCCAGCCTCAAAGACCTCGACAGGCTTTACGACACAGTCAAAAAAGAAAAGGGAAAGATCGACATCCTGTTCGCCAGCGCCGGACGGGGCGATTTCGGCCCTATCGGCGATGTCACGGAGAAGCACTTCGACGAGATTTTCGACCTTAATGTCCGGGGGACACTCTTCACTGTGCAGAAAGCACTCCCCCTCTTTAAAGACGGCGGCTCGATAATACTCAACGGCTCGATCGCCGCCGTGAAAGGTTTTCCTGGTCTCGGCGTTTACAACGCGAGCAAGGCGGCTGTCCGCTCGTTCGCCCGCACCTGGACTATGGACTTAAAAGCCAGGAACATCAGGGTCAACGTGCTGAGCCCAGGAACCATCGACACACCTATACTCGACCCGTTCTCCCAGGAAACGAAAGACTACTTCGTCTCTCTAATCCCAATGGCAAGAATGGGGCGCCCCGAGGAGATAGCGACTGTCGCCCTGTTCCTGGCGTCTGACGATTCCAGCTTTGTCACGGGAATCGACCTCCATGTAGACGGCGGCGCCGTGCAGGTATAAATCTCCGTCCAAAATATTTATAGAATATCCCGCGTCTTCCCTGCATCCTTTTAAGAGGATTTTTACTCTGTATTAATAGAGGGTTAAAAAGGAACATGGGAAAAAACGGGATAGAGCCCGCGCTCGAAGTTGAAAAGCTGGAAAAAATTTTCGGGACGTTCATTGCCGTCGATAAGGTATCGTTCACAGTCGAAAAGGGAGAAGTCTTCGCCCTCATCGGCCCTAACGGCGCGGGGAAGAGCACCATAATAAAGATGCTGACGACGCTCGTTCCGCCGACGTCGGGAACGGCGAAAGTGGTGGGGTACGACGTCGTGAAGCAGTCGACAGAGGTTAGAAAGAGCATCGGATACATACCGCAGCTCGTGTCTTCCGACGGGGCGCTCACGGCGAGGGAGAACCTTCTCCTCTCGGCGAGGCTTTACGGCGTGCCGCGCGCGGAGCAGGAGGAGCGCATACAGGAGGCGCTTGATTTCATGGGGCTCGGCCAGTTTTCCGACCGCCTCGTCAGCAACTATTCCGGCGGCATGATACGAAGGCTCGAGATCGCGCAGAGCATGCTCCACCGCCCGTCCGTGATATTCATGGACGAGCCGACAGTGGGGCTCGACCCTGTCGCGCGTAAAGCTGTCTGGGATCATGTCCGAGATCTTCGGGAAACCTACAGGATGACGATAATCCTGACGACCCACTACATGGACGAGGTCGAGGAGCTCTGCGACAGGATGGCGCTCCTCCAGCACGGGCAGATAGTGGCTACAGACACCCCGGCTAAGCTTAAGGAAGGTATCGGCGAGGGGGCGACTCTCGACGACGTTTTTTCAAAATACATGAGCAGTTTCGAAGAGAATTCAGAGGGAGGGAATTACAGTGAAGTACGTCGTAACCGCAGGTCTATCGCATCCCGCAGCTAGGCTGACGAGGGCCGTCTCGGATTATGTGATGCAGGTGTACGGGGTTTTGTGCGCCGAGCTTCAGAAGGTCAGGCACGACCCTGTCGAGCTTTTCACGAGGGCGGTGCAGCCGCTTTTGTGGCTGCTCCTTTTCGGAATGGTGATGCTGAGGGTGAGCGGGCTCGCGCCGGCCGGGATGACGTACCTAGATTACCTTTCGGCCGGTATACTCGCGCAGAGCGTTTTGTTCGTGGCCATATTCTTCGGCATATCGGCCATATGGGACAGAGACCTCGGCATACTACACAGGATGCTTGTCAGCCCCGCGCCGAGGACGGCTATAGTCATTGGAAAAGCGATGGCGGCGAGCGTTCGCGGGATGCTCCAGGGCGGCGTGGTGTACGTCGTCGCCGGGCTCATGGGGGCCAACCTGAATCTTTCTCCGATTAACGTGCTCGGAGTCATGGCGCTCATAGGGCTCGGGTGCGGGCTCTTCGCTACGCTTTCGCTGGCGATCGCATGCATCGTGAAGTCGAGGGAGAGGTTCATGGGCATCGGGCAGCTTATAACGATGCCGGTGTTCTTCGCGAGTAACGCGATATACCCGATAGCGCTCATGCCGGACTGGCTCAAGACCGTATCGACTTTCAACCCGCTTACGTATCAGGTTGACGCCCTCCGCGCGCTCATGATAAACGGCGCGCATTCGCAGTTCGGCATGGTCTACGACTTCGCGATACTGTTCGTCATCATGGCAGCGCTCGTACTCCTGGCGAGCAGGCTGTACAGCAGGATGGTGGCGTGAGGGGAATTATATCTGCTTCAATTCTTCAACAAAATTTCTCAACAAATCATTTAAATTCGTGAAAACTGGATACTTTTCAAAATGGTCTTTTAATTCTTCAGCGATGCGGTCCGAACTTTTCGCGTCCTGAAGTATATTAGTGGCAGCCCATTCACGTCCAGGGTGAATAATATCCCAAGGTGATCTTTTGTTCGCTCGTGTTTTAGCATCATCGCCGTGCTTACCCAAGCCATAAACTAAGCCTGTCTGGTTATTCCAGATGGGATGAAAGAGATGAATCAAGTAATCCTCTGCAGCAGTTTCCCATCCACTTTGAACTACTAATGTACGGAATTCAAAATCATCAATTGATAATGTTGAATTAGCCCTAAGTATATTTTTTTTATGCTCTTGAAGTCGTTTGGATAACTTCTCACCTTGTTCCATAGGCGTTTTGGCATTGCTAATTGTGGGAGAAGCTTGACCAACGTAGATAGGGGTCTCGGATCTAGATAATGACGAATAGTATCCAAATTCACCGTTGTAATAGATTGCATAAACTCCAGAACCATAAAACCTAGTGATACTTGAGAGTGGTTGTCGTGGTTGAGCAACAAGAGCAAGTGAGACAAAGCGCCCGACTATTTTGGGGTTGCTAGGATCAAAGACAGAAGTAGGTTGCCTAATAGGATCAAGTTCGTGTAACAACTGTTCTAATCTAATTACTGCACCTCGCACATCACGGCTAACGGCCTTGCGCGATTTTGGTTCGATTTCATCGTCCTTAGTTTTATCGAATAATCGATCTAATATATCTTGTAATTCAGAAATCTCCGGCACAAAATTATTTATTTTCTTGGTCATGAGACTTCCTTTATATGTCGGTAAATATCCTCACCAAGAATCTCAGCAAGACGAGTAGGAACTGCATTGCCAAGTTGCCGCATGGTTTCTGTCCATGATCCGTGAAATAAATAATTATCAGAAAATGTCTGAAGTCTTGCGCTCTCGCGCACAGTGAAATAGCGGACATTCCCATCAGGACATGTGAGCATGTTTTCTCCTCCAGGGACACCATGAACACCCGCTTTTAATGTCTTGGCGGGTTCATCCAAAGGACTTCCTGTATGTCCCTTATATGAGCGAGCCCCCGGTTGGAACTTATGGTTAAGAAACATCTCTGCCAATTCTGGGTCACTGATTGGGTCGGGAAGGTCCTTTATTGCATCTCGGACAGTTAACCAACGCAACTTTTTCGGCTTCTCACTTAGCACCATTGCACGTTGCTTAAAACGCAGATTTATCAGCCTTTTTCTATTTGAAACCCTGTGTTCATCCCAATAGGATTTGTCTATAACCTGAGACCACACTAATGCATCGATAGAATGAGTTTCTTCAGGGAAATTCCATTTGATACCAAGGTCATCGCGGAATCCGACGAAAAAGACACGTTCACGCTTCTGTGGAATTCCATAATTCGCGGCATTCAAAACTCTTACAATAACTTGATAATGCAAATCGGATCTTGTGCCGCTTGTGTGATGACGTTCAAGGCTAGCAAGATGTTCGATCCAAGTCTGATTATGTTTCGGAATTAAATTTGGATGCTCTAACTGTAGGCGGATATATTCGAGATAATTCTGGAATGCTAACCTTGTGAGGCCCTTAACATTCTCAAATATAAAAGCCTTTGGTTGAACCTGTCTGACAACACGAATTGCCTCTGGAAACATATCTCGTGTGTCATCATATGCCCGGTGTTTTCCACCAAGCGAAAAGGGTTGACAAGGGGGTCCACCCGAAACGAGATCAACTTTTCCTTCAAAGGATTTGAAATTTAGTGACCTGACATCACCTTCTAGCAAAGGCCAAGAACTCACACAGGCAACTCGTCTTCTCTTATTTTCCCGTATTGTATCACAACAATATTTATCCAATTCTACAACTTTCAGCGGATGGAATCCCGCTTTATGAAGCCCTATCCCCAAGCCGCCTGCTCCAGCAAATAGCTCAATCGATCTCATTTTGTAAAAACGCTCCTATTTTAGATTCGACAAGCTTCTGGTTCCTTAGTTCGCATTCCCATATTACTAATATGCCCCAACCCAGTTTACGCAACTCCTGCTGTTTAACAAGATCGCGGTTATAATTAGACTGCAGTTTATTAAGCCAGAACCCCTTCCCCGATTTAGGTAGACGAGCCAATTTGCAATTTCTATCTGGATGCCTGTGCCAAAAGCAACCATGAACGAAGATCACTTTCCTGTATTTCGGAAATACAAGGTCTGGTTTTCCAGGAAGAGCCGATACTTGTAACCTATAACGGTAGCCCATGCCATGGACTAATCGACGAACCCACATTTCAGGTTTTGTGTCCTTCGATTTCACGCGACCCATGCGTTCACTACGTTGTGCTGGAGTTAAATTATCCATATCAAATTCCTACCAGAGAAAAATCATGAGCAACTCAAGTAGCTGTAAATTCCTGACTTTAATCTATTATAGAATTTTTTCAGTGTTTTTTGCAAGATTCTTGTTAAGAATCGGGCCGGAACGCATTCGATCCGGCCCTCCGGTAAAAAATACGCGTTCGAATAATTTGAAACTTTCTATTCCAGCTTCACAGCGTAGTCGTCCCTCACATACCTGCTTATGAAAGTGCTGAGGCCCCTGCCCTCTTCAGCGAGCTCTTTCATCCGCTCGACGTTGTCTCTGCCAGGGCGGTTGTAACTGTAAAGATAGACGACGCCGTCCCGGAACTTTATCTTTACATAATCCTCTCCGATTTCGTATGCCGCGACGCCCGAGTTGCCTGCGAGATTTTTGTAAGGTTTCATACGCGCCCCGTTCGCCCCTTCCCTGCCTGTACAGTACCGGCCGATTGAGCAGGATTCCCGATTAACTTACATTCGCAATATTATCTTACATTCCGGGCTTTAGCAGCGTCCGGATATTGTAGCTACCTGTATTGAATTATTTGCAAATTCAAAAGGGCTTGCGCTTATAAAATTTTTGTAATAATATAAAAATGTTGCAATTGCATCCAGGGAGGACAAGATGAAAAACCTTGTGGCGCGTTTTTTTCTCACAATTAACCTTGCCATAATATTAGCCATTTTCCTCGCCGCTGGTTCTGCAAAAGCTCAGGTATTTCCCGACGGGCTGATAGGACTTTCGAGCAGCACGCCCGGAGTGCTGTACCGCATAAACGAATCCACCGGTCAGGCAACTCCCATCGTGAATACCAATCGCGAGTCAAGTATCGTCGGCCTGGCTTACCTGGGAAATATTCTTTTCGGCTCAGACGTGTGCGACGACGAACAATGTAGTAACCTTTCCGTAGTCTCCATCTCGCCGAACGGCAGTATAAACGTTATCAGCGACCAAAACGGTTCGTCTAACTGGTGGGCACTGGGGGCGGACGAAACGGCGAATATCCTGTATTCGATCGATATAAATAATTTGAACATTCTAATGGCGCAGTTTCCGGACGGCTCGGTACAGACAATCGGCACGGGGACAGGCATACGGGGAGCGGGAATGGCCTACGACGACACGAATGGCATATTGTACGCCGTAGACGACTTCAGCTCGCTTTATACTGTCTCCGTGACGGACGGTACTGTAACGCTTGTAGGCCCTACCGGCCTTTCCGCTACTAACGAACTCGGATTGGAATACGATGAGTGCAATCAGGTTCTATATTTGAACAACGGAAACACGGCACAGTTGTACACCGTCGATGTAACCACGGGAGCAACCACCCTGGTTGGCTCCAATGGCGTTAGTGCAGTAATCGACGGGCTCGCCTGGAAGGGGAGATGCGAGCTGCCCGGCCCGAAGCCGATACCGACGATGTCGGAATGGGGGCTCATGATAATGGCCGCATTAATAGGCATAGCGGGGATACTGACCTACAGGAAAAGAAGGCTTGCGGCCTGAGGAATGCATAGAACATAAATATTGAATGGGGGAGCTTCGGCTTCCCTTTTTTATTCCATGACCGGCTTTCCCATGATCCATCCTCGCCGGCGCCCCGGTAAACGCCGTCCCCGGGATTTCAAAATACTCCTCAATCGTGTAAATCTATATTAAAACCGAATTCCGGAGGTTCGCATGTCTATTCCAGAGGGACTCGAAAAGGCGCTTAATTTCGGATTCATGGACGCCATATTCACGAGGCGGTCGAGGCGGTTCGGCCTCGGTATGGAGATAAACGAAGGCACTCTCGCCCACAAGTCGCGCCACGAGCCGGTGCCGCTCACCGAGCTCGAAGAGGCGTTCCTCATATGGGCCGGGACGGGTATGACGGGCCTTTCCCTGGGCGACCTCCCTCGGACGGGAATCTCGTGGCTGTTTCAATGGACAGGGCGGAGCTGGCCGTGCTCCTGCAACTCACATTCGACGGAGCTCTTCTACACGAATGACAGCGGCGTGTATATGGTGAAGCTCCACGACGCCATGCCCGGGCCGGGGGAGACTTCCATATTCCACGGAAAGTCCGAGGAAGAAAAATTGGAAAAGGTCGTCGAGCTATTCAGGAAGAATTTGCTCAAGCTTGAGGACGGGCGCGCCGAGCTGCCGAAGGGCGAGCCGGGGCTCTTCGACTTCAACGCCTGGAACTGTAACAAGCCGGGGACGACGTTCTTCGTGCCTGTGACGAATACGACTGTCGAGTACATGGTGCTCCTCTTCATCTACTTCGGCGCGAAGTACGGATTTAACATTATCGACGAGCTAAACGGCGGGAGATCGTGCGGGCTCGACAAGTGGACAGAGAAGGGATACATACGGAAGGACGTGGAGCTGTCGCTGTTCGACCTCGAGCTCAGGGTTTTGACTACGCTTAACGTCGAGCAGGCGTTCATATGCCAGAACATGAACCTCGCGCTCCAGACGCTCGGGTTAGGAGGCTGGGCATTTACAGGGCTGCTCCCGCATTATGCACTCGGCGTGCACCCGGATTTCAAGGGGCTCGGGTTCAGGTTTACCCGGCCCGAGAAGACTGTCCGGAGCGTGAAGCCGCCCGTGCCCGTGGGGAGGGACGGCGTTTTCGAGGCGCTCTGCCCGCCCTACGTTAAAGACATGCGAGAGGCGGTGGACAGGTTCCTCGCGATGAGGGGGCGGTTCTGGGAAGAGGAGAACCCCTACCCTTACCTGAACCCGGGCGGCATCCTGGCCGACGAGTATCATCCGAGCGAAGTAAGAATCGAGATCGTGAAGGATTTCTGCCAGTACGTTTACGAAAACTACGGCAGGTTCCCCGCCTTCCTCGACCCGATGTTTACGAGGCTTGTCTTCCAGGCGCACCACCTCGACCTCGAATTCTACGATAAGTACTACGCCGAGGGCGCATATACCGAGATGCACAAGAATCACTTCAAGCTCTGGCACCCGGAGATGAAGGACCCGTTCGAGGGTAAGTAAAAAGTTTGACGAACTACTTGCAAAGTTAGTCGCGTTCAGGCGCGCCGAGCGGGAAGTATTGGCGTCTCCTTTCTCGATTACCACGCTGATGCTAGGGAAGATTGTCGAAAAAGAGATAGACCGCGGCGATGCGGCCATTACGCGCGAGGATAAAGTCGGTTCCTGCATATTCCGGGGGGTTGCCGGGAATGCCCGATACCCAGCGAACCCGCCCGCCGTCGCCCAACACTTCCGGCGGAGCGATGGGCTGATATTGGTAATCCGGATGCGTCGACTTGATTACACCGGCAATGCGATCTATTTCATCGCGACCGCGAAATACTCCGCCTTTAGGATCGTAAAATACAGCGTCTTCGTCGAAGATTTCATTGATGGCGGCGCGGCGGCGCACAGGATCGTTTTCCCCGAATACGTCACTGAGATTTCGAAGCAGGAGTGTCGATATGTTGTCAGTCATGGTTTCTCAGTTGTTCGGGGTGGTGTTCGTCGTGCAGACCCATCTCACGATGTGACAGCCGCCCGTCCAAGAGCTGCAGGAATCGAGCGCGTGGCGCTGCGCAGTCCCGAGGGCGTCGCCCCAGCCCGTGCCGTAGCCTATGTCGCCCACGGCCAGCGCGCCGCATCCGTTTTCGAACTGCACGACAGCCTTGCAGTCGTTAGTGCCGGTCTCTTCCTTGCATTCTTCTATAGCGCCGCTGCGGGCGGATTCCTTGTCGGCGTAGTCGTAAACATATCCGTACATCCGCGTAGAGAGGGAAAACGCTATCGCTCCGAAGCGGCTCGAATCTTCGGCGCGGGAGGGTTCAGGCTGGGCTGTTAACGCTGCCGCCAGGGATACTAACGCCAGTGCATAGAACATGTTGCGGCGCATATTTGATATCCTCCACTGCATAGATTCCCATATCTTCCCCTTCGAGACAGCCGTCTAATGACATTATAGTCTTAAAAGGGGCGGGAATCCACCGCTAGATTTCGATGGGGATACCGGTCCGCGAGAGGTTCTTGTTCTTGTAGCGCCTGTCGTTCGTGATGTCTTTTCCGAGCCATGGGGGCGGGACGAACGCGGCGCACTCTTCGGCCGATTCGAATTCGACCTCGGCTGTGACGAGACCTTCGAGCTTCCCCGAATAGACGTCGAGCTCTATGATATGGCCGGCGTAGGGGATGTCGTAGCGGAGCTTTTCGATGCGCTTGCCGTCGGTGAACGGCCAGAGAACGGAAAAGTCCTTTTTATCGATGCGTATCTCGGCCTCGCGCCGCTTAACGGTGCCGGCGGATTTGGCCGTGAGAAAATATTTGCCGTCTTTTTCCCTGAGCCTGACTTCAGAGCCGTCGTCGCCGAGGGCAATGTAGCCCTGCTTGAGCTCGTGCACTTCGTAGTTGTGAAGCCCCTCGGGCATCTTCTTTACGAGGAACTTGAGCTCTATTTCGTCATGCATAAGATTCCCTCATACTCCCTGCGAGCTCCTTAACTTCCGACCATAACGCGGCATACGACTTAGCCGAGAACGAGTCCGGCATGTAGGCTGTAAGCGGCTCACGGTATACGCCCATCCTCTCGACGTCCGAGCGGTAGAGTATGACGCTTGAGAGCACGTTCCCATTTTCGGAGGAGAGTTTTTCCATAGTCTCGCGGTGAAGGGATTTCCGCGGCTCGGCCATCGAGAAAAAGGGATAGACCTTCCCGGCGTCGAGCTCATTTTTCTCGAGGAATGCTCCCAGCTTTTCAAATGTGAGAACGGACAGCGGCGACGGCACCAGCGGGACAAGGACTATGTGTGCTGCGTCGAGGACGTTCTCCGAGACGAGCGAAATGCCCGGCGGGCAGTCGAGGAAGAGGTAGTCGTATTCGTCCGATACCTCGGAGAATATCTTCCTAAGCCTCGTTTTCGATTGTTTGAGCTCGTCGAGGGCAAGGTCGAGATTCCTGAACGAGAGTTTCGAGGGAAGGAGATCGAGGTCCGGGTAATCCGTGCCTTTTATGTTCTCGTCGATGCCGCGGCCGCCCTTGACGAATTTGTTGGAGTTGAAATTCTTGCCCGCCCTGATACGGAAGTACCAGGAGCTTGCGCCCTGGGGGTCGAGGTCGCATATCAGCGTGCGGAAGCCGTCCGTCGAGGCGAGGTGCGCCAGGTTGACCGCCGCGGCTGTTTTGCCGACGCCGCCTTTCATGCTGTAGAGGGCGATCGTGATCATAAGCTCATACTCTAATTGCCCGAGAGCATTTTATCAAACAGCGCCCTTGTTTCCTCGCCGGCGAATTCTTCGAACCGCGACGCGAATTCCGCGCGGCGCTCCTCCTGCCGGGTGTAGAGGCAGGATATCAGGCCACCGGCAGAGGCGACGATCTCTTTTTCGGACTCGTCGCCCGCGTCTACGAGAGAGAGAAATCCCTGTATGCTCTCCTGCTGAACGTGGAGGTCGTTGAAATCGCCGAGATTGTCCTGAAGGGCCTTGAGCTGCTTTATCGCGCGCTTCGTCTCGTCTCCCGGGAAAAGTGACTCGAAGAACTCGAGGTAGTAACGGAGCTTCTTGCACTCTATTCTCAGTGTGTGAAAGTCGGCGTCGGGAGACGAGCCGGTTATATTACTCCCGATGTCGACCGCGCTCTTGTAGCGTTTCCTGATCCGTTTCCGGGCCAGCTTGAGGACGGGCCTTTCGGCCTTCTCGCCGGTGCCGGAAGATTCCGCCGAATCGAGGAATAATTCCCAGGCGTAGAGCATGCGGCGGTATTCTTCGGATTCGACGAAGACTGTGAACTCGGCGAGCGCCTTCGCCCTTTCACCCGCGATGAGAGAGAAGAGCTTTTCCAGCCCGGGCCTCAGGGACGGCGGCACCATGGCGACGTATTTATCTTTCCCGAGAAGGTATATGTCGAGGTCCCGGAGGCGGTTCGTCATTCTGCCGAGCGTACGGAGCGCTTCCTTCCAGCGCTCCCTCTCCTCTTCCGCGTATATATTCCTTGTCAGCGTGAGGGCCGAGCGCGAGCGCCTGACCGCGACGCGGAAATCGTGGAGGAATTCGGTGTCGATATCTTTTGCCATGCCGTCCTCGTTCTTTTTCATCGTATCGAGAAGGTCTCTCAGTATTTTCCTGATCGCCTCGCCCGACGGGGTCTCGGGGTCGAGAGATACGTTGACCTTGGACGAGTACGTCCCGATAGTTTTGCCCTTCGCTTCGAGCGATGCCGAGAGCACGTCGTTTTCGCCGGATTCGAGCCCGAGCCCGGACAAGATACCCGTGAGCGTTTCGAATTCACCGCCATACCCCCTGACGGGCTCCGCTTCGAGTATGGCGGCCCTCACAGCCGGGCCGTTATCATCGCTCGAAACCGATTCGACGAGCCTTACGCGGGCCACCGTTTTTCCCTCGGCGGCGGTAATGGCCCAGGATAATGTGTGCCTCGTAATCGTGATCAACGGAAGGAGCGCCCTTATCTCGGCGGCCTCGCGGAGCGCGTCTCTTAAGCGCCCTTCGGGGAAGTCGGCCCAGGTGAGGTAGGACCGTTCGCGTACGGGGACGGCCCCGGCGGAGGCCTTCTCGCGCCCTTTCCCTCTCAGCGAAAAGCGTCTGGCCTGTCTCGTCAGGAACCGGCCGCTCGTGTAGAGCGCGCTGTCGAACGTGTCGTAATAGGTTTCTTTGACTGTCGAAGCCTTTTCCTGTGCGAGCGTGAACACGCCTTCGAGAGCGGCTTTAATTTCTTCGAGCTGTGCGGGGTCTGAAATAGAGTAGTATGCCGTTTTGTGCAAAACTGTTTCCTTTTTCGGGATTGGTTAAAGGGCCCGTCCTGAATGGCATCGGCGAGGGTCAAATCCGCCCTGCGAGTCTACCCATTATATTACGGAAATATTAAGGAAATATTAAGATTGTGTGAATATGCCGGTTATTTTGTAACCACTACAGGGATTTGCGCGCTATATAGAGGTTAACTGCGCATGCACTATCCAGAAGCGGCTCGAAATCATTCGGGAGCTTCGGGGATAGCCTTAGGCTCGGGCAGGGCATCGGGAGGCTTCGGAACCTGACACCCCGTCGCGCAGCAGCGACCGGGCTGCCTCGAGGCGCTCTGTCCGCCCGTCAGCACGCCGCGGTCGAGGAGGTTCTGTACCAGCTCGGCCTTTTCCAGTACAGGGTAGTTCCGCCAGATCTCGCGCTTCATCGCTTCGGGCGACCCTCCGCCGTGAAGGGATATAACGGAGTACCAGCCGCTTTGTCCGGAAACAGTCAGGTCTTCGATGAGCCTCGCAACTTCCATACGCTGCTCCACCGGGATGTCGGGACGTCCGCCGAGCACAGCCGTCAGCGACGCCCTCGTCTCCGGATTGTGGTCTTCGTCGGGGCCGGGCAAGGCTACGATGAGCCCGCCCGAAACGTAATGGGCAATCCTCTGCATGTCGTAAATTTTAGTCGCTAACAGGAGCTTTCCGATGTTTGAGAAAACCGTGTCGGGCATGACGGAGCCGGCTGGGTCTTCGGTGCAATAGACCGATGCCGCGACGCCGCAGGCGAAAAAGCTTTCCGTGATCGTTATGAGATCGACCATCTGCTCGCGGATATGGCCGTGCCTGTCGGGGTCGAGTCCGTTCGCTTCGACCATGAGCGCTCCGGCACCTATGAGCAGATCGCCGAACCCTGCCCGCGCGCCGATGCAGGAATGGCGGTGATGCGTCGCGTAGGAAGTCGTCAGGAATCCGCCTTCTTCGTATTCTCCGGCGAGGAAAACTTTTTCGTACGGTACGAACACGTCGTCGAAGACTACGACGCCTGTCGACTGGCCGTATTTCGCCGAGAATTTGGCGGAGGATTCGCCGGGGCGTCCCGCAGGCCTCGCTATGATGGTTACGCCCGGCGCGTCGACCGGGACGGCGCAGCAGACGGCGAAATCCGTATCTTCTTTCGTGTGGGTGCGGCACGGCATCACGAGGAATTCGTGAACGTACGGCGCGCCTGTCACGATCGCCTTCGTGCCGCGTATCACTATGCCGCCCGGGCGGCGCTCTTTAATGTGAACGTAAACGTCGGGATTTGACTGCTGGCCGGGACGCCGGGATCGATCGCCCTTGGCGTCCGTCATAGCGACGGCGAGGGTGAGGTCGCGGTCCTGTACATGGTGAAGATAATTTAGGAAGCGCTGCGAGTAGTCGGTATTGTGAGCGTCGTCCGTCCGCCGGGTGGCCTGATAAATTCCGTTGAGCGCGTCGTGAGTGAGATAGCGCATGGCGCAGCCCGAGACCTTGCATACTAGGCGCACAGCTTCGAGCTTGCAGAGGAGGTCTGTCGAATTTTCGTTGATGTGAACCATGCGGTTCACTACCTTGCCGGACGTGCCCTGCCTCGCTGTCATTACGGGCAGGTATTCGGGAAGGTGCGCGAAGTCGTACGTTACGCCGACGGCGTTTATGCCAGGCTCGAGGAGCGGCTCGTCGGGGACACTCTCGACCGCGCGCCCGTTTACGAACACGCGTGGTTTATAAGTGCGAAGCGATTCGCGATATTCGGATGAGGTCATCAACATGCCAAGGCCTCCGGAGTATCGACTCCTTGAATCATATTCTAACAGTGTTAGAATTATTGTCAATCGTAAAATGAAGGTGAAAAAATGGCCATAGCCAGATCGAAAGAAAGCCCGGAAACAAGCCGTCGCAAGGGACGCCGCGAGGCTGTCAGCGAACACAGGCGGGGGCTCATACTCAAGGCGGCCCGCGAAGTTTTCGAGTCGGAAGGGCTCGAAGGGGCCAGCATCAGGGCCATAGCCGCCCGCGCCGGGTATACGGCCGCGGCCCTTTATTTCTATTTCGATTCGAAGGAGGCCGTTTACGCCGAATTGCTGCGGATTTCGCTGTTCGAGCTCGGCGGCGCGGTGAACGATGCCGTGTCCGGGGCTAGAAGTCCCGAAGCCCGCTTACGCGCGGCGGCAATGGCGTTTTACCAGTTCTACGCCGATAATCCGAGGGACCTCGATTTAGGTTTCTACCTCTTTCGCGGCGGCATGAAGCCTGTAGGGCTCGGAAAAGAGCGCGACAAGGCGCTAAACGCGGCACTCGAAGCGGCCCTGCACCCGATAGCCGAGGCGGCCGAAGCCCTCGGCGCCTCGCGGGACGAAGCGAACCTCTTGATGGTCGATGTTTTTGCCCACGCCTCGGGCCTCCTGCTCCTCCTCCATACCGGGCGCATACGGATGTTCGGCGCGTCCGCACCGGGGCTCATGGAAGACTATATTCGCTACAGGACTGTAAGGGTAGGTAAGTGAAGCTGCCTTTCCGGCGTCAGACCCTGAGCACCTTCGCGCCCTTTATACGTCCTTCCTTGAGCTGAATGAGGGCCTCGTTCGCGTCTTCGAGGGGGTATTCCTCGATCTCGGGCCTGAGATTTATTTCCGCGGCGATTTTAAGGAAGTCTGCTGCGTCGCGGCGGCTGACGTTGGCGACGGATTTTATCTCTTTCTCCATCCATAGATCCCGCGCGTAGTCGAGCTTCAGCAGATAATCCTTGTCTCCATCTTCCTTACGTATCGCGTTTATGACGAGCCGTCCGCCCGGGGCGAGGTTTTTAAGCGCCTCGACTACCGGCTTCCAGACTGGAGTGGTATCTATAATCGCATTCAGATGAACGGGAGGCGCGGCCTCCGTGTCGCCCGTCCATATCGCGCCGAGGCTTTCGGCGAATTCCCGCTCGGCGGTGCTCCTCGCGAAGACGTAAACGTGTGACTGCGGGTAGAGGTGAAGCGCCGTCTTGAGGACGAGATGCCCCGACGCGCCGAACCCCGTGAGCCCGAGAGCCCCGCCGTCTGAAAGACCGGCCAGCCTCAGCGACCTGAGACCTATGGCACCGGCGCAGAGGAGGGGCGCTGCCTCGGCGTCGGAAAACGCTGCAGGTATCGGGTAGATATAGCCCTCGCGGGCGAGCATGTATTCGGCGTAGCCGCCGTCCCTATCCCTGCCTGTAGCGAGGAATTCTGGGCAGAGGTTGTCCTCCCCGGAGGCGCAGTACGTGCACTCGCCGCAGGAGGAGTATATCCACGCGGCGCCGACCCTGTCGCCCGTCGTGAAGAGGGAGGCGTCTTCGCCCGCATCGATGACTGTGCCTACGACCTGGTGCCCGGGTATCACGGGGAGCGACGGTGGCGGCGTCCGGCCCTCGATTTCGTCTAGCTCCGTGTGGCAGACGCCGCATGCGGAGACGTGGATCAGGACCTCGTCGTTTCGGGGAACGGGTACGGGAGCGTCGACTCTGGAGAGTGGGCACGTATTCCGTGAGACTCGCCTGAGCTCTGTAATCTTCATAGCCTTCAACCTGTATTCCTCCCTCTCCGGCTTTTTTACTGGCCCAGTATGAGGCCGTCTTTTATCTCGTAAACCTTCTTCGTTTTCCCGGCGAGGTCTGGCTCGTGCGTTATCATGAGCACCGCCCTTCCCTTTTCGTTGAGCTCTAAAAATACGTCCATGACGAGCGCGGAATTCCTGGAATCGAGGTTGCCCGTCGGCTCATCGGCCATGACAATCTCGGGGTCGTTCCCGAGCGCCCTTGCTATGGCCACCCTTTGCTGCTCGCCGCCCGAGAGCTGGTAGGGCTTCCGACCTTCCTTGCCCTTGAGTCCGAGCTCGGAAAGAAGAGCGTAACTTTTGTCTTTCGCCTCCGGGCGCTTTACGCCGCGCTTCAGCATCGGGACTACGACGTTCTCCGAGGCGGTGAGCTCGGCGATGAGATAGTGAAACTGGAACACGAACCCGATCTTCCGGTTCCTGATCCCGGAGAGGGATTTGCTGTCGGCGAAGTCGACTTTTCTACCGTCGACGTAAACCTCGCCCGACGTCGGCGAATCGAGAAGGCCGAGGACGTACATGAGCGAGCTCTTGCCGGAGCCGGACGAGCCTACGATGGCTGTGAAGTCCCCCTTCTCCACGGCTATCGATATGCCGTTCAGTATCGGGTTGTCGCCGATCGATTTCCGGAGGTCTCTGCCTTCGAGTATCACGCTCATACGCTCGACCTGAATATGTCGACGGGGAAGAGCTTCGAGGCCCGCCACGAGGGATAGAACGACGCCAGGAACGAAAATACCATTGCGAAGAGAAACCCGTAGACGAAGTACGAAGGGCTCCTGTCGAGGACGAAGCCCTTCGTCCTGATTATGCCGACGATGTCGAACTGGAGCGACGCGAGCCACTCCTGAATGAGATAGCCGAAGAGGCAGCCGAGAAGCGCGCCGACGAACCCGACGAGAATTCCCTGGAGGACAAAGATTCTCGTTATCTCCCTGTCTTCGTATCCGATCGCCTTGAGTATGGCTATGTCCTTTTTCTTTTCGAGGACGGTCATCATCATGATGTTGAATATTCCAAACGCCGAGACTATGAGGATCGCGAAAACGATCATGAACGTTATCATGTTCTGCATCTTGAAAATCTGGAGGAAATTCCGGAAGGCCCTCTGCCAGCTTTCGGCGTAGTAGCCCGTATCGCGCGACATTTCCTGGGCTATGTTTTCGGCGCCGTCGACGTCGTGGAGCTTCACGATGAGCTCGTTCACTTCGTTCGGCTTGTCTAGTATCGCCTGGAGTGTCCGCATGTTGAAGTAGACTCTAGTTTTGTCGATGCTCGTTATGCCGGAGTTGAAAAAGTCCGCCACCTTGAGAGTGTAAAGCCCGCCCTCGGGGGAGACTATCGTGACTTTCTTTCCGATCTCCTTGACGCCGAGGTCCTTCGCGAGCTCGCTTCCGAGAATTACGCTGTTCCTGTCCGTTACGAGCTTGTCGAGGTTCTTGTGCTCGAGGTAGTCGTCGACGACCGAGGCGGTTCTTTCGAGCTCGGGGTCGACGCCTATCATGCTGACGCCCCTGTTCTTGGTGCCATAGTTGATTATCCCCTCGCCGGTGAGGTGCGGGGCGATGCCCATTATTCTCGGATCGTTTGAATACTGCTTAAGGAAACTGCCGTAGCCGATTATCTTGTCCTTTAGCTCCTTCGGGCGCGAGCCGAGGACGTCGGCGACGACCCCGTCGCCGTAGGCGGCGCGGATAATCCTGCCCTCGTCGTCCTCTTCCTGGACTTTGAGCGTAATGTGCGCGTTTATGTCAATTGCCTGACGGATGAAATAAAGCTGAAAGCCGTTCATGACGGCGCTCATCGCTATGAAGGCCGCGACGCCTATGGCGACGCCGAGTGTCGATACTAGCGCCTGGCGCTTACGCTCTGTGAGGAGCTTGAGCGCGATGAAAACTATGGGGCTCAACGGGTGATTATCTCCTCGTTCTCCCCGATTCCTTTCTTGATCTCGACGACGCCGTCCTTATTGGCTCCGGCCTCGACGGGAACCCTGACCTTCTTTCCGTCTCTCACCACCTCCACGTGGCCGTCTTCCACGGCGTCTTCGGTTATGAATATCCCTTCCCTGTCGTCTATAATGACATTGCCCTCGACGGTTATGCCGACGGGTATGCCCGGCGGGTAGTTATTATCGGCTTTTATCTTGACTGTCCTCGAAACCCTGTCGGCCTCGCTCTCGATGACTTTGATCCTCCCCTCGAATACTTCGTCGGGATAGGCGTCGGTCGTGACGAGCACCTTCTGGCCGACCTTGAGAAGCGGGACGAATTCTTCGTCGACGAGGAGCACTGTTTCGAGCCTGCCCGTGTCACCTATCGAAAAGAGGAGGTCGTCCTTGAAGACGCTGTTGACGTAGTCGCCCGATTCGATGAACTTCCTCAGCACTTTTCCGTCGACGGGGGCCTTTATCCTGTGCTTTTCGATCTCTTCCCTAACGGCCTGCTCGGACGCGGTGAGCGAGTCGAGCTCGGACTTTAGCGCCGCCAGCTGGTCTCTCAGGGTTTCTGTGGACTTGGTATATGTTTTCTCCGTTACCTCGACGCTCTGGCGGGCCTTGTCGTAGGCCTCCTTCGAGA
Organism: uncultured Spirochaetia bacterium; assembly: GCA_964586675.1. Taxonomy (GTDB): domain Bacteria; phylum Desulfobacterota_D; class UBA1144; order Nemesobacterales; family UBA2774; genus JADLGH01. The sequence goes on along the minus strand of CAZPHQ010000005.1, from coordinate 90,613 downwards.
TGATGCCTTTTTCGTAGAGCGATTCCCTCCGGGCAAAATTCCCCTTCTCTATATCGGTGTTCATTTTCCAGATCGCTATCTCGTCGCGGAGCGCGCTGAGGAAGGGGGAGTCGTTCTTCATCCTGTCTTCGATGAGCCCCTTCTTCGCCGTGACTTCCTTCAGCTGCTCGTCGAGCTTGTCGTTTCGAATTATCGCGACGACGTCTCCCTTCTTCACCCCGTCGCCCTCGGAGACGAATATCTCCTTTATGTAGCCCGAGACCTCGGGTTTTACCTGGACCTTGCCGACGCTGTCGACGTACCCCGAGGCGTAAACGGATTTCACGTAGCGCTTCTTTTCGGCCTTTTCGACCCCTGTGCCCTCATCTCCCGCGAAGACGAAAAAATAGAGGACGGCCCCGGCCAGGAGAAGCCCTCCGATTATAAGAAATTTTTTATTCATATGGTGTCCCGGTCCGGCCAGGTCTCCTTTGCCTGTATGCGAATATTTCCGGTGCTGTCGGCCCAAGTGCTGCCGCAGCGCTCCGGTATGAACGTGAAATGTCAGCCGGGCTCCGGCGCATATCGAAATGCATAAAAGGATAACATTTAAACCGCATAATCCGATCGTTAAGGCTATATTAATTTTACCCGGCGGGCGCGCCGGACGGAACGCCGTTTATCAGAGGCCGCGCCTCCGCGCCGCGGATGCCGTTTTTGTAAAAAAAGCCTGAAAAATGGCAAAATAGCGGCATTTTATGTGTATAATGTAAATGACAGCTTCCATGCTATATATCTCAGCGCCATTATAATAATGCGATTTCGGCTCGACGTAATAATTTATTTAATATCGTTCGCAAAGTTTTAACCGGCTCTGTAATGAAACCGCTGTGTAATGAAACCAAGGCTGTGTAATAAAACCAAGGAGGTTTTAAAGTGATCAAGAAGATCGTCTGGGCGTCGGACGGGTCGAAGGATTCTATTCATGCGCTGTCGCACGCGGAGAGCCTGGCGAGGATGTTCGGCGCCGGGATAGTGGGGCTATACGTCATCCCCGAGTATTTCGAGGTGAGCACGATAGACGAATTCGAATCGGAGCAGCTCGACCTCCTTGCCGACTGGATAAAGGAAAAGGAATCGAGGGGGAGCGACAGGCTCAGCAGCATCGCCGCCGAGATGCGCGAGAAAGGACTCGATTTCACGACGCGGATAAAGCAGGGAGCCGCCTATCACAGGATAATCGAGACGGCCGAAGAGGAAAAGGCAGATCTTATTGTCCTCGGGAAGGGGAAGGCGGAGGAGAAGAACATATTGGGCGGGACGGCTATCAAGGTGCTCCGCCGCTCGAACACCCCGGTCTACATAGCGAGAAACGACGAGCCGCCGAAAAAAATAAAGAAGATACTCGTTCCGACCGACCTTTACCGCATACTCTCCCGCGACCTCGAATTCACGCTCGGCATGGCGAAGCACGTCGACGCCGACATATACAGCCTGAACATCGTCGTTACTGGCGAGGGAAAATACCCGCCCAAGCTCATAGAGCTCGCGAGGGGCGACGCATACAACAAGCTCACGGAGCAGGTAGAGGATGCGAAGCTCGAAGACAGGGTGGAGACAGTCGTCGAAACGTCGAGGAACGCCTGGACGGGCATAGTGAATTTCGCGAAGCATAAAAGCATAGACCTCATTGTCATGACGACATACGGGGATTACAAGATGAGAAAGGACGACTTCGTCGGGAGCGTTTCCGAGAGGGTCGTTCAGGAGGCCCATTGCCCCGTGATCACCGTGAGGCCGTTCTGAAGCATGGCTCCGGCGCTGACGAGGACGGAACCTTGTGATAATATAATCTTCTGGTGCGCCGTGGTACGGCGCGAAAAAGCAAAAAATCAAACCGGATAAAGACGACATGAAAATCGACACGATACTATGGGCTACGGACGGTTCACAGGAGGCCGATCTCGCGCTCGGATACGCAAAATTCCTGGCGGGACTTACAGGCGCGGGGATCATCGGGCTGCACGTGATACCTGTCCCCGGAGGGCTTTTCTTCGAAGCGCTGAGAGAGAGGGACGCTTCCTTCGACGAATGGCAGAAGGATATAGAGAGCCAGGCCGGCGACAGGTTCGCCGACGCCAAGAAGGAGCTCGAGGAATCCGGCATACCGTTCGAGGGGGTCCTCGTTCGCGGCGAGCCCGCCGAAGAGATACTCGCCTTCGCCGATAAGAGGAAGGTGGGGCTCATCGCCATGGGCAAGAGGGGGCACAGCCTTCTCGAAAAGGTCGTCGTCGGCAGCGAGACGGGCAAGGTGCTGAGGGGCGCTCACGTCCCCGTGCTGGCCGTCAAGAGAGACAGACCTTTCGACGGCGGGAGCCTCCGGAAGATTCTTGTGCCCGTCGACCTTTCGGACGAAGCGGAATCGGCTTTCATGTTCGCGCTCGACCTCGCCGGGCTCACTGGGGCCGAGGTTACGGCCATATACGCCCTCAGGCTCGACATGTACGCCCAGGACATACCGGCCGGGGCGCTAGAAATCGTCATCAAGGAATCCTACTCAGAGCTTGCGAGGACGGCATCCGATCTCGGCGGGAAATTTGAGGAGTCGAGGGGCGTGAAACTGGCGAAACCGGTGGCGACGGACGTCGTCCACGGCATAAGCCCCGCGCTTTCGATAGCGGAGTACGCAAGGGATAACGACGCGGACCTGATAGTCATAAACACCCACGGCAGGACAGGTATCTCGAGGCTCGTCCTCGGGAGCGTGACCGAAAGGCTCATACCCGAGTCGCCGTGCTCGGTTATAGCGCTTAAACCCTGAACGCCTTACCCCGGCATGCCATGTCCACAGACGAGGACGGAGACAGGCGGAATCTGCTAAGCTTTCTTGGCTCCGCGAAATCATACCCTCACAATCCCCGGGAGATCAGGCACTGCCAGACGCACGCCTCCGACGTGTTCATAGCCCCGCCCTTCGTTTACAAGATCAAAAAGCCGGTCGATTTCGGATTCCTCGATTTCACCACGCTCGAAAAAAGGAAATATTTCTGCGAGAGGGAGATAGTCCTCAACAGGAGGCTCTGCGCAGGGACTTATCTAGGCGTCGAAGAGATAAGGCTCGGCCGTGACGGTTTTTCGTTCGGCGGCGACGGGGAGATTGTCGAATACGCTGTCAAAATGAGGAAGCTCCCAGAGGAAAGGTTTTTAAAGAACCTCCTTCGCGAAGGCAAATGCTCCGGCGAAGATTTCAAACGGCTCGCGCGGAAGCTTACTGACTTTTACGGCGGCCAGAGCCCCGGCGGGGAAGTTACCTCAAACGGTGAGCCCGCGAATGTGAAGAGCATCATCGACGACAACGAGAGAACCGTTAAAAATTTCATCGGGAAAACGATCTCCCGGACCACGTGGGAGGCGATACATTTTTTTAACGAGACATTCTTCGCTGAAAAGGGCGCTCTCTTTACCGCGCGGAAGGATGGAGGATTTATCAAGGACTGCCACGGCGACCTCCACATGGAGCACATAAACATCTGCCCGGACGACATATGCATATACGACTGCATAGAGTTTAACGACAGGTTCAGGAATATAGACGTGGCCTGCGACGTCGGATTCCTCGCCATGGACCTCGATTTTAACGGTTACTTCGGCCTCGCCCGCGAATTCGTAGACGACATGGCAGGCGCGCTCGGGGAATCGGCGGCAGGAGTGCTCGATTTTTACAAGTGCTACAGGGCGTATGTTCGCGGGAAGGTGGGAAGTCTCACGTCCGTTGGCGAGGGCGTGCCGGAGGACGAGAGACGGGAGGCTGCAAAATCGGCACGGGAATATTTCAGTCTCGCCCTGAGATATGCCCTTTTCGGCTCTTCGCCGACCGTTATCGTCACCTTCGGCATCATAGGCTCGGGGAAATCGACCGTCGCCGAAATGCTCGCGAAGGAGCTATCGTGCCCGGTCGTATCGTCGGACAGGGTAAGGAAAGAGATTACGGGGACGGGCGTGACGGAGAGAAGGCGCGAAGGCTACGAGAGCGGGATATACTCGGAAGAGACGACTGCGAGGACGTACGGCGAGATAATATCGCGGGGTGAAGATGCGCTAGAAAAACACAATACTGTGATACTCGACGCGAGCTTTTCGAAGCGGAGGTGGCGCGATATGCTGGCCGAAAGATCTGCCGGCGCCGGATTCAACGTCGTGTTCATTCAGACCACAGCGCCGGAAGATGTAATACAGAAGAGGCTGATAAAACGCGAGAAAGAGGGAACGTCGGTATCCGACGCTGGGCCCGGCATGCTGGAAAAATTCACGGCCGACTTCGAGGAACCGGACGAGCTTCGGCCCGGCGCATTATTCGAAGCGGATACGGACGCCGACCCCGAAGAAATCCTGTCGCGGCTTTTAAGGGCCATGATAACGGCCGGGATTTCATCTCTATAAAGGGAGGCCAGGGATTATAGGAAACAAGAGACCCGAGGCGAGTATCGGGTCGTACCTTTCGGATTTCGTTTTCGGCGGGATAGACGGGGCCGTGACGACGTTCGCTGTGGTTGCGGGCGTCACGGGGGCGTCGCTCTCGCCGACGATCGTGCTCATTCTAGGGTTCGCGAACCTCTTCGCCGATGGGTTCTCGATGGCCGTCGGGAACTACCTCAGCACGAAATCCAGGAAGGAATTCGCCGAGAAGGTCAGGAAAGCCGAAGAGGATTCCGTTCGCCACTCCCCCGACGAGGAGCGCGAGGAAATCCGTGAAATATTGTCGGCAAAGGGTTTTTCCGGAAGGCAGCTGAAGGAAGCCGTGGACATAATCACCGGGGATAAAAGCGTATGGGTGGATACGATGATGAAGGACGAGTTCGGAATCATCGAAGAGCACTCCTCGCCCGTAAGGAGCGGGGCCGTGACGTTCGTGTCGTTTAACGTGATCGGGTTCATACCGCTCCTGGCCTATGTCATCTCGCATTTCGTTCCGGCGATTTCCGGAAAAGCGTTCGAGCTCTCAGTCGTGCTTACTTCCGTCGCCCTTTTTATCGTGGGGTCCGTCAAGGCGCGCGTCGTGGAGGAGAAATGGTATGCGGCCGGGATGGAGACTTTTCTCATAGGCGGGGCCGCCGCCGCTATCGCATACATCGTCGGATATCTTCTCAAGGGACTGGCATGAGCGGCGACGTGCGCATAGTCATGATGTATTTTTAACGGACGGCTTCACATGGATATTACCGAAAGACCTTATAACCACTCAGCCGATGAAGTGCTGAACGCGCTGGGGGTAACAGCCGCGGATGGGCTTTCATCCGAAGAAGCCGGCAAGCGCCTGAAGCGGTACGGCAGGAACCGCGTCGGAGAGGCGAAGACTGTCAGCGCGTGGGCTATTTTCCTTAACCAGTTCAGGAGCCTCATAGTGCTCCTTCTCGCGGTCGCCGGCGGGCTGTCGCTCGCATTCGGGGACGTGCCGGAGTTCATCGCGATAATCGTCGTCATAATCATAAACGCCGGAATCGGGTTCTTCACGGAGCTCCGGGCGGCGCGCTCCATGGAGGCGCTCGGGAAGATGGTGCGCGTCGAGACGACCGTCAGGCGCGGGGGCGGGACACACATCCTCCCGGCGGAGGAGCTCGTGCCGGGGGATATAGTCATACTCGAAGCCGGGGACGTGGCGCCGGCAGACATGAGGCTCGTAAAGGCCTCCGGCGTTGAGGCTGACGAGTCGTCGCTCACGGGAGAATCCGTCCCCGTGCACAAGAGTGCGGAACCCCTCGACGGCGAGCCCGTGCTGGCCGACAGGACTAACATGATCTACATGGGGACAGCCCTGACGAGGGGCTCGGGCGAGGCAGTCGTCACCGCCACCGGGGTGGAAACCGAGCTCGGCCATATCGGGAAGCTCGTCGAGGGGGCGGCAGATGAGAAAACGCCCCTCGAAAAGAACCTCGACAAGCTCGGGAACAATCTCATTTGGGTCACCCTTTTCACGGCGACATTCGTGATCGCTGCGGGAATTCTCCAGGGGCGGGAGGTGTTCCTGATGGTGGAGACCGGGATCGCCCTTGCCGTCGCCGCGATACCCGAAGGCCTGCCTGTCGTGGCGACCATCGCCCTCGCACGGGGGATGATGCGTATGGCACGCATGAACGCCCTCGTCAACAGGCTGAGCGCGGTCGAGACGCTCGGTTCGACGTCCGTCATATGCACTGACAAAACGGGAACCCTCACCGAAAACAAGATGACCGTCGAGACGATAGCCGCCGACGGGGCGAGGCTCGAAATAAAGCGCGTCGCGGAGGGAGCCGAATTCCTTATAAACGGCTCCGCTGCGAATCCGTCCGAAAACGAGGTCATCAGGCTAGCGCTCGAGGTCGGCGTACTATGCAATACTGTCCCGGTCGACTACGACGGCGAGGGAGTCAAAGCGGGCGACCCGATGGAGACGGCCCTCGTTTCCGCCGGGAGGGACGCCGGCATCGACAAGGCCGCGCTGCTCGAACGATACCCCGAGACGCAGCTCTTCGCGTTTGGCAGCGCTGTGAACATGATGGCGACGGTGCACGGTGCAGACGGCGCTTTCAGAACAGCCGTCAAGGGCGCGCCGGGCTCCGTCCTCCGTGCGTCGGCGTCGATCCTCACGCCTTCCGGCGAAAGGGAGCTTACGGACGATGACAGGGAAACCTGGAGAAAGAAGAACGAGGAGCTGGCCGGGAAGGGGTACAGGGTTATAGCGCACGCCGAGAAGCGGACGGACGCGCAGCCCGAAAACCCTTACGAGGGGCTGACCTTCCTCGGGCTGGTGTGTTTACTAGACCCGCCGCGGCCGGACGTTAAGGGCGCGATTGAGAAGTGCATCGAGGCGGGGATCAAGGTCGTCATGGTGACAGGCGACCACCCTTCCACAGCGAAGAACATCGCGCTCGCGGTGGGGCTGATAGACGACAGGAACGTGAAGCCCCTTCACGGAAGCATAATCAAGAATGTCGAAGGTATACCGGACGAGGATTCCGAACTGGTTTCGGACTCGCTCATAATAGCGCGCGTGAGCCCCGAGCAGAAGCTCGCGCTCGTCAAGATGAAACAGGAAAAGGGGCTCGTCGTCGCCATGACGGGCGACGGCGTGAACGACGCCCCAGCCCTCCGGCAGGCGGACATCGGGATCGCCATGGGGCTCCGGGGGACACAGGTCGCGCGCGAGGCGGCCGACATAGTGCTGAAGGACGACTCCTTCGGCACGATTGTAAGCGCCGTCGAGCAGGGACGCATAATTTACGGGAACATAAAGAAGTTCATTTTCTATCTTATATCCTGCAACGTGAGCGAGATAATGGTGGTTACCTTCGCGTCGTTCGCCCTCATACCGCTCCCGATACTGCCGCTCCAGATACTTTTCCTGAACCTCGTCACCGATATATTCCCTGCGCTCGCGCTCGGCATGGGCGAAGGGGACGAGCACATAATGAAGGAGCCACCGAGGGACCCGAAGGAGCCGCTCGTTTCGCGTAGGGGGTGGCTCGGAATTGCGGGGTACGGCATGCTGTTAACGCTCGCTGTCCTTGGAGCGCTTCTGTTCGCGATATACGGGCTCGGCTACGGCGACGACGAGGCTGTGTCGGTATCGTTCCTGACCCTGGCCTTCGCGCAGCTATTTCATGTATTCAATATGCGGGACAGGGGCTCGAAACTTATCGACAACGAAATCACCGGAAACTGGTATGTTTGGGGGGCGCTCGCGCTCTGCTCGCTCCTGATCGCGGCCGCCGTTTATATAGCTCCGCTCGCGGATGTGCTGAATGTAATCCCGCCGGGCGGGGACGGCTGGACGCTCGTCCTCGTCATGAGCTTCCTGCCCGCCTTGATCGGGCAGGCGATAAAATCGGCCGGAGCGGGAGGCCCCGATAATCCGGCGTAGAAATCCCGCTCAGCCCTGGGTCGGGTCGGCAACTATCTGGTAGATCACGTTGTTCCCGCTGTAAAACGGCTGGTAGTACGCCCCGCCGAAGAGGTAATAAGTCGTTCCGTTGATCGTCTGCGACTGCGCGCCGCTGGGGAGCGTCTGCACTGTCGCGCCGACCGGCGGATTGCTAACCTGATAGCTGCCCTCTGACGTGTTCGAATAAAAGGCGCCGCCGCAGTCGTAGTAAGACGTGCTCTGGACGAATACGGTCGTGCACGAGGGCGGCAGAGTCTCTACCACGGCCCCTGTGGGCGGAGGCACTACTACGTACTGCGTGCCCTGAGGCGCGTAGTAGACGCCGTTCGTGTAGTAGAACGGGTTGCCCGAGACATAGACCGTCGAGTAAGACGCCGGGAGCGACGCGACCGCCGCGCCCACGGCGACCCCGCCCGCGAACGCCCAGCCGGAATAGTATCCGCCCCAGCTGTTCCAGTGTCCGTTCCAGTAGTTGTCGTAGTGGTTGTCGTTGTAAACGTTTACGGTGTCGTTATTGAAGCTGTTCCGGTTCACGTTGTTGTTGTCATAATTCCTGTTGATGTCGTTGTTATCGTAATTCCGGTTTATGTCGTTATTGTCGACATTCCGATTAACGTCGTTGTTGCTGATGTTGCTGTTCACGTTGTTGTTGTCGAAATTACGGTTTACGTCGTTATTGTCTACGTTACGGCTGCCCTGGTTTCCGCTGAAGCTGTCGCTCCTGTCGCCGCTGAAAGACTGTGAACCTCCGCCATACCTCACGCTCCCCCCTCCGCCTCCGAAGCCCCCGCCACCTCCACCGAAGCCTCCTCCGCCTCCCCTGCTGAAACCACCCCCTCCGCCGCCGAAGCCGCCCCTGGCAAGGGAATTAACCGGAAAGGCTATCGTAAACACGAGCAAAGCCGCCGCCGAAACGGCGAATAATTTTCTATTTAAGGTCCTCATTTTGTGTGTCATCATATTGCCTCCGTTACGGGCATTTTTTTATTTGGCCATTCCCTGTACTTTAAGGAAATCTATTTTCACGGCCTCCGCCGGTATCTCGGCTTTAAAAACCGAGGGGTCGATCGAGGGGTTTATGCTCCAGTGCGAAAATTCCGCCGAGTACTGCGGGCCGCCGGGGACCGTCTTGTAATTTATAACGAGCTTGCATGGAAGCTTGTCCGCGCCGTCGGATATCCATATCTGCCAGTCGATGTATTTCTGGACGAATGCGAGGTGCGTGCACGACTTGTTGTTAATGGTGCTTTCGCCGACTACGACCCCTGCGGCCGCGTTGGTTATGAAGGCCTTGTAGGGATCCGCCGAAAGGATGTCGGCAAGGGGTATGGTCATGCCGTAGTCACGCATGAGAAAATCCATCGTCTCTTCTATCGTTTTCGGGGTCGGAAGCGCGCCGTAAAAGCCGTTCTCGGTATCCAGGACGGTAATCTCGCCGGCTGTATACCATATCTTCCGGTCCTGGATGTCTCCGATGAACGAGGCGTAAACCTTGTCGGGCCTTTGCACTGTCAGGTTAACCGCCCCGGCGTATTTTATGAGAAGGCCGGACGGCATGAGCCTGTCGAAATTGATGTCCGCCGAAACGGTAAAGGCCTTGGCCTTTGCAAGAACCGCGCCCATCTCCTTCAGCAGCTTGTCGGCCGCAGGGTCTATCACGGGCTTTATTTCGGTGGATGTCGAAGGAGCCGGGGTTTGGGCGGCCGCCGAATCGGGCGACCCGGGAACCCCCGTTCCCGAAATAATGAACAGCGCGATAACGAAGACAAAAAAGCCCAGAGACGAGAAATTCGAGCTTAGCTCCATTCGGAGATACCTCCTTGCGTGATTATAAAGTCTATACTGATTTCGCGCCGGACGGAATATGGCCTCTATTCCTCGTGAGCGTCGTGAGTCATGTCGCGCCTTACGACCAAAACCGGGCACGGGGAGGTGAACACGACCTTGTGGCTGGTCGTGCCGACGGATATCTCGCCGGTCGTGGTCGTTATGCCGTGGGAGCCTATCACGATGAGGTCTATGGCCCTTTCGGCGGCGACTGAATTTATGACTCTCCACCTCTCGCCTATTATGATGTCCGTTTCGATCTCTATGCCCCTGCCCTCGAAATGCTCCCTTTCGTCAGCCATCTTCTCGGCCATCCTGGCCTCGAGCGCCTCGTAGAAGTCCCTTATTTCGTCGTCGATGCCGTCCGAGTCGAGGGGCTCTATCGCGTGGAGTATGGATACCTTCGCGCCGAGGGCCTCGGCTATGTAGAGAGCGTGCTCTCTGGCATGCGTCATTCCTTCCGAGAAATCCGTGGGGAACATGATCTTCGCTATCTTCATTCGTATCCTCCTTGGTGGCGCGTGTGCCCGGCAATCGAGTGAGTCATCTGGGAGAGTCGTCTAGGGCCTTCACGAGGCCGTTGAGAATGTCTGTGGTGGTCAAAAGCCCGAGGAGCGCGCCGTCCGGATCGACGACGGGAAGCGCGTTGAACTTGTTTTTGCTTATTATGCGCGCGGCGTCCTTGAGCGGCGTATCCGGGGTGACGGTTACAGGGTCGGGCGTCATGACGGAAGCGACGTTCAGCACAGAGCCGTCTATCGTCTGCGCGACCGCCAGGCGGAGGTCCCTGTCAGTTACGATCCCTATAACCCTGCCGCCTTCAACAACGGGGGCCTGCCGGACGAATAGATCCGTAATCCTGCTGAAAACGACCCTCACGTCCTCGCCCGGCGGGACTGTGAAGGGCTTGAGCGTCATGTGATCTTTTACGAACAGCATACTCTCACCTCAAAGCCTTAAAACATATATTAAATTATACACTGAGCCGGGGCCTCTTTCTTCATGAAGGTGCGGGAATATTTCATCGGGATAAGGGCGGGGCGCCGGGAGGTAACGGGGCCCTGGCACGGGGATTATTTCTTTACGCAGGCGCCGAGAACCTTCAGGGAGGATTTTACGGTTTCACTTACGATTTGATTGTAGGGGAGCTTGAGTATGCCGCTCTTGTGAAAGAGTATCGCCCTCGTGAGCATGCCGATTACGTATGCGGCTCCGAGCTTGTCGGGCATGTCTTCGAACTCGCCCGACTCCATGCCGCTTTTTATGATCGAGGAAAACACATCCATCGGCCTTTTCAGCGTTCCGGGAATTTTTCCGAGCTCGGTATAGTGCCCTATCATGATGTAGGAGTAGACCTCGGGCTCCTTCCGGGCGAAGTCGAAAAACTCCTTGATGACAGCCGCGAGCTTCTCGCCGGGGGTTTGCCCTTCGAGGGATCTTTCGTGAAGCACTTCCCTGAACATTTCCATGGAGCTTATGAAGAGCTTCAAGGCGAGGTCGCTCTTGCTCTCGAAATGGTTGTAGATGGAGCCTTCCGAAACGCCGGCCTCTTTGGCTATTTCTTTCGTGGTAGTCCCGGCGATACCGTTTTTTATAAAAAGCGAGAGAGCGGCGCTTTGAATCCGCTCGCCGGGTTCGGTTGTCTTCTTGTTCATGGAGCCGTCCACGATATTATTCCATGATGTCGTCGAATCCGCCACTTTCAGCACCCGGGCCGTTGTGAGGATCCGCCTTGAGCGCGGCCTCCGTACCGAAGGCGGCGATGCCGTAGCCCATCGGCGAGGCGATATCGGGGCTTTTAAGGTAATGAGCCTTCCGTGCGTCGAGCCAGGCGCTCGTCGCGAAGTCGGTGACATATATGCCGCCCACTTCGTCCTTACCGCCGTCGCTGCCGAGCTCGGAGGCCATGCAGCCGAAGTCGTCGAATTTCTTTACCCGGCCGGTATTCGTCGCGTACTGCGCGGCGAACCGCTGGTCGCTGATTATCATTTTGCACCTGTCGCAAACGTCCTCGCCGTAGTGGACTTCGGCGGGGCCGGCCGGGGGCTTGCCGTCGCCGCAGGCGAGCATCGACAATGCCATGAATAAAAAGAGAGCGTATCTCATGATTCTTCCCTCCTGAATTTGCTGAACGATGCGAGCGCCAGTGCGAACGGCGCCAGCGTCCAGAGAGCCATTATCGATATAAGGAGCAGAACGATGCCTTCACGCCCGAATGTCCTGACTGCGTAGACTCCGACGGGGCCCAGTATTTCGTACCTCGGGCTCAGGACGAGGACGGAGGCGATCTTGAACACCTCGGCGGGATTTAAAAGCGCGAGGACGAATACCTGCCTTATTCCGAGCTCCATAGCCGCTGCCGTGCCCATGATTCCGAGGTCGCCCAGGATAATGAAGAGGAGCCAGAGGAAGACGGCTATTCCCGTCGCACGCGCCGCCTTTCGGGAATAGACAGACACGAGAAGCCCAACGCTGAGAAGAGACGCCGCGAGGAGCGCCGAGAATAGCGCCGTCAATAAAAAGCCCGCGCCGTCGCCGCTCCCTCCCCTGAGAGCGACTCCCACGCCCGCGAGCCCAAACCCGAGGGATATGGAGAGGCATATGGGGATGAAGATGCCTATGAATTTTCCGGCGAAGACCTCGGCCTTCGTCACGGGGTGAGAAAGCAAATATTGCAGGGTTCCGTTCTCCCTTTCGCCCGCTATTCCAGCTGCGCCCGTGATAAGCGATATGAGCGGGACGAAAAGGAGGACGAGGTTGACGAGGCTGGCAGCCGTACGGCCGTAGCCCGCGCCGCCCGATATGGCGCCCTTTTCGGGGGCTATCGAGAGAATGAGAACAGCGAGGGCGGAGAAGGAAACGGTGTAGAGAACGAACCACCTGTTCTTTACGGACTCCATGGCCTCCTTGCCCGCGAGCATGAGAACGTTTCTAGCTTCCATCGCGTCCCGCTCCTTCGAGTATGCTTTCCCCCGCTCCTTCCAGTATGCTTTCCATGGTAGGCCCTTCGACTGTAAAACCGAGGACGGGTATGTCCCGCGCTGTAAGCTCGATGATCGGGCGGACGGCGTCGCCGACGGGGGCCTCGACGACGAGGCCGCCGCCGTTCCGGGAATGGGCAATGATGCCCGCACGGGCCAGCGCTTCTTCGGCGCGGGAGACGTCTTCGCGTGCGATGCGGAGCACTATCCTGGTTCCGAGTCCTGAAGCGCGCCCGAGGTTTCCGGGCTCGCCGTCGAACACTATGCTGCCGTTCCTCATGACGACCGCCCTGTCTGCCAGGTAATCAACTTCGTCGAGCCTGTGGGACGAGAATATGACGGTGTTCCCGGCCTCCTTGTATTCCTTTATGCGGCAGAGGAATTCCGCCCTGCCGCCCGCGTCGAGGTTCGACGTGGGCTCGTCGAGTATGAGGAATTTTGGACTCGAGAGGAGGGCTACCGCGAACGAAAGTCTCTGCCTCATGCCGCCCGAGAGCTCGGAGGCGTATTTGTGCGAATGCTCCGTGAGGCCGGCCTTCTCCAGCGCCGCCGCGCACTCATCGGGGCCCGCGCGGCGTATGCGCCCGAAGAAGCGCATGATGTCGGAGGCGCGCATGTCGTAAAAAACGGGCTCCTGCGGGAGGTAGCCTATCAGCGATTTTGCGGCGCGTGGGTCTGCCTTGACGCTTATGCGATTTATCGTTATCTCGCCCGCGAAATCTAGAAGGCCGAGTATGCATTTTATAAGTGTGCTTTTGCCTGCGCCGTTTGTCCCGAGAAGGGCCAGGGCCTCGCCCTCCCCCGCCGCGAGGCTGACGGAATCGACTGCTCTCAGTTTACCGAACTTTTTCGTAACGTTCTTTATATCTATCATCTCGGGCCTCCGCGTGAAGAGCGCCCGCCGAGCGCGGCGTAGCCGAAGAACACAAGCGGCAGGAGGGCCATCGACGCCGAGATCACCAGGAAGCCGCGCGCGGCCCCACCGCTCCTGTCGGACTCGATGTTAACGTGAGGCGGGCGCACGAGCGGGTACTCGTCTGTCAGCTTGGGCTCGGGCTTTATCACGGGGAAGGCCTTCGAGGCGAGCTCGAGCGCCTTCGCCGCCGGGCTGAACATGAATATCCGTAGGGACGGATTTTTATCGACGAGGCTTTCAAAGAGGCTCTCGGACCTGTAGGGGATTTCCCCTATGCCGTCGCCGTCCTCGTCGTAGCCGATGTAGTCGCTCCAGTAGTTCCCGCGCCCGTCGCGCCCCCAGGCGTTGCCCGAAAGCTGACCGCCGCCCCTGACCTCGACCTGCTCCTCGTTCCCCGTGAAGCTGTTGCCGACGAATGCGTTTCGCCTGATGGACGGCATCATCGAGACGCCGATGTCGTTCAAGGCTATGACGTTGCCGTCTATCTCGTTCCAGGATTCTATGAGGTAGGGCGAGTTGTCGAGGAATATTCCGACGCGGTTGTCGGCGATGAGATTATCCTTCGCGACTACGTAGTCGAGGTCCTTGAAGCCGACGCCGTATCCCGTCCCGGTGCCGCGGTTGCCGGTGAATTTGTTGCGGTAAAACTCTATGCCTACGCTGTACATTAAAAACCCGCCGACGAAGTTGTTCCTGAAGATGTTGTCCTCGAATTTGTTGTGGTTGCTCGACATGTAGTGAAGTCCGTAGCGCGCGTCCTCGACTATGTTGCCTTTGAGGAGGGTATTGCTCGACCACCATATGACGACGTCCCTGACTCCCGACACGCGGTTGTTTATGATCTTCGTGCCGGAGCTGTACCAGAGCCGTATGCCATCGCCCCTTCTCGGCATCGGGATATCCTTCCCTCTGACGTCGTTCCCGGTGACGAGGGCATGAGGCGAGCCTTTGACGTATATGCCGAAGAGGACGTCCCGGAGGGTGTTGCCCTCGACCGTGACGCCCTCGGCGGTGTCGATGAGTATGCCTGCGTCCTCGGCCGAGAGGAGCGTGCCGGAGCCGGTTACGGTGAAGCCCTTTATGACAGTTCCGGGCGCTTTTATTGTGACGACCGTCCCCGAGCCGCCGCCGTTTATCTCGGGGCCGTTCTCGCCGAGAAGGGTCAGGGGCTTGTCAACGACAACCTTCTCGTTATAGACCCCTTTTCCGACGATCACGGTATCCCCCGCGGAGGCCGCTTTCACGGCCTCGGAGATTGTCCGGAGCGGGCCGCCGGGAGAGACCCGGTATGTCTTTCCCGGGGCCGCTTCCGCGTAGCCGGCCGCAGGCTGGAGGAGAGCCAAGAGGCAGAGAAAAATAAGGGAGTGTATGGTCACGGGCGTTACCATTTGTTTGTTACCTTTTTATCCGTCCGCGGATTTTATGAGGAGCGGCTTGTAGGCCCGCCGGTGGAGGTAAAGACCCACCAGCATGAGGACCGACGACGCCATCGACATGAAAAGCCCCGACTCCCAGGAGGCTATGGTCAGGAACTGTCCGATAGTCCCCTCGCCGATAAGCGGGGGGACGAAGGGCTTTATAGCGCCGGAGAGAGGAGCCCTCTTGTCGAGATTCATTCCGAAATTCCGCATCCAGAAGTAGAGGTCGCCCAGGAAGAACGCCGGATAAAGCACGGCCGGGATGCAGAGAAATAGCGCGAACGGGCTGTGAACGTATACGGCCGCGACGAGAAGGAGCGCTATCCCGATGACGATGAAGACGCTGAGGGTGCGCTCCAGCACTGCCGCGTCGCCCATGGGCTTCATGCCGATGTAGTGGTTGAGCCCGTCTATTTCCTGTATGTCGCCGGTGAGCCTGTTGACGAACATGACGGCTTCGAGGCCTCCCGGGTACTGCGGCGCGTAGAGCCTTATCTTCCAGTAGGGGAAGAATATCGACGCGAAGAGGAGAACGGCCGCGCCCACGAGCACGAGCGAAGGGACGAGGAATCTTTTCTTTTCCTTTTGCCATAGCTCGTCCGGGATTCGCGGTCCGAGTATTAGTTCATTTTCTTTCATTTCATAGCCTCCGGCTTGATAACTTGTTCGCGGAATCGCCGTCCGCGCCGACCCCTCCCCGCCCGGCTGTCAGAGGCTCCCGAGAACGCTCTTCGCGTTGAGCCCGGCCGCTGCAGCCTTTTTGTAGTAAAGATTCGCCGTGTGGTAGCGGCGGTATGCCTTCTGGTAATCGCCTTCCCCGGCGGCCTTGTCGCCAGAGACGATCATGGCGTCGCCCCTGTCGAGAAAGATCGAGGCTTCGATGGCGAGCGTTTTCGCGAATTCGCTCCCCTTGCCGCCGCTGTCCGCGAGACTCGCCGTTACGCCAGTAACGATTTCCCTGTTGCCTGACGCTTCCATCCGGAGCGACTCGGCGTATCCCTTCCAGACTGCCGCCTCGTCGGCGGACGCGCCGGGGGCCGTTATGAATAAGAGCGCCGCCAGAATGAATACCGAATGAAGGACCGCCGTTTCCGTGATTCGCATTTTTGTGAGACTCATTTCTTTCGCCTCCTTACGGGATTTACTTTTTATAACAAGAAAGGCGCCCCTCCCTTAACCGCCCGTTGGTTGAAATCCGGGAGGGGGCGCCCTTTACCTAATCCCTTTTTACGACCCGGGCGAAGGTTTTACGAGGAGATAACCCATCATTTCAAGGTGAAGCGCGGAGCAGAATTCGGTGCAGTAGAACGGGAACACTCCGGGCTTGTCCGCGATGAATTCCACCTTGCTGGCTTCGCCGGGCTCGAGGCTGAGGTTTATGTTGTAGCCCTCTATCGCGAACCCGTGTGTCGCGTCCCTGGCGCGCTCGACGTTCGTGACGTACATTGTCACCTTGTCGCCCTGGTTCACGGTTATGTGCTCGGGGTTGAAATGGCTTCTTATCGCCGACATCCATATTTTCACCGTGTTGCCGTCGCGGACTATCTTTTCATTTCCGACGGACGCGGCCTCGGGGTCGACGCTCATCGTCATCGGGTTAAACCCGACCTCGGGATATACGAGCCACGCCTTTAACTTGTCGGCCTTCACCATCTGGACGTAGTGCGGCTCGCCGACCCCTATAGGCATGTCGTAGAGGAGCTGCATGTTCTCCCCGGATATGTCGATGAGCTGGAAGTTCTGCGGGTGAAGCGGACCCACCGGCAGAAACCTGTCTATCGACCACTTGTTGAGCGCGACGCAGTACTTGCCGTCGGGGGCTACGGTATCGCCCTCGGCGCAGACGACGTGGCCGATGTTGTACTGGACGGGTATCTTCTCGACGAGCGTCCACGGGTCCGGGCCGTTATAGATCGGTGGCCCGAGCCTCCATTTCGCGAGCGTGCTCTCGACGAAGACGCTCGTATAGGCGTTGCCGTCGGCGTCGAACTGCGTGTGGAGCGGTCCGAGGCCGATCTCGACCTGGGCTTCGACCACGTCGGCGAAGGTGAGTATAGGCACGCCGTACTCGTCCTTGCCTTCGACGTTGTTGTTCTTGATAGCGTCCATTATCTTGTTGAACGAGTAGACCGTCGCGTGCGTGTCGAGCTTCCCGGAGGCTATGATGAAGTTGCCGTCGGGTGTGACGTCGACGCCGTGCGGGCTCTTGGGCACCGTCATGAAGTAGAGGATGCCCTCGGCTATAGCAGTATCGAGCGGAATGACGCTCATGCCGTTAAGATCGTTCACTTTGCCCGCCTTGTAGACTTCCTCGGCCTTCTTCCAGTTGAACACGTGGAGATAGTCGGCCTCTTTCTGCGATACGCCGGCCTCGAACGGAGGCGCGCCGTGGTTTATTCCGCCCGTCGCCATTTCGACGTTGATGGAGTTACAGAAGACCCATCCGTCGCTGACCTTCTTGCCGGAGTCGCAGAGGTCCTGCCAGTAGGGCGGGAGCTCTATGGAGAACGACTTCGATTCGTCTATGCGGCCCTTCTCGCGGTCGAACTTGTAGAACGTTGCGAGGCCCCTGTACTTTTCCTTGTACTCCTCGAGCGGGGCATATTCGTGGAACGGGAGCGGCGTCGCGTACTGCGTCGTTTCGATCACGTACTCGGTGTTCGGCGTGACGAAGCTCGCGCCGTGGTCGGAGATGGTGTTAGGGTTCTTGACTATCTGCTTCGTTTCGAAGTCCCTGAGGTCGATGACAGCGACCCTGGCGTTGGCCTTGTCGTTCACGAATAAAAACTGTCCGTCGTAATCGCCGTCGGTTTCGCTGAGGGCCGGGTGGTGAACGTCTGCCCAGTTGAGCGTGCGGTTCTCACCTATGGGCATATCGCCGCCTGTCAGTATCTCGTGCGTTTCGGCCGAGCCCGTCGCCCATCCCTGCCACGGCTCGGGCGTGAAGACTGCTATCGTCTTAAGGAGCCTCATCGACGGCACGCCTATCACGAAGACCTGCCCCGAGTGGCCGCCCGAGGCGAAGAGAACGTACTCGTCGAACCTGCCAGACGGTATGTATGTTTTGAGCGCGGCCTCGACGTCCTTCTGCGAAAGCCCCCTGGCCTCGGCTATCTGCCTGATGCTGTCGGGAGTCCCCGCGGCGAGCGAAGGCTGCTGCCCCTTTCCGGGCTCGTCTCCCTGGCCCCTGCAGCCCGTCATGAAGACGGCGAGCGCGAGGAAGAGCACCGGTATAAATCCCAGGTATTTTAAATATCCTTTACATCCTAAATATCCACTCATAACGACACCTCCTCGTATTTGGAACTTATCCGTTTCGTCATTTCTTGGCCGCGTCCTCGGATTCGAAGAACTCGATAAGGGAGTCTATCTCTTCGTCGGTCAGCCCCTGGTTGGGCATCGGGATCATGTAGACGCCCAGCATCTCCTTCGCGATCGGGTCGGACATAAGCATCGTCTCGGGGGACTTGAGCCACTTTTTAAGCCACTCCTCCTCACGCCTTTCGGTTACGCCTGCAAGATCGGGGCCTGCGAGCTTGCCGCCTCCTATCGTGTGGCACGCGGCGCACGATTTTTCCTGAAAAATCTTTTTTCCCTTCTCGGCCTCTGTCTGTCCGGATGAAATGGACGAGAGGGCAAGCAAAACCGCCAGGGTAACAAGCGCCGCCTTTATGACTCTGGCCGGCGCGGGGATTATGTTTAACCTCTGCATTTGAAAACCTCCTTTGCACTTACCTTATTGAAAGCCGTATGCCACGGCTAACCGGCTGTGATCATTGGAAGGCTTAGAAGGCGTTTTGTCGGATGTCTTAAAATACTACAGAAAATGAGTGTGCGCTCACTCAACAACAAGACTTAAGAGTAGTTGTATGAATCTAAGACAGTGGGGTAAATCAAGTCTGATGAAGGATGATAGAGAAGGCGGGACTTGTGAGCAGCCCGAAGCCGGGTCGTTAACGCATCAGCCGAAGAGGCGCTTCACTTTTTCGAGCGTATCGATGGCGAGGTCGATTTCTTCCTTGGAGTTGTAAAGATAAAAGCTCATGCGGGCGGCGTGCTCCATGCCGAGCCTGTCCATGAGAGGCTGTGCGCAGTGGTGCCCGGAGCGTATCGCTATGCCTTCCTCGTCGAGCATACCGGCGACGTCGTGCGGATGAACACCCTTGACGTTAAATGAGATAACCCCTACCCTCTCCTCGGCCGAGGGGCCGTAGAGCTCGACCCAGTCGTAAGTCGAAAGCCTTTCGAGGGCGTGGTTTAAAAGCTGCTCCTCGTGTGTGGCGATGGCGTCCATGCCTATGGCGCTGAGGTAATCGACGGCTGCGCCGAGCGCTACTCCGCCGCCTATGTCGGGTGTCCCCGCTTCGAATTTCCACGGAAGCTCGTTCCACGTCGAGCGCTCGGAGGTAACCTTTTCTATCATGTCGCCGCCGAAGAGGAAGGGGTCCATCCGCTCGAGGAGCTCTTCCCTGCCGTAAAGAAATCCAGTGCCGGTCGGCGCGAGCATCTTGTGGCCCGAAACAGCCAGGAAATCGCAGCCGAGGTCTTCGACGTCGAGCCTTATGTGAGGGGCCGACTGCGCTGCGTCGACGAGCACAAGCGCGCCGTGCGCCTTGGCCATTTCCGTCATCTGCTTTACAGGATTTACGGTGCCGAGGACGTTAGACGCGTGCACCATCGAGACGAGCTTCGTTCTTTCGGAAAGGAGGCTTTCGAACTCGCCTATGTCCAGCCTGCCGTCGGGGTCGACGCCCGCTATTCTGAGCTTGACGCCGAGCCTGTCGCGGAGCATCTGCCACGGGACGAAGTTCGAGTGGTGCTCCATTATCGTTATCACTATTTCGTCGCCGGCTTTAAGATTAGCGAGCCCCCAGGCGTAGGCGACGAGGTTTATGGATTCGGTCGCGTTACGTGTGAAGACTATCGTTTTCCAGCCGGGAGCGCCGACGAATCCCGCCACTTTCCTGTGAGCGGCCTCGTACATCAGAGTGGCTTCATAGCTGAGCGTGTGGACGCCGCGGTGAATGTTGGAATTGTGCGCGTGGTAGTAATCTGCAAGGCTGTCCAGCACCTCGCGGGGCTTTTGGGTCGTGGCGGCGTTGTCGAGGTAGACGAGGGGCTTTCCGTGCACCCTGCGAGTGAAAACGGGGAAGTCTTCCCTCAGCTTAACAGGGTCGAGCCTCTTTCCTATTCTCGGTATGCTTTCCATCGTTTCACTCCGCCGCGCCCGAGGCATTGTCCTTCTCGTTCTGAAGGAGCGCTTTCTTCAAGACCTTGAGCCCGAGAAGGGCACACTTGAACCTCGTCGGCGATACGGTTAGGCCGAGGGATTCGAGCATGTCGCCGTCCTTCAGCAGCATGATCTCCTTGACCCCCATGCCAGTAGCCTTCTCCGTCAGTATCGACGCCGAGGCCTGGCTTATCGCGCAGCCCTTGCCTGTGAATTTCAGGACGGCCACCTTCCCGCCCTCGACTTTCACGTCGAGACGGACCAAGTCGCCGCACGAGGGCACGCCTTCTTCGTAGGAGACGTCGGCGTCTTCGAGAGTGCCGTAATTCCTCGGGTTTTTGAAGTGGTCGAGTATGAGCTCGTAGTGCTCTGCTTCCATGTGACGTAGTCGCCCCTAAGCGGGCAGCCTCAGGGGGTAGTATACCAGAGCCGCCCCGGCCGGCCACGCCGGGCCTTTCAGGAAACCGCCGCGGTATGCCCCGTGCGCGTTTTTACGATACGACCGTGCTTATCTGGATATTGTCCTTTCGAAGTGCCTTTTCGAGCTCGCCGAAGTTGCACCTCACCACCCAGAAGTAGTAGTGCTTCCTGTTCTCCGGGGCGGCGCTGAACGAAAGCACCTTTTCGGAGTTCTGCTGTATGGCGTGGAGTATGTCGAACATGTTGGTCTCGTCCTGCATACGCACTTCGAGCCTGACCGGCTTTTCGTGAAAGCCCATCATTTTCAAAAGCGCGTCGAGAAGGTCGGTGACAGTCAGTATGCCGACGAGCTCGTTCCGGTTGTTGACGACCGGGAGGGCGTTGAACTTGCCCGAGCGTATTATCTCGGCGGCGCCTTCGATGGATGCGTAGTCGAGTATCGTTACGGGATTTACCGCCATTATATCTTTCACGTTCGGGTTGCCGCCGGCGGCCAGCGCAGTCCTAAGATTCCTGTCGGTGACTATACCCACCAGGCTCCCGTTTTCGACCACGGGGCACTGCCTGAAGTTGAGGCTCCTCATGAGCTCGAGCGTAGATCCGGCGTCGTCGCTTGGTGATACTGTTTTTGGTTCTGGGGTCATAAAATCCTTGACGAGCATTAAGCGCCTCCTGTCTTATTCTGCTTACGCCGACGCTTGCCCAAGCGCTTTAAGCGGCGCGGTATAAGCCTTCGACACAATAATCATACCCTTTATTGGAACACATTCCAGAAGCGGACGCCTTTCTTGACAACCCCCCGGCGCTTCGGTTTTCTTTAGATTCAGGCGCATGAAAAAATACGGAAAGGTCTATCTGATAGGCGGCGGCCCGGGTGACCCGGGGCTGATCACGGTCAAGGGCAAGGAGATACTCGGAAAGGCCGACGCCGTCGTCCACGATTACCTCGTAAACCCCGAGCTTTTGTCTTATACGAAGCCCGGCGCCGAGCTCATATGCGTCGGGAAAAAGGCGGGGCACAAGGTCATGCCGCAGGGGCGGATAAACAAGCTCCTCGTGGAGAAAGCCCGGGGCGGGAGGATAGTAGCCCGGCTCAAGGGCGGGGACCCCTTCATATTCGGGCGCGGGGGCGAAGAGGTCGAAGTCCTCGCCGCAGAGGGTATAGATTTCGAGATCGTGCCGGGAGTGACGTCTGCCTCGGCCGTGCCCGCCTACGCCGGCATACCCCTTACGCACCGAAAAATAGCGTCGTCGTTCGCCGTCGTCACGGGACACGAGAACCCGGCGAAGGGAGAGTCGGGCATAGAGTGGGATATCGTCGCGCGCATGGGAACCGTCGTATTTTTAATGGGCGTGACGAACCTCGCCGAGAACATGCAGAAGCTCATCGACTCGGGAATGAGCCCCGATACGCCGGCGGCGGTGATCTCGCGCGGAACCTATCCTTCGCAGGCTAGCGTGACGGGGACAGTCGGCGACATTGCCGGAAAGGCGGCAGCGAGGGATGATATATCGTCTCCGGCGATAGTCGTCACGGGCGAGGTCGTCGGGCTCTCGGACGTGATTTCGTGGTACGAGAAGAAGCCACTCTTCGGAAAGAGGATCGTCGTCACGCGCCCGAAGGAGCAGGCGCGCCCGCTGTCGTCGCTGTTCGAAGAGATGGGGGCCGAGGTATTGGAATTCCCCGCGATAGAAATCGCGCCTCTCAGGAGCTACGCCGCGCTCGACAAGGCGATGGACGGGCTCGGCTCTTACGACTGGATTATATTCACGAGCGTTAACGGCGTCGGGGGATTCTTCGAGAGACTCAGGTTTCTGGGACGCGATGTGAGAGAGATGCACGGGCCGAAGATAGCGGCCATCGGTGAGGTTACGGCTGAGGAATTAGACGCGCGCGGGATAAATGTCGATATGGTCCCCGACGACTACAGGGCAGAGGGACTCATCGAGCTTTTCAAAGAAATGGACCTTAAGGGAAAGCGCGTCTTCATACCGAGGGCGAAAGAGGCGCGTGAGATACTGCCCGAGAGCCTTCGCGGGATGGGGGCGAGTGTGGACGTCGTCCCTGTTTATGAAACTAAAAAGCCGGGGAAGGCGAAGACAGCAGCGCTCAAGAAGGACATCATCGAAGAAAGAATTGACGTCATCACGTTTACGAGCTCGTCGACCGTGAGGAATTTTCTCGAAACGGTCGGGGAAATAAAAGTGAAGGGCGGAAGGCCGGTCCTGGCCTGCATAGGACCCGTTACTGCGAAGACACTCGCCGACTCCGGCTACAAGGCAGCCATTATGCCGGCGGAGTATACGGCCGCCGGGCTCGCAGAGGCCGTCGCCGCTTACTTTAAGAACCGGGAATAAATCCTCAGGTTCTGCCCCTACACCTCCGAAACTACTTGATAAGATGCCCGGCCGAGTAAAGCCGTTCATAAACCATTCTACAATGAGCTTCCGGTTCGTATTGCAATGCTCCCGCATCATGTAATATATTGCTAACCTATGCCCAGATTTCCTCTCCCTCCCCAGGGTATCGAAGACGAAAAGGCCGTTATAAGCGGGGCCGATTTCAGGCACATGGTCAAAGCGCTAAGGCTCGGCGTCGGCGACGAGGTTACGCTCTTCGGAGAAGACTCCCGGGAGTTTTACGGTGTTATATCTTCCGTCGGGAGCCGGGAGCTTACAGTCGAGATAACCGGGAGCCGCCTTATATCGGCCGACCCGGTGATCGACATAACGATACTCCAGGGCCTCCCCAAGGGGGAGAAGATGGATTACATCGTCGAAAAGGCGACCGAGCTCGGCGCGGCGAGGATAGTCCCGGTCGTGACGGAAAGGTCCCAGGTCAGAAAGACGGGCAAGCACCAGAGGTGGGAGAGGATAGCCCTCGAATCCTCCAAGCAGTGCGGGCGCACGAAACCGACTGTCATAGAAGATACTTTAGAGTTCAAAGAGGCCTTATTATATAAAGATAAGAGTGACTTGGCTATCATACTTCACGCCGGGTCGAGCCTATCCATGAAAGAATTTATAAGGAATACTTTACAAGATGCCAAGAATATTATAGTATTGATAGGACCGGAAGGTGGATTTTCGCAAAACGAAGTCCTCCTTGCTATTGAAATGGGTTTTACATCCCTGGGTCTGGGTCCCAGGATTCTCAGGACGGAGACCGCTAGCCTGGCGGCTCTCTCCATAATCCAATTTCAACATGGAGACTTGTGATCACAATCGCAGTCTCCGTGTAACTTCCACAAGCTCTTCCTTCATCGATTCCCTTAGCTTATGGTACCTGTCCTCGCTGATTTTCCCGGACTCGAATTCGTCGTCGAGAGCGGCTATGTCCTGGATGAGGCGGCTTCGTTTATCGAGTAGACCCTGCCTTTCGCGGTCCCCGGCTTCCTTCCGCTTCTCGGCCCCGCCCTTCCCCATGGAGGAATAGAGTATCCCGATGCCGACGAGAAGGAGCACAAGCCCGAGCGCGGCCCACTTTACGTAACCCGTGAGGTAAGCCGCTATTCCGCCCGGCGCCTTGAACTTTACCGTTACCTTGTCGCCCGGTTTCAGATTCTTCGCCTGCCACTTCGCGTAATTGACGTTCTCCATATTTACCGGCTCGGGGTCGGCTATGAGGCCGCCGCCGGAGACGTCCACGCCGTGCTTGGTTTCGGGTATGAGGAGTAAAAAGCTGTCGGTCGGGTAGATGATTTTCTTTTCTATCGTTATGGCGTCCGTTGCGGACTTGGGCATGCTGTAGGCGAATATGACCCTTTTCTCGCCCGGCATGACGCTTTCGGTATCGGAGAAGCCCGTATCCGTCGTCACGACCGACTCGGGGTCGAGGCCCTGCATGAAAGATACGTTAAGCGCTTCGGCGGGAAGATCGAATTTGAGTGATTCCTTCCGCCCGTCGCCGAGGTCGGCCGAGCCTATGAATATCCTGTCGCCCGGGTTATCGAATATGATAATGTCGCCGACGTTGAGACCGTTTTCCGAAATCTCGAAGATAGTGTGCTCTTCGAGAACTTTTATACCCGGGTCGTCCATAGTGGGCTCGAATACCGGGAGGTCGAGCGTTTTTACGTCCTCGCCGGGCGCGAAGACCATTTTATCAGTTGCATATTCCGCGCCGTCGAATGCGAGCGAGAGCGAGTAGCTCCTGTCCCAGGCGAGCTTTTCGAACTTGAACGAGCCGTCGGAAGCCGTCTCCGCTTCTTCGGCCCCCGTTTCGTTGTCGCCCATGAAGGCTTTCAGCGAAACGTTAACCCCTGGCACGGGAACGTCCGAAGTTTTGTTCAATACCTTGCCTGTTATGATGCCGCCTTCGGGGTTCGTTTTTCCGACCTTTACGCCCATCAGGTATTCGGCTATGGCCTTTGCTTCCATCGGATGGATGTCCTGGGGCGGCGGCATCGGGGGATAGCCCTCGTTTACGGGCATCTTGCCTTCCTTGTTGTAAATCTCCTGCGGGTCTCTTATCCAGCGGACGATGTCTTGCGGGGAGTAGCGCTTGTCGACGTTTTTTAAATCCGGGCCGACGAACCTGCCCCTGCCTATCGTATGGCACCTTACGCACCCCTTGTCGATGAAGAGCGTTCCACCTAGCTCCTGAAGGTCGTGCGGGCCCTGCGCCGGGGCTTCCTTCACCGGGAATGCGAAAATTAAAAACGCCGCCGTAACCGCGGCGAGAAAGAAGACGTGTCTGCTAAACCGATTTAAGTTTTTTATCTTCGGGGCCTCCCTTAAGGCTTCCGCCGCAGCGGGCGCAGAAAAGGTCCTCGGGGCCGCAGGCGGTGCCGCATTCCAGGCAGGTTCGCGCATCCGGCGAGCCCCATCCGCTTTCGCGGGCCCGGAGTATTTCCTTTTCTATCTCCTCGTCCTCGTATTCGTTGAGAACGAGCTTTTTTCTCTTCGATCTTATTTCGTCTTCGAGGTCGTCGGGCGAAGCCGCATCACGGCCCCGGTCGGAAGCCTCGTCTATTTCCTTAAGCACCTGCGCGGCTTCGGCGCGGTATTTCCGGCTGAGGTCTTTATAGTCCGGGGTCGAGAGCTTTCCGAGCCCGTGATCAAATTCGATGTCGTTTATAGCGGAGAGGAGCGAATCCTTCCGGGAATGAAGCTCTCTAAGCCGCTCTCTCCGCGGATCGGGCGCGGCGGAGCTCTCGTCGCGCGGGCCTCCCTTTCCGCCTGTGAAGAACGGGAGCGATATGAATATTGCGGCGAGTAAAGCTATCGCAAGCGGTAGTATCAGTTGTAAATCCATTTCGTTTCCGAATCGGCGCTCAAGCCGGGGAGATCATACCTTGAGCGCGCTGTCCTTTTCGCCGAGCGTATACCTGACGAAAACCTCTTCCCTTCCCTTCCGCCCGCTGGGGAGCATCGTAACGATAGCCCCCAGGACGAGGACGACCCCGCCGGCCCATATCCAGCTTACGAGCGGGTTCAGTATTACCCGCAGCGTCGCGCTCCCGTCGTCGGTGAAGCTCATGAGAATTATATAGAGGTCGTCGGTCAACGTCGACCTCAGGGCGACTTCCGTCTCCTGGTTTATTTCCCTGTTGCCTTCGTATTTGTAGAGGTTCTTTTCGGGTGACATAATCCCTATCTCTTTTCCGCCTTTAAACGCCGTTAGCGACGCCACCGTGGCGTTCTTGGCGTTGGTCGTATACTGCTTTATGCCGTTGTAGGTGAAGGTGTAGTCCTTAAGGCTTACCGATTCCCCTTTCGACAGCGTTACCTGCTTTTCCGTTACGAACACGGAGGACGATGTGATCCCGATCACTATCAGCACGACGCCCACGTGGACAATATAACCGCCGTACCTCCGCTTGTTCTTGGATACGAGCCGCCCGAACGCGACTACAGGGCTCTCGCCCCTCTTCGCGCGGACGCGTATGCCGCGGAAAAATTCGGTGAATACCGTCATCAAGACAAACGCTGAAAGCGCATATGCCATAAGGGCATAGAAGTCGTCGATTCCGAGTGAGAAAAGAAGAACGCCAGTCACTATTCCGACTACAGTAGGGACGAAGAAATTCCTGAACAGGTTTTCCCGTGACGCCTTGCGCCACGATATGAGCGGCCCGATGCCCATGAGAAGCACGAGCACGAGCGCTATGGGGGTATTGACCTTGTTAAAGTAGGGCGGCCCGACGAGTATCTTCTCGCCCGTTATGGCCTCGGAGAGTATCGGGAAAATCGTCCCCAGGAATACCGCGAACGCCGCGCCGAGAAAAAGGAGGTTATTGAATATGAAGGCGCTCTCGCGGGAGAGTATCGAATCGAACCTGTTCTCCGATTCGAGGTCTTTTATCCTGTAGAGGAACATCGAGAACGAGAAGAGAAGTATTATGGCTATGAAACCGAGGAACATCGGGCCTATGTCGGACTGCGCGAAGGAATGCACCGACGATATGACGCCGCTCCTCGTGATGAACGTACCGAATATGGAAAGGAAGAATGTCAGGATTATGAGGGCCATGTTCCATTTCTTGAGCATGCCCTTTTTCTCCTGGATCATGACTGAATGGAGAAACGCCGTCGCGGCGAGCCACGGCATGAAGGCCGCGTTTTCGACAGGGTCCCACGCCCAGTACCCGCCCCAGCCGAGCTCGAGGTAGGCCCACCTGGCGCCGAGTATGAGTCCTATGCTGAGAAAAGTCCACGCGAAAAGGGTCCACTTCCTGGAATACCTTATCCACTCGTCGCCCAGTTTCCCGCTCAGCAGCGCGCCCATGGCGAAGGCGAACGGCACGGCGACGCCGACGTAGCCGAGGTAAAGCGTTACAGGATGAATCGCCATGTAGACGTTCTGGAGTATGGGGTTGAGCCCTCTCCCTTCGAGCGGCGCGACCGGAAGCGTTTCGAAGGGGCTTTCAACGAATGCGATTATGAAGGTAAAGAAAATAGATATAGCGCCGAGGGTCGCTATGACGTATGGCATGAGCTCCCGTGATTTGCCCCTTGTCTGCATGACGACGAGCGCCATGTAAATGGAGAGCACTAGCGCCCAGAGAAGGAGCGAGCCCGACTGCCCCGCCCAGAGCGAGGTTATCCTGAAGATCATGTCGAGGTCCGTGCTCGTGTTCATGGCGACATACTTCAGGCTGAAGTCGAGATTGACGAGCGAATACACGAGCGCGAGCGTCGCGATCAAAAGAAGGAAGAAAATTGCGAGGGCGGCGTTCCGGGCGCTGTCTATGAAATCGCGCCTTCCGGACTTCGCACCATAGACCGATGCGAGCACGACGTAAATCGATAGTATGAAGGAAACCAGTATGGATACGTATCCGGTTTCAGCCATCAGTAGGAGCTTCCCTGGGAGGCGTTCTGGTCGTTGTAGAGCACGTCCGTCGATTCGTATTTAGTCGGACACTTGGCGAGGAGGATGTCGGCCTGGAAAACGCCCGAATCCGAGTATACGCCTTCGACCACGGCTTCGACATCGTCCTTGAAAATGTCGGGCACTATGCCGTTGTAGTTGACGTTAACGGCTCCGCCCCTGTCGGCGATGCTGAATTCTAGCGCGCCATCGGCCCCGTGCTTTATCGTGCCGGGGACAACGTTGCCCGATACCCGCACCCTTTCGCCGTAGACGTCGGGCACCCTGGCGTGAAGCTCTTCGACTGTGAGGTAGTAGACCATTGTTTCCCTCACCCCGCCGTATACGAGATAGGCGACCGCGAAAGCTATCGCTCCTATGGCGATTATGAACTTGAGCCTGCCTTTAAGCATTGACACCCACCTCTCAAAACGGGTTAGTCCGGGCCCGCTCCCTACGCGCCCGTCCTTATTGATTCGAGCTCTCGCCTGAGGCTCTTTTGTTTCGTGAACAGATGATAAATATATATAATCAGCACTATCCAGACAACCGCGCTCCCCCAGAAAAGATAATCTATCCTGAGCGGGCGCGACTCTAAAACTATGTCGTCCACCCATACCTTTCCGCGGCCCTCGACGCCGAGCGCGAGCGTGATCTTTTCGGGCTCGGGGCCCGTGTCGAGGTAAAGATCGGTTTCGACTGGTATCCAGTCGGTCGTGCCTGTCGGCGGAATGCGGGGGCCGCGTGCCACGACTTCCTCACCGTTCGAGTAGAGCGTTCGGAGCTCAAGGAACGCTATACCCCTTTCCTCGCCCTCGCCTTTCAAGTCTTCGGTTTTGAGTCTTGCCTTGTATACGATTCTCGAATGGTTGAGCCCTGAAGTGTCGGGCGTGAAAAGCGAAAGTGTTACGGGCTTGTCGGCTTCGACGACTATCGAGCCGTCGCTGCCGGAGAAGGATGTTCCGGCGTCGTACTCGACGCCCTGGTTGTCGACGACGTCGCCAGCGCCGGAAACGGGGAAGCGGAGAACAGACGTTTCCTTTTCCGACGACCCGAAGCAGCCCGCTATAATCCAGGCGAAAGACAGTAATAGGCCAAGCGTTACATATCTCATTGTGGGCAATCTGAATGGCGAATTTTTATAGAATACCCGCAGGTTTAGCAATCTACAATTAGTTCAAAGAACCATTTTAATGTAGTGCCTTGGGGGACTTTTTCACGGAGCCGATACGTGACAGGGCGGTCGTTATATTTACGGTTATCCGCCGTGCCGCCTCGGCTTCAGGCAGGGTTTTCATCTTTTTTAGCCGGTTCTTCTCCGCCGGTTTCATTGCCTTGGGCGGGTGCAGGAGACGCGGCTGCCGGGCGCGGGAGCGTCATGAGCTGGACGACGAGGCCGAAAACCCCGAGCGCGAACCATATCATCGCCATCCAGTAGAGCTGGTCCTCGCCGAGCTTGCCTAAAAAGCCCGGATCGAGCGGATAGAAATTCCTGTATATGAGATACGCGCCCCCTGTGACAGCGGCGAACGAGCCGCCGAAGGCTGTCGCGATTATAAGCATCGGCTTCTGGAATACGGCGGCGAGCGCGCCTGATATTATTGCCGCGGCGTAGAGCACGACGGGGATTACTTCCATGTTCAGTAGCCCGAAAACGTACATGGCTATCGTGAAGCCGAGAACGGCTCCGAGAAAAAACACGCCGATGATGTAGAGGTAGAAAAAGAGGCACGCGCCGAGTATGCCGCCCAGAAGACCTGCGATTATAGATACCGGCTCGCTCCCGCCTGAAAGCTCGTATCCGAGACTCCCGAAAAAGACAGCGGCGGCGACGAATCCCGCGACGCCGAGTATGAACCTGAAAAGCCTGTATCCGAAGAAGCACTCGAAGAGGCCGGCTAGTACTGCAAAAGCGGCGTAGTAGAAAAGTATGTGTGAGTTTGCGCCGGTCGCTATGTCCATCTTTCTCCGTTGGGCCGCATCTTCGTGGCGTGTCCGACAGACAGGTTGTATATGAGCGGATTGCCCGGGGCGAAACTCATGCCCGTCGGAATCAGCTTTCCCTCGCCCGGAGGCGCGCCAGCATGTCGCCCATTTTTTCGAGATCCATTCTTTCGAGCAGGAGCACTATGAAGAGGAGCGAGCACGCGGCGAGGTTCACCAGGAGCGCGTGCATCATCTCCGGCTCGATGCCGCCCCCGCCCGGCCCGAAGACCACGGGCGATATTCCGCGCATGACCCTGACCGAAAGATAAACGAGCGGGAGGTCGATGAAGGCGATTATGCCGAATACGGCCGCGAACTTCGCCCTCCTGGTATTGGTCCCGGCCGAAGATCTGAGTATTAGATAGACGATGTAGAGTATCCAGAGTATGAACGTCGTCGTGAGCTGAGGGTCCCATGTCCACCAGGTGCCCCATATCGGCTTCGCCCAGACGCTGCCCGTGAGTATGGTTATAGTCAGGAAAAGAACGCCAATCTCGGCCGAGCAATAGGCGAGTATGTCCCACCCGCGCGTCTGCTTCCAGAGATACACGATGCTCGCGACGAAGACAATTATGAAGGCGACGGTGGCGATCCAGACTGTGCCCATGTGGAAATAAAAGAGCCTCTGCACGTGGCCCATGAGGGGCTCCGTGGGTGCGTACACGAGCGCCATCCAGGTGGCTGCGGCGAGCGCGATGAACGTTACGACTGTAAAGGCGCGTCTCATTATTTTCAGGATTCCTCTATGACATATTCGAAAACGACC
This sequence comes from uncultured Spirochaetia bacterium, assembly GCA_964586675.1. Classification (GTDB taxonomy): domain Bacteria; phylum Desulfobacterota_D; class UBA1144; order Nemesobacterales; family UBA2774; genus JADLGH01. The sequence goes on along the minus strand of CAZPHQ010000005.1, from coordinate 59,857 downwards.
GCGCAGGCGGCAACAAAGATTATATCGAATGCTATCAGGAGTTGTAAAGCGGAAGCGCCGTCCGAGAGCGGCTTTCCTTCGAGGACGAGCGAGGAGAGCTTAACCGCGCTCACGATGAGCGGGATTATTATCGGGAAGAGGAGTATCGGGAGAAGAACTTCGCGGAGACGTGTGTTAACGGCCATCGCGGAGAAGAGCGTTCCGACGGCGACGTAGCCGAGCGAGCCGAGGAGGACGACCGGTATCAGCGGCAGAACTGTGGCGACGAAATCGAGGTTAAAGAAGATGGCGAACATCGGGACGATTATCATCCCGACGATGAATACGAATATCGTGCCGCTGATGAGTTTCCCGATATAGATGAAGCTCCTGTCGATCGGTGTGAGGAGGAGGCCCAGTATGGCGTTACCCTCCTTTTCGAGCGCAAAGGAGCGGGAGAGGCCGAGGACGCCGGCGAAGGTGAAGGTTATCCACAGCATCGCCGGGGCCGCGAACTTTATGAGCCCCGTCGAAAATGCGAAGGCGAAGCTGAATATTACGACGACGAGTATGGAAAAGGTGAGCATGGACGTGAAAAGCTCCTTCGTCCGCATCTCCGTAATCAGGTCCTTCTTCACTATCGCCCAGATCTTGTTCAAATTAAGGCTTCCTTGCAAAATTATAACAATAACAACAGCTAATTATATCATATAGCTTATAAATAATATGAATTTATATTTTAACCTTGAGACAGACTTTTTGAGCTGTATTGAAGGCTTCAAAATACTTAAATTTTTGCCTCAAGTCACATATGATACAAACCATTTATATCTCTTCTATCACTAACTATATCAAGCAAAAAATACTTAAAGCAAACTTCTCTTTATACCTTCTCACGAATTTTCGACGTGAGATATGTACAGCTCCTTGAAACGGGCCCCGTCGACGTCCCCTGAAGCCCCCTCGTAGACCAGCTTCCCGCCTGCTATGATGCCCACCCTGTCGCTCATGCCTAGCCCTTCGTCGATGTTGTGGGTCGTCATTAGTATCGTCCTGTTCCGGGATTTGAGGGCGGCCAGCATTTCGCCGAATACCTTACTCCCGTGCTGATCGAGGCCTGTGTAAGGCTCGTCGAGGAGAAGTATCGACGGCTCGTGCACCGTGGCGCGCGCGACGGCGAGGCGCTGCTTCATCCCTCGGCTGAAGTTCCGGACGATATCGTGCATCCTTTTTCCGAGGCCGACGGCCGCCACGACCTCCCTGGCGCGCGCGTCGAGGTCGGCAACGCCGTAAAGGGCCCCGAAGAACTTTATATTCTCGAGCGCGCTAAGGTTCTCGTAAAGAAACGGGTCGTGTGAGATGACCCCTGTTATGCCTCTTATCCTGTCCGCTTCCTTTGCGGAATCGTGCCCGGCTATGGTGAGCGTGCCGGTCGAGGGCTTTGTCAGTGTCGAGAGGAGCTTTATGAACGTTGTCTTTCCCGCGCCGTTCGGGCCGAAGAGGGTGAAGAACTCCCCCTTCCCTATCGAGAGATCGATTCCACGGAGCGCGTCGAAGGTGCCGAAGGATTTCGTTACCCCGCGGGCCTCGATCCAGGCTGCGTTGTTCGTCTGCGGCTGAGCCATGAGCGGAAAGAAAGCTACATCATATGCGGAAATGTTTCAATTTGCCGCCTAGGGGGCTGGAGCATCCGCGTTTTAAGCGATCGCGTCACAGGGAATGAATGCGCTTCAGAATTTAAGAAGCTCGTCCGTGCCGCCCAGGAGCTTCACCCAGTCGGCTAGCCTGTCCATTCCTTCGTCGAGGGGAACGGACGGCTGGTAGCCCAGCTCCCGCTTCGCCTTGCCTATGGAATAGCTCCGGCTCCCGGCGAGCGCGGCGACGGCGAAGCGCGTCAGCACAGGAGGCTTCTTCGACCCGGTGAGCTTGAACAGGGCTTCCATGAGGGCTGCCACGGAATACGCGAACTTGTAGGGTATCGAGAATCCGGGCTTCCATTCTATGCCCGCGGCCCGGAGCTGCTTCGTAAGGAATTCCATGTAGCCGATCTTGACGCCGTCGTTTATGAAGTAGATGTTGCCGGGCGCCTTTTCCTTTTCCGCCGCGAGGAGCATCGCGCGGGAGAGGTTGTCGACGTGGCACGGCGTTACCGTTCTCGCGCCGCTCCCCATGGGGAACAGTATGCCTTTCCTGGCGGCCCCGGCCACGCGCGGGAGTATGACAGTATCGCCTGCGCCCCATACGTTAGACGGCCTTATGACAACCGTTTCGAGTCCCGGCGCGCCGTTGTACCCGACGACGAGCCTTTCGGCCTCGGCCTTGGAGGCGTTGTAGTTGTCGTTGTATTTGTCTCTATAGGGGAAGGTTTCGTCTATGTCGACGAGGTCGTGGACGCTCCAGAAATCGGACTGCCATACCACCGTTGAAGAGCTCATGTGGACGAAGCGTTTTACGCCTGCGTTTTTAGACGCGGAGAGGAGCGTCCTCGTCGCGTCGACGTTGTATCTGAAGAAATCTTCCCGGGAGCCCCAGTCGGAGACGAGCGCGGCCACGTGAAAAACGGCGTCCGCACCCACGGGCAGCCTCTTCAGGCTGTCCGGGTCGCCGAGGTCGCCGTGTATGAGCCTCACGCCGAGCTCTTTTAACATCTCGACGTTGCTGGTGTCGCGGACGAGGCACGTTACGTTATGCCCTTGCCTGACGAGCTCTTCGACGAGCCTTCCGCCTATAAACCCTGTTCCGCCCGTAACCGCGGCTTTCATAGTGTCGATTTCCTCCAGCGTCCGCCCGGGCCCGGGCGGCCATCAGGATTACTATACTCCCAAAGCCCCGGAAAACCAAAGAGAAAAGCGGCGGGCAGACGCCCGGGAGATTACGTATCAGACATGCAGGCAGGAGATAAGCAAGCGGCGGATAATTTTGCTCGGGGAATGGAGGCTATGTCCCCCCGACCCGGGCGGGACGAAAAAAGCCGCGCCCGCGCGTTTTTCAACGTACGGACACGGCTTTAGAGGTATGGTGTTGGTTGGTATCAGTATTGGTTGGGTGTAGCTGTAAACCAGTTTTCCATCCACTCCTTCGTTTTCTCGGCGAGCTCCCTGCTGGAAACCGCCGAAACGCGGGTGTCGTTCAGAAAGACCCCCCAGTATGTGACGGGGACGTGAACAGACTCCATGTGAGCTTCCTTGTCGAATCCATAAACCTCGGGTGAACAATCGCAGGACGGTGTGATCGTGCACTGTGCTATTCTGATATCCATGTCTTCACCTCGCTGTTTGAATTTTGCAAATCATCTCTGCCTTAAATACTAGCAATTTCTATGCCAGTCTTGAATCTAATCACGAATTGCATGATTTCAAGGTCTTACATCAAAAGCCCACGCCCGGGCGGCATGCAATTCACCGCATATGCACAAAATCCGGCACATATGTGCAACAATATCCGCCACATAGAAGTGCCTGGAACACGGAGCCGGGGCGGAATGTTGACAATGGGGGTTTTATAGTAGAAAATCATGCTTTTATTTTAAGAGCAACGCTTAAATTTCACGGAGGGAATACCATTGCTTCTACCAAAAAAGGCTTTTATCACGAAGGGCGTCGGAAAACACAAGGAAAAGCTCACGAGCTTCGAGATGGCTTTGAGAGACGCCAAGATCGCCGAATTCAATTTAGTGAGGGTATCCAGCATATTCCCCCCGCACTGCACGCTCGTGCCGCGCGCCAAGGGGCTCAAGAACCTCTTCCCGGGGCAGATCGTGCACGTTGTCATAAGTGAGAACGCGACTAACGAGCCAAACCGCCTTATAGCGGCCGCGACGGGCATAGCCCTGCCGAAAGACACCTCGCGCCACGGCTATATCTCCGAGCATCACAGCTACGGGCAGAACGACACCATAGCCGGTGAGTACGCGGAAGACCTCGCGGCATACATGCTCGCGACGACGCTCGGCGCGCCGTTCGATCCGGACAAGAGCTACGACGAGCAGAAGGACATCTGGGACATCAGCGGTAACATCGTCAAGACGACGAACACCACCCAGACGGCCGTCGGCGACAAGGGCGGCCTCTGGACGACTGTTATCTCGTCGGTCGTTTTCTGCGAGTTCTGAGAAAGCCCGGAAGGGTTTTCGATTCGAATACAAATTGCCTCCGGGCGGAGCTTTGCCCGGAAGTTTCCATATTTCATGCCCTCACATGAAGATTTATTCGTCTTCATGCTTCTGAACCGGTGCGGCGAATTCCGGAGGTCCGGCATCGATACCCTGGCTTTCCCTGAGGGCTTCTATTTTCCGAAGCGGCCTTTCGACCATGTTGGTTCTCGTGCCCTTGAGTATCTCGTACTCGTTCCGGACGTCGTCGATTTTCCTTCCGAGCTTCTCGTAGCATTCGACGTAGGCCCGCCACTGTTTTCCGAACTCGCCGTAGAGGGAGAGTATGTCGCCGGTAGTGCGCTTCAGGTTGAAGTTGTCGACCGACTGCCTTATGACTGCCAGGACGGCGTAGAGAGTTATAGGCGAGCAGAGTATGACCTTCGAGCGGAGGGCGTCGTCCATTATGAGCGCGTCGTGCTCCTGGACGAACGAGTATATCTGCTCGTTCGGGATGAAGACGATCACGTAGTCTATAGTGTTGTCCTCGGGGTTGATGTATTCCCTACGAGTGACGTCCTTGACGCGCGCACGGATATCCCTTATGAACTGCGATTTGAGAGCCGACTTTTCGGCGTCGGACCCGGCTTCGAGGAATCTGAGGTAGTTGTCGAGCGGGAATTTCACGTCCATGTTCACCTTTAGCCCGTCGGGGAGGATGAAGGTGTAGTCCGGTATTGACGATGACGCGGCCAGCATTTTCTGCTTGTGGTAGTTGACCCCTTCCTTGAATCCGATGAAGGCGAGTATGTCTTCCGCCATGCGCTCCCCCCACTGGCCGCGCTTTTTCGTATTGGCTAGGGCCTCCCTTAACTGGCTCGTCGTCGCCTGGAGCTCCGCCGTTCTCTCCGTGGCCGCCTTCAACTGGCTCGCAAGCTCGCCGTATTTCTGCTCCCTGTCCTTCTCGAAGGCGATTATCCTGCCCTGCGTCCTTTCAAGCTCCTGTCTTATGACGGCGAGCGTCTGGTCGATCATTCCCTTCTTGTTTTCGAGCTCCTTTCCGCCGAGCTCCGTCTGGCGCGAGAGAGATTCACCGGCGAGCTTTAAAAACTCGTCCGAGTTCCGTGACAGGGCCTCGAAAGAGAGGGCGCCGAAGGACTCGCGGATGCTGTCGATGATTCGGTCGAGCTCTTCCAGCTTTCTCGTTTCCGACTCGCTGAAAATCTCCTCGGCGATCTCCCTCGCCCTTCCTTTTGCCGCGAGGTTCCAGACGATGACAACGAGCGCCCCGAGCAGAGCCCCCGCGCCGAATACCGCGAGGTTGTGGGGAGTTAGATATTCTTCGATCATGGCTTACCCTTGATGGACTCTGTCAAAATACGAGAAAGAATCACCCGCGTGAGGCCGGAGCTGTCGTTTACCCGCCGAGCATTTCGTGCGCGGCGTCGAGGGTTTTCTGCGTGATGTTGATGCCGCCTATCATGCGGGCGAGCTCCTTCACGCGCTCCTCGCGCCCGAGCGCGCGTATGACGACCTTCGTTTTCCCGCACTCGACGGATTTCGTTACGGCCAGGTGAGAGTCGGCGAACTTCGCTACCTGCGGGAGGTGTGTGATGCATATCACCTGTGTGCGGCGTGACAGCGCGCTTATTTTCCTGCCGACCGTTTCGGCGACGGCGCCCCCCACGCCCGAATCCGCCTCGTCGAATATTATGACGGAGTCTCCCGCCTTCGCCGCGGCTTCTCTCAAGACGAGCATCACGCGCGAGAGCTCTCCACCCGAGGCGACCTTCACGAGCGGTTTCAGCTCTTCGTCCGGGTTGGCGGAGAACATGAACGCCGCCGAATCGACGCCGTCTTCAGATACCGGCTTTTCGTCGAACGGCATCGAGAAGCGGGCGCTCTTTATGCCGACCTCTTTCAATTCCTTCTCGACTGTTTTTACGAGCTTTGCCGCCGCCGTCTTTCTTTTGTCCGAAAGCTCACGCGCCAGCGCGTCGAGCTCCTTTTTTACGGAGGCCGATTCATTATTTAAGCGTGAAAGCTCCTCTTCAAAGTTGGCTGTCCGCCCGAGCTCGGCTCCGAGCTCCTCTCTCTTCGCCAGTATCTCTTCTATCGTGTCGCCGTATTTTCTCTTGAGGGTGCCTATTACTCGGAGCCTCTCTTCGACGACTTCGAGCCTTCCCTCCGGGAATTCGAGCCCCGAGACGTAGTCCCGGAGATACGCCGCCGCGTCCTTTAACTGTATTATGGCGTTCTTGACGGCCTCTGAAGGCTCTCCCAGGGAAGGGTCTATCCTGCCGGCGTCGCCGAGGTCCGACGATATCCTGGTGAGGGCCCCGAGTATGGATTCCTCGCTTTCGTATATCCGGCCGTAAGCCCCTTCGGCGGCCGATAAAAGCCTGCCGCCGTTAAGGAGGCGTTTCTTCTCATCTTCGAGATCGCCGTCCTCGCCCTCTCTTAAAAGCGCGTCGTCAATCTCGGAGCACTGAAACCTTAAAAAGTCTTCCCTTTGCGCGAGCGTCTTCCTGTCTTCGGAGAGTTTTTCGATCTCGGTTTGGAGCGACCTGTATCGCCGGTATTGCTCTCTTAACCCCAAAGCGAGATCACTAAGACCTCCAGCCTCGTCCAGAACTTTCAGATGATTCTCTTCCTTGAGAAGCGCCTGGTGTTCGTGCTGGCCGAATATATCGACGAGCCCGCTGGCGGAGTCTTCCACCATGCGGACGGTCGCTATGCCGCCGTTCATGAACGAGCGGGTCCGTCCTTTACGCGGGATTATGCGCTTTACGAGAAGCTCGCCACCGGATACGTCGACGCCTGCGGCTTCGAGCGCGGCGGCCGCTTCGCTCCCGGCCGGCACTTCGAAAAGGGCTTCGAGGTGCGCCTCGTCCTTCCCGGTTTTAATATCCTCGGCGGAGGCCTTCCCGCCCATGATTATCCCGAGCGCGTCTATAATGACGGACTTGCCCGCACCCGTCTCGCCGGTGATGATGTTGAGACCGGGGCCGAACGAGACGGAGATGTCGTCGATGATGGTGAAGTTTCTGAGCGTGAGTCCGAGCAGCATTCGCTCTACTCGATAAAGCTTTTCAGAATCGCCCCCACGTCGGAGCCTTCGAGCTTTTCGAGCGCGCGCTTTTCTATCTGCCTGATGCGCTCTCTTGTGAGCCTGAAGTGCTTGCCTATCTCGTCGAGAGTGAACGTCGCCTCGAACCCTATCCCGAACCTCATCTTGAGGATCTGCTCCTCCCTCGGCGTCAGCGTCGAGAGCGCGTCCTTTATCTTGGACGTGAGCGTCGCCTTTGCGACGGCATAATCCGGCGAGCCGGAAACGTCGTCGGGGATGAAGTCCAGAAGAGTGGACTTCTCGCCGTCGAGAACGGGCGAGTCGAGCTGGACGACTTCTTTAGTCGCTTCGAGCACCCTCTTCACGCCTTCGACCGAGATGCCCGTCTTCCGGGATATCTCTTCGGGGAGAGGCTTTCTGCCCATCTCTTTATTCATGGCGGAGCTCACCCTGTGCACTTTTGTCGCCTGCTCGAGCACGTAAACGGGGACGCGGATTGTCCTTGTCTGGTCGAGGAGCGAGCGCGAGATTGCCTGGTGAATCCACCACGAAGCGTACGTGGAGAACTTGTAGCCTTTGGTATGGTCGAACCTTTCGACCGCGCGCATGAGGCCGACGTTCCCTTCCTGGATAAGGTCGGGAAGCGGGAGGCCGCGGCTCATATAGCGCTTCGCGATGCTGACGACGAGGCGGAGGTTAGCCTTTATAAACCTTTCCTTGAATCGCCTCGCGCGAAGCATGTAGACCTTGGAGAGAGTCGTCGAGCGCTTGATGTTCTTTCTCGCCGTGTCGCCGTCGAGCTTCTTGAGACGCATTTTGAGGCTCTTGGCCGCCTTCTGGTCGCGGCCTGTTCTCCGGGCATCGACGCCACGGACGCCCCTGCCCAGAGTTTTTTCGAGCCTCTTCTGAAAGAGCGCGTCGAGCACCGCCTTGACTTCGGCGGCCCTCGCCTCGCAGCGCTTTATCTTGGCCGAGACTTCGATCTCTTCCTTCGGGGTAAGGAGAGGCTCCATGCCCATTTCCTTGAAATAGACCTGGAGGAGCCTGAATTCTTCGTCGGGGGTGAACTGCTTTCCGCCCTCTTCGCCCGAGTCGTCCTCGCCGGACTCGTCGGCCTTTAGATCCATCTCGGCCTCGGATATGTCGGCCAGGACCTTTTCGTCGAGCTCTAAAAGAAATTCTTCCTGGCCTGCCGCTTCGGCGTCTTCGGCATAAGCCTCGAACGCCGGCGTTTCCTGGAATTTATCCTCACCCTTTTCCTTCTTCTTCGAAATCGAGCCTACCCTCGATTTCGGAAGCTCGGACACAGTGAGGGTTTTACTCTTCAACCTTGCCTGTCGCATCTTGCCATCCTCCTCTATTAAGATGGGTACTACTCTCTGACCTGGCCTTCTCCGAATACTATGAATTTGGTCGTGGTCAGCTCCTCAAGGCCCATTGGTCCGAATGCGTGCAGCCGGGACGTGCTGATGCCTATCTCGGCGCCAAGGCCGAGCTCAAACCCGTCCGCGAAACGCGTGGAGGCATTCACCATGACGGCGGACGAATTGACGCCGTCGACGAACGCGCGCGCGTTGCCGTAATCCTGGGTGATTATCGATTCGGTGTGCATTGAGCCGTATTTTTCGATGTGAGCTATGGCTTCTTCGAGGCCGGAGACGACTTTAACGCTGAGGATGAGGTCGAGATATTCTTCGTACCAGTCGGCCTCCGTCGCTTCCTTGACCCCGGGGATTATTTCTCTCGTCGCGTCGCAGCCCCTGAGCTCAACCCCCGCCGCTTCGAACGCCCGCGCCATCCTTGGAAGGAATGAGGGGGCGATATTTTCGTGGACTAAAAGCGTTTCGAGCGCGTTGCAAACCCCCGGACGCGAGACCTTGGCGTTCAAGGATATTTTTTCGGCCATGTCTTCGTCCGCGCTCTCGTCGACGAATATGTGGCAGACGCCCTTATAGTGCTTGAGCACGGGGATTCTGGAATTCTCCGCGACGAATCTTATGAGCCCTTCGCCGCCCCTCGGGATGACGAGGTCGATGTATTCTTCGAGCCGGAGCATTTCGAGAACGGCGTCGCGGTCCGTTACGGGGATTATCTGCACCGCGTCTTCGGGGATGCCCGCTTTCCGCGAGGCGCGCCGGAGCACTTCGCCTATGGCGACGTTGGTTCTTATGGTTTCGGAGCCGCCCCTGAGTATGACTGCGTTGCCGGATTTTACGCAGAGCCCGGCGGCGTCGGCCGTGACGTTGGGCCGGGATTCGTAGATTATTGCGATTACGCCCAAAGGTATACGCATGCGCCCTACCTGAAGGCCGTTAGGCCGCCGCCACATGCGGACTACTTCGCCGACGGGGTCGGGAAGCGCTGCGACTTCTCTAAGGCCGAGGGCTATCTTTTCGAGACGCGCCTCGTCGAGCCTGAGCCTGTCTGTCATGGCGTCCGAGAGCCGTTTCGCCCCCGCGCCTGACAGGTCTTTTGCGTTTTCTTCGAGTATGTACAGGGCGTTATCGATGAGCCCCTCAGCCATTCCGAGAAGGGCTTTATTCCGGGCTTCGGTGCCCGTTCTGGCGAGCTTTTGCGAGGCTTTTCTGGCTTTTTCGGCGATTTCTCTCAGTAGGATGGATATTCGGGTCTCATTGGATTTATTTTTTGCTTTAATATCAGACATTTAGCTGGTCGACGGTCCTAAGACTGGTACTTAAATGATAATACATTCGCCGAAGTAAAGTCAATAGCAATTTTTAGCTCGCGGCGCTCTAATGCTGCATCCGCGGTCTTACGGATAAGATAACCGGAGATACAAAAAAAGCTATTAAATACCTAACGACCCCCTGAAATAATCTATCGTGCGTGAAAGGCCCTCGTCGAGCCCGAGCGTCGGCTTCCAGCCGAGCTTTTCAATGGCGAGGGAGATGTCGGGCTTTCTCCGCTTCGGGTCGTCGTGGGGGAGGTCGCGGGAGACTATCTTCGACCGGGAGCCTGTGAGGCCTATGACCCTCTCGGCGAGCTCCCGTATCGTGACCTCGTCCGGGTTACCGGCGTTCACGGGACCCGTGAAGCCTTTCTCTGTGGCCATCATCCTCACTATAGCCTCTACGGTGTCAGCGACGTAGCAGAAAGAGCGCGTCTGCGAGCCGTCGCCGTATATTGTGACGTCTTCGCCGCGGAGCGCCTGCACTATAATGTTGCTCACTACCCTGCCGTCGTTGGCCATCATGCGGGGCCCGTAGGTGTTGAATATACGGAGCACCTTCACGTCTATGCCGTGCTGGCGGTGATAGTCGAGAAATAGCGTCTCGGCGCAGCGCTTGCCCTCGTCGTAGCACGCGCGGGGGCCTATGGGGTTGACGTTGCCCCAGTACCATTCGGGCTGGGGGTGGACGGCCGGGTCGCCGTAGACCTCGCTTGTCGAGGCCTGGAAAATCTTTATGCGGAGCCTCTTGGCGAGCCCGAGCATGTTTATGGAGCCCGAGACGTTGACCTTGGTGGTCTGTACCGGGTCTGACTGGTAATGGACGGGCGACGCCGGGCAGGCGAGGTTGTAGATCTCGTCGACCTCGACGAAAAGCGGCAGGCAGATGTCGTGCCTTATGACCTCGAAGGCCGGGTTCGGCAGAAGGTGCTTTATGTTTTGCTTTGCGCCTGTGAAGAAGTTGTCGACGCAGATGACTTCGTTGCCCTCGGAGAGGAGCCTTTCGCAGAGGTGGGAGCCGATGAATCCGGCCCCACCCGTCACAAGCATTCTTTTACCCATACCGAATATCCCCCCGGTCAGGCTTTCATGTATGCCGTAAATCAGCCGCCGATTATGTTTCTTTCCCTGAGATAGGCTACGAGAAGGTTCGCACCGTCTTCGAGGCTCGTCTCAGCCGTTTTAATTGTTATCTCCGGATTAAGCGGCGCTTCGTAGGGATCGTCGATACCTGTAAAGCCCTTTATGACGCCCTCGCGCGCCTTCTTGTAAAGCCCCTTGACGTCCCGCTGCTCGCATACTTCGAGCGGGGCGTCTACGAATACCTCTATGAATTCGCCGTTCTCGACGAGCGCCCTTACCGCGTCCCTGTCGCGCCTGTAGGGAGAAACGAATGCCGAAAGGACCACTACGCCCGCCTGAACGAATAGCTTCGAAACCTCTCCTATGCGGCGTATGTTCTCGGCCCTGTCATGCTCGGAGAAGCCGAGGTCCTTGCATAAACCCATCCTGACATTGTCGCCGTCGAGGATGTATGTCTTCGTGCCGCCCGCTATGAGCTTCTTTTCCACTTCGTTCGCCAGCGTGGACTTACCCGAGCTCGGAAGGCCTGTGAACCAGAGTATGACAGAGCCGTGGCCGTTAAGGCTGCGCCTGTCCGCTTTCGTTATTTCGTGGTCGTGGGGAATGATAAATCTCTCCATTAAAATAAAACCCTCCTTAGTCTATTAGCTGAACCCCTCTCTCCAGGGGGGATTTGCGGATAATGAGTTTATGTGATATTTCGGAAAGGTCAAAAACATAAGTGATGCGGGGCCCCGGTGGGGCACAGGCGCTTGTCCTGCCTGCGGAGCCGGATAGAACCCTTCCGAGCCGGAGAATACCGGCCGAAACCAGCCCCGAAGATTCCTGGGATTCCCTTTAACGCGAGCCCGGCTACGCCTTAAAACAGCGTGTAGATGAACGGAGCGACTGCGGAGCTCTGCGCGAAAACGATAAGGAAGCCGAACAGAAGCAGGATAAGGAGCATGGGGGTGATCCACCACCACTTGTTCTGTATAAAGAACTGGAGCAGCTCGCCCGCGATACCCATCCTGTTCGTAAGGCCTTTAAGAAAGGACATATTTATATCCCCTGTGTGGTTTTGAAACAGTATACATGTAAAACGTGTAAAAATATACAAAGAGTGTATTTCCACTGATTTGCGGCGGGCCCGGATTTAATACTTAAATTGTTGGTTACGGGCCCCGGGAGTAATCCGGGGCCCCGGCTTACGAGATAAACACGTCACGCCCTGCCGGGTTCGATGCTGTCGTAAGTCCCGGCGTAGAGCATCGCCTTGACCTCTTTTATATTCATGAGATCGTGCGGGAATCCGAGCTGTATCGCGCTCGCGTCGTCGAGCCTCTTCAAATAGTCCGGGGAAAGCTCGAATTCGACGCACTTCAGATTGTCTTCGATGTGGCTCGATTTTCTGGCGCCAATTATCGGTATGGGATGCCCGGGCTGCTGGCGTATCCAGTTGAGCGCCACCTGGGACGGAGTCCTGTCTATTTCCGCGGCGATTTTCACGACCTCCCCGGCGATCCCGAGATTCCTTTCGGTTACGTACTGATTGGCGAGCCCTTCCATGGAGTTTTTCAAGGAATCGATGCGCCTGCTGCCAGAGCCGTCGGTATGCCCGGAGTTGTATTTCCCGGTGAGCACTCCCATCGCGAGCGGGGACCATGCGGTGATGCCGATGTCGAGATGCCGCGCCATCGGGATGAGGTCTCTCTCCGGGTCTCTCTGCGCGAGGCTGTACTCTACCTGTATCCCGACGAAGGGCGTCCATCCCCTGAGCTCGGCGACGGTATTCGCCCGGGACACCACCCATGCGGGCGCGTCGGATATGCCGACGTAGAGGACCTTCCCCGCCCTGACCATATCGTCGAGGGCGCGCATCGTCTCCTCTATCGGCGTAAACGGATCCCACATGTGGACCCAGTAGAGGTCGATGTAATCCGTACCGAGCCTTCTCAGGCTCTGGTCGAGGGCCTGGTGCATGCTCTTCCTGTGGTTGCCGCCCGAGTTGGGCTCGCCGGGCTTCGTGGCGAACGTATATTTTGTCGCGAGCACTATGTCATGCCTTTCGCCCCGTATAAGCCTCCCCGTTATTTCCTCGCTCGTGCCGTTGGTGTAGATATTCGCGGTGTCTATGAAATTCCCTCCCGCTTCCCTATAAAGCCTGTACATGGTCTCCGATTCCTTTTCGGATGAGCCCCAGCCCCATTCCTCGCCGAACGTCATGGCGCCGAGCGAGATTTCCGAGACCCTGAGACCGCTGTGTCCGAGTAATCTGTATTTCATGGCGGATTGCTCCTTCAAAAACGATATATAAATTGAGATGGATTCGCCTTCGTAAAAGATTCACGGACGTGGTCCGCTTAAGACGCCGGAACCCTGTAGATTAATTCAGCGCCGGAGGGCGTGTCCCTCTCCCGGAAGGAGAGGGGGAATGAAAAAATGTCTTTCGCTAAACGCACTGCTCAGTCAGCTATCACCGGGCTGCATTCGTAAGAAAATTCGCCCAAATCGAGGGACGAGAGGCCAGCGACATTACTATTTCCAAGGATCTCCTCGATTGTCAGTATTCCGAAAGGCCGCGGTTCGATCCCGGTGCCGAGAAACTCACATTCGATGTTGAAACAGTCTATAACTTCACAACCTGAAAAGGTTACTCCTCCATGCAGGGCGGGTGGACTCATATTAATCTCGCCTTCGTAGAAGTTACATCCGTATCCGTTACAGAACTCAATCAGCCCCTCCGTTGGGCAATTCTCGAAATCCATTAATGCATCCGGCTCGTCTCTGAGCTCTATACAATCGGGGGGAAGCGTCGGCACCGGCGTTGGGGTCGGCGTGGGATTCGGTCCGGAATTATTATTGTCGTCGCAACTCAGGGCTAATGCCCCCACTGCCAGCGATAAGCAGAAGATAATTATTCTCGAAACGTATATGATTCTTGATGGAAATAAGTTTTTATCCAAAGCGTTCATCCTCCGTTAATTAATAGTATATATATTGACTAGCCCGGCAGGAATCCGATTGGTCAAGATTAACGGCTGTCTGGGCATCAGTATACCCATATGAATGCATAATTTCATGCCGAGATACATTCCAATTATTCCTTTCATTTGCATCTGATATCCATATTCTTCGGTTGTAAGTTGTTCTCGGAGTTGTTTTTGGGCCTATTTCAGCGCATCCCGCCACGCCACTACTGCCGCAGCAGCCGCCGCCAGGATAAACAGCGCAGACTGCATTCCTGGTATCCGTCCCATTTATATATAATTCTATTCTAAGATTGACGGGATTTTTAATCCATCCCGCCCCGTGTACATTCTTCAAGCAATCTACCTGAGACCGAACATTTCCAGATTGGTAATTGGCAAGATTATTTGTCAAATGTCGTCGCATAGGCATAAAGTGATGCCAGTATCTACTGCAAGCCATAAAGCATATTTTAAGACTGGGTGTTTGCCCATCACCAGGATCATCATCCGGGAAAATTTCGTTTGAGCAAGAACCCGGAGGTACAACTGGCGGTGAGCAATATCCTAACGGACCTACCATATCGGCATAGGCTTCCGGAGTGAAAATGAAATCTTTTATATGTTTTTCCCAACTGAATTGTAACCGCTCAATAGTGTAACTAAATATGATGTCAAGGGGCTCGAAAAAAGGTTGCGTCTCCACATTGGGATCAATATCTGTATCGTAAAGGAGATAAACTTCTTCTTTACCTCGCTCTTGACTCCATTTCATTATTTCGTCCATGTTGGTTATGCCTTCGCGAATTAAAAACAAGGCTCCGGATCATTTGGATCTCCAGTATCTATTTTAATATCCAGATTCTGATCTGTCCGCCATGAATAGCCCGTCGGAAGCTTCTCTTTCACATCCTGCGGAACCTTCGCAAGATCGCCAAGTAGTATTACATTCGGGGCTTTGGTATTTGCCCTTGACTTAACAACACCCTCAGGAACAGATTGGTCGTCATCCTCATGGGTATTCCCATAGCTGGCAAGTCCAAGAACTAGAAGCAGAACTGCAGTTATGAACCTCAGATTCTTCATTTATACCCTCCACTAATTCAAATATTATAATTCATTTATTAATAATGTTACTTAATCAATGTGTCTCATATTACTATTAACAATATATTCTGTCAAATTCCCATCCCATCGGCGTGAAAAAGTACCGCTCAACCGTGCTTCTTTAGTGTAGTGGGCGAGTTCAGATGTACATTTCTGAGGCTCAGTCACCTGAGTGTATGGAAATTGGATTCCCGATACAGGCTTGATACTAAAGAAGGCAGGTTTTGAGCAGTTCAATGCGTCGGCGTCCAATTCCTCACTCGTTCAGAATTGTTGGGAATGACAGATTATGAAAGCTCGGGCTTAGCTTACTACAATCCCGAGTCCAGAGAGTCTTTTTTCTCCACGAGATAATTCCCGAGGACGAGGGCGTCCATTCCGCTCTTGCTGAATGAGCTGTAGGCCTCGGCGGGCGTGTTTACTATCGGCTCGCCCTTTAAGTTAAAGGACGTGTTGAGGACGACGGGCGTTCCCGTCGCGTCGCCCACGACTTCTATAAGCCTGTAGTACTTCGGGTTGAGCTCCTTCTTCACGGTCTGAAGCCTGCCGGTGCCGTCGACGTGCGTTATCGCGGGGAGCTTGTCGCGCTTGTCTTCGTAAACGTTCGTCACGTAAAGCATGAAACGGGCCGGGTAGTGCTTTTCCGGGTGCTCGAGGTCGAAATACTCGGACGCCTTTTCCTGGAGGACCGACGGCGCGAACGGGCGGAAGGGCTCCCTGAACTTTATCTTCACGTTGACTATGTCCTTCATGTCGTGCCTTCCGGGGTTGGCGAGGATACTGCGGTTGCCGAGGGCGCGGGGGCCCCATTCAAAACGGCCCTGGTGCCAGCCGACGACCTTCCCCTCGGCGAGGAGAGACGCGACGCGCTCTATGAGCTTTTCGTCGTCTTCGATACGCTCGTAAGGGATGTTGTTCTCTTTAAGGAATTCTTCCGTGTCTGCGGCGGAATGCTCCTGCCCCCAGTAGGCGTGCTCCATTACGAATTTCCTCGGCTGCCCGAGGAGGGTATGATAGCCGTAAAGCGCGGCGCCTATGGCCGCGCCGCCGTCGCCAGCGGCGGGCTGAATGTAAATCTCTTCGAACGGGGTCTGGGCCAGTATCTTTCTGTTAGCCACGCTGTTAAGAGCGACGCCGCCCGCCATGCAGAGGTTTTTGAGACCGGTTTCCCTGTAGGCGTAGTTGGCCATCTTCACCATTATCTCTTCTACGACGACCTGGATGCTCGCGGCTATGTCGGCGTAGTACTGGTTCTGCTTTCCGACCTCGTCGAAGTTGGCGGGCTTTTCGCCGAAGTAAGACGGATAGCCGCTGGCAGGGGTGAAGAAGTGCGCCTTCGGGTCGCGCGGCGTGCCGAAGAGTTTTTCGAATTTTTTATTAAACGTTTTTTCGGATGAATAGTGGAACGAGAAATAATCCATGTCGAGCTCGAACCCGCCGTCGTCGTCGACGCGGATGAGCTCGTAGACCTTGTCTACGTATAGCGGCCTCCCGAAGGGGGCCATGCCCATGACTTTATACTCGCCCTCGTTTACCTCGAAGCCGAGGAAAGCTGTGAAGGCGCTGTAGAGGAGGCCGAGCGAGTGCGGGAAGCGAATTTCCTTTATGAGCTTGAGGTCTGTCCCCTTGCCTACGCCTAGGGCCGCTGTCGTCCATTCGCCGACGCCGTCGACTGTCAGGACTGCCGCCTCTTCGTAGGGCGAGCAGAAGAATGCGCTCGCGGCGTGGGAGAGGTGATGCTCGCTGAAGAGTATCTTTTCGGGCGGTATGCCTAGCTTTGTCAGGACGAGGTGCTTTACCCAGAGCTTGTCGCCGAGCCATGTTACCATGGCCTCGCGGAAGAGCTTCATCGAGTGGGGGAATGTCTGCATCGTACAGAGAAGAAGCCTCTCGAACTTGACGAACGGCTTTTCGAAGAACATGACGTAGTCGACGTCGGCAGCTTCGATGCCGCCTGTTTCGAGGCAGAATTCTATCGCCTGTTCGGGGAATTCGAAGTCGTGCTTAATACGCGTGAAGCGCTCTTCCTCAGCCGCCGCGACGAGCACGCCGTCTTTCAAAAGGGCTGCCGCCGCGTCGTGAAAATAGCATGATATACCGAGTATGTTCATATTTATCCGGCCTCCGGGGATGCCGGGCAAGGGCCCGGCGCGGGCGTCAGAACTGCCGCTGCGCCCTTTCGAGTGGTGTAGTGCCTTCTTTCTCCTCTTTTATGTGCCAGCCGTGGCGCGCCTTTTTCTTCATCTGGAGCGGGTCTGTAAACGACTTCACGGCGAGCGCGAACGGCATGAACGGCAGGAGATAGAATATCGTGAGAATAACCCTAGCGTTGAAATCGCCTATCTTGCGGGCGATCTTTTTCCACCATTCCCAGGCCCTTCTAAACGGGTTCTGAGGGGTGTTGTTTTTTTTGTCCTTGCTTTCTTTTTGAGCCATCAGATCTCCTCGTCAGACGCAGGGAAAACTTATACAGAGCTTGTCTGGATTAAAATTCTGCCTGACAGATTTCCTATCGACGGGAAAAAAGCATACAGTTCTTTTAGCACGTTTAAAAGTAATAGTGATTCCGGACGGTTTAAAATTTTCGATTTCGAACCGGGCAGAGCGATTTCGGAAGCCGGCGCCTGCGCATGCTTATCCGCCTGTGCCGCCCGAAGCATCCACCCTGTAATTCATCTCGAGTATCTGCCACCCCGCATCCTTCCAGGCGAGCTTCCAGTTGATGTCGCCCTTCGAGCTCTTGAGCGCTCCCGTGCGCGCGTCGCGATATGTGACGAAGAAATCGCCCCTCACGAAGCCGAAATCGTTCTGGACGAGCGCCCTCTCGACCTTGATGTCGTAATCGAGGATATCGATCGTGTTGAAGCTGGCGTCGTATTTCCTCATGACAGTCGCAAGGTCGACTCCGTTTTCGACGGCGTTCGACGAGAACAGGGTTTTGAGCCTCGGGAGGTCCTTGCCCCTGTAAGCGGTCGTGTATTCCGTTACGAAACCGTAGAGCGTGTTCTTGTCCGGAACGGAAGCGGCCGTCTTGGGCTGGCGCATGGCTGTAGAGTTATGCGCGATAGCCGTGGCCGCAACCCCCGGCTCGAAAACGTCGGCCGCGGCGCTCTTGACGAGCGGCTTTGCCTGTTCGGGCCGGCTGGCCGCGGTCTGTATCTCCTTTGCAGGCGCGGATTTTACAGGCTCTGTTTTCGCTATTTCCTTTGCGGGGGAGGCCTGTGGGGCTTCCGGTGCTTCGTCGGCGCTTTTCGCGGCGACGAGCGGCGGCGGCTCGCCCGATACTACCAGCCTGTCGCCTGTTTTGATCTTGCTCTCGCTAAGGTTGTTAAGCCTTTTGATTTTGTCTGTCGTGGTATTGAATTTCTTGGCGATGGTCCAGAGAGAATCGCCGCTCGATACGGTGTAGTAAGTGCCGTTTTCGAGCTCCGGCTTTTTCTCCGCGTCCGGTTCTTCCGGCAGTGCTGCCGCTATCAGGGCAGGCTTCTCGGGCTCGGGCGCCTTTTCGGACTCAAGGCTCGGCGATTCGGCCTCTTTGACACCCGCCGCGGCGGAAAGCGTTTCGTGAGCCGGCTCTACGGCATTCTCTTCCCCGGACGCCTCTTCATTTTCAGCCGAGGCTACGATTTCAGCGGTTTCATTATTGCTCTCTTCTGCATTATTCTCTTCCGCGGGAGCCGCGGCTATCTCCGCCGGCGATACGGGTTCGGGCGCGAGGTTCCCACCCTCGGGGAGATCCTGCGCTACCTTAACTTCCTCCGTCATCTCCGGCGACACCTTCGACTCCGGGAGGTTTACTATGGGCATCATCGCATCGCCCGGCGCGGGCCTGGCCGCCTCGGGAGCTACGGCTATCTCGCCCTTCGCTTCGGGAGCGTTCTCAGCCTCCGAAACCGCGGCGGCGATCTCTTCCGTATCCGGATTCGGAATATTCTTTTCCGAAGCCGCGAGAGGCGCGCTATTGTCCATCGTTTCGGCGGCGGAAGGAACTTCGTAGACCTCTTCCTCTATTATAGCGACTGACTCTTCGAGCTTGTCCGCCCTGTTGGCCACCGAATCGCCCCTGTAAACGGCGTTAGGAACCGAGGGATGCTCTATCACCCTCGCCATCTGCTCTTTTTCTTCCTGAGATTTGAATATCAGGCCCGTGCTGGCGGCGTAGGTCAGCGCGACGAGTATGACGACGAGTACCGGCGCGGCTATGAAAACATTCTTCGGAATCTCGAATGTCGGAACGATCACGGCGACGGGCGACAGGAATCTCCGGTCGTACGCGTCGCGCTTTTCGGCGTTGCCCAGAACGCCGTAAGCCTCGTTTATGCGCTTGGCGGCCTCGGCCGCTTCCGCTCCGGCCAGGTCGGGATGGTTCGACTTCATGAGCTCGATCCAGTTCCGCCTGATCTCGTCTTCGCCGGCGTCGCGGTCTACGCCCAGGGTTTTGTAGTAATCCGGTGCGTCAGACTGGTAGTTGGGAATTGTGTAGTTTATGACGAGTCGGGACTGCTCTACCACGAAATCGGTGCTGACCTTTCTTTTTTCCGCGATTTTCCGGAGAAGCCGGAAATTCGGGGAGCGGTCGCCACTGGCTATATCGCGGAGGACATGGAAGTAAAAAACCCTGTCCATCGAGAACCGCTCTGCAATTATCCTGATATCCTTGCCGTCAATGAGCTCCGATACGATGCGCTCGTATCTCCGTTTATCCAGTGTTATCAAGGTCTTTCCGCCTGAAAGGTGGTCTCATCATCTTCCTCTAACGAGACAAAAATCTAATAATGCCCAGCGGTTTAATGAACAGGCTGCGCCGTTTAAATCCTACCCCAGGCACGCTCCAATCCACCCTGGCACGCCACCTGTTATGATTTTACCCTAAATCTCGCTATTTATTCAAGTATTTGTATAAAATTGCAGGCCCGGCGAATTTTGTACAGCAGATGGCCTCGAAAACGCCAGGGATATTTGACAAAACTTATTTTGCGGAAACAATAAATGGCAAAAAATCGCCGGAGGCATAAATTGGAGCGCACGCTATCTATAATAAAACCAGACGGAGTAGAAAAGAACGTAATCGGGGAAGTTATCGCGAGATTCGAGAAGAACGGGCTCACAATCGCCGCCATGAAAATGGTTCACCTTTCGAAGAAAGAGGCCGAGGGATTTTACATAGTTCATAAGGAGAGACCGTTTTACGGCTCGCTTACGGACTTCATGTCGAGGGGCCCTGTCGTGCTGATGGTGCTCGAAGGTGAGAGCGCCATAGCGAAGAACAGGGAGATCATGGGGGCGACGAACCCGGAGCAGGCCGCGCCCGGAACCATAAGGAAGGACTTCGCGATGAGCATCGAGGAGAATACAGTCCACGGCTCGGATTCGCCCGAATCGGCGGCGTTCGAAATAGGATACTTCTTTAACGCCTTCGAGCTTGTAAGGTAAGGCAGATTTTCCCGGAAATAATCACTTCTTCCCCTCCGGCTGCGCATGCCCCCGGAGGGGGCTTGCTAAATACATTCTCTTATTCTCTGCCATCTAGACTGCCAGATCCCACCCATATATCGTATTGATTTAAAGTATTATTGTTTTATTATAAGCGGAGAAATGAAGATAATGAGAATAAAATGCCTGACTGTTTTATTTATAGCACTAACTTTAATCTCGTGCGACGGTGGTGGGAACAATAGTAGCAATAATAGTGGCTGCGATCCGTTCCTGATAGCGTTTTCTCCTATTCCCGAATGCATGACCGATTACCTGCTCACAAACTGGATCAGGTGTGAGTGTACAGGTGAGGAGTCGGAGTTCGACCTGTTCCTTCTAAACGTCGAAATAGATGGATTTAACGGCCATCTTTCAGAAAACGGGATAAACTGGGAGGCTCTTTCCTGTACGGCAATATCGTTTACTGGAGAAACCTCCGGTATGCTGCAGAACATGACAGTGCCTGAAACCAGCTTGCTTGAATTTTCTATGACCTTGGACGATTCCGCTCAAGAGCAGGTTTCCTGCTGCTGTGGGGATGCCCTGGTCGTCGATTGAAGCGCTATGTTCAGGCTTTGCAAACGGATTTGCCGCGGTCGCTGAAGACGCTCCCTCGCAATGACGCCCTGGTTTTGTCATTGCGAGTCCTTCACCGGCTCAGGATAAACTCCGTGAAGCAATCTCAGAGATTTACTTGTCAGAGCAGTAAAGAATCTGACTAATTGCAAATATAGAGAGCACCCCTCTTAGTAAATCAATCCATTTTTTCACTGGCCGTTATATAATTCCTCATGGTGAAGACCAATCATTATTTCGTATACATAATGACTAATCCCTTTAACAGGGTTTTGTATATTGGTGTCACAAATAATATCGCAAGAAGGGTGTTCGAGCACAGGGAAAAACTAACTCCTGGATTCACACAAAAATACAACGTAGTCAAGCTGGTATATTATGAGATATTCGAAGATATAAGTGACGCAATCACACGGGAAAAACAGTTAAAAGCCGGTTCGAGAAAGAGAAAGATAGAGATAGAGTTAATAAATAGTATTAATCCGGATTGGAAAGATTTGTACGAAGTGTTATGAAAATAGATTGCCGCGGTCGCAGAATACGCTCCCTCGCAATGAAAAGACTATATTGTCATTGCGAGCAACGCGAAGCAATCTCGTATTTTGTTGTCCGCTCGCAAAGACAGCGCCACGCACCGCAGGACAGGTTAAGCTCGCCTGAAAAGCATCATCCCTATTTCCATTGTCTCGCGATCTCCAGCATAAGGCCGTTCAACGAAACTGCAGTTACGCCGTTCTCCATGGAAAAGGTATCAGCACCCGAATACACGACATATCTTCGTGAAGCTTCAATGTCTTCGCAGCCCGTATGAAATCCCCTGGACAAAGACGGCGCCGAGCCGAGTTTGATTTCGATCGCCCATCTGTCCCTCACGCCGAATTCCAGCACGAGGTCTATTTCTGCTCCGCCAGGGGTACGGTAATAGTACGAACGCGCTTCCGGAGGAGCCATCGAAACGATGTTTTCGATTACAAATCCTTCCCAGCTTCCGCCCGCAACCGGATGTCCGAGGAGGTCGTTGTAATTCGCTATATTGAGGAGGGCATGAGTTACGCCGCTGTCCCTGACATAGACCTTGGGCGAACGCACCAGCCGCTTGCCTTCGTTGAAAGTCCACGGCTGGAGACGCCTTACCAGCAGGAGATCGACCATTAAATCGAGATAGCGCGCTATGGTCGTTCCGGAAACACCCAGACTCCTGGCAAGCTGTGCGGCGTTAATCGGCGCGCCCTGGTTGTGCGCGAGCATCGTCCAAAACCTCCGCAGCGTCTCAGCGGGTATTCTGGGACCCAGCTGCGGAATGTCGCGCTCAAGATACGTTCTGATAAAATCGAGCCGCCAGGCAAGGCTGTTGCGGTCCGAAGCGGCGAGCAGGCTTTCTGGAAATCCACCTCTTAGCCAGAGAATGTTTACACCATCGGCTTGGACATTTGCGAATTCGAGCACATCAACGGGAAAAAGCTCGAGATAGGCAATGCGTCCCGCGAGCGATTCGCTCGACTGCCGCAAAAGCGATAGGGATGCCGAGCCCAGGAAAAAAAATTGCCCCGATTTTCTCCCCTTTCGGCGCTCCGTGTCGATAATGCCACGGAGTTGCGGGAAGATTTCCGGCAAACGCTGTATCTCGTCGAGGATTATCAGCTTATCCCTGTTCTCCGCATGAAAGGCGGCAATGTCCCTTACTTTCTCGAGATCGAGGGGATTTTCAAGGTCGAGATAAACTGAAGGTACGGTCTCGGCCATGTTGAGAGCCAGCGTGGTTTTTCCCACCTGGCGCTGCCCGCTCAGAGCGAGGGAAGGACTCTCTTCCAGAGCCTTCACTATGTCTTTTTCGAGCCGCCGCTTGATTAACATGTATGTAATTATAACATTTCATGTTAGAAATGCATAGTTAAATGGACCCTCTATGCGGCACCTTCCTGTTTCTATTAATAAAGGATGGTAAAGCAGATTAGGCGGTTCGATTATTGTCCGAAGAATACCACCTCAGCCCCCAGAACGGCCCCGAAATTCCGCGCGTAGCTCATGGCGACGTCACGGACGTCGAGTTCCTTCCCGAGTATCTCCTGCATCGAGGTTACTGTCACGCCTGAAATCCCGCAGGGGACGATCAGGGAAAAATACGAGAGGTCGGTGTTCACATTCAGCGCCGAGCCGTGCATTGTCACGCCGGCGCGTACTGCGACGCCTATGGACGCTATCTTCCCGCCGCTCGTCCATACGCCGGGGTAGCCTTCCCTGCGCGCGCTTTCGATGCCGTAATCATCGAGCGTCCTGATGATCGTCTCTTCGAGCGCGCGGACGTAGGCCCTCGCGCCGAGGCCGAATTCGCGGAGGTTTATTACGGGATATGAGACGAGCTGACCCGGGCCGTGAAAGGTGACGTCCCCTCCCCTGCCCGTCCTATATACTTCGACGCCGCGCTTCTTTATTTCGTCCTCCGGCGCGACGAAATTTCCGCCTTTTCCGAATCTGCCGTCGGTGAGCACAGGCGGATGTTCGAGGAGAAGGAGCGAGCCGCCTGAGCCGCCGTTTCTCACGGCCTCGGCTTTCTCGTTCTGGAGCGTGAGGCCGTCGGCGTAGGGGACGATGCCGCGCCATTCGCAGGATATGTAAGGCCGTGTGTCCGAGTCCACGGTATTCATTCTATACCATCCCGGCGGGCTTTCCAGCGGCCTTGCGCCTCGCTGACCTGTCGAATATACTCAAGGCATATTTTCTCCCTCCCGGAACCGCTGAATCATGAAGAAAAAGGCCACAGAGAAAGCAGGATACGCCGAATTCGCACGGGCTCTCGCGTCGGGCGCGCTCGCGCCGATAATCGTATTCACCGGCGACCAGACCTACCTCGCTGAGAAGGCCGTCGCCGAGATGAGGAAGAGCCTCCCCGGCGGAAGCGGAGACATGGGATTCACGCTCGTCTACGGCGATAATGCGTCGGGAAAGGAGATAGCCGACAACGCGAGCACCTATCCGATGTTCTCGGGCAAAAAGCTCATAGTCGTAAGGAACGCCGACAAGCTCCCGGCCAAGGAGCTGGCGCCGCTCGAAGGTTATTTCGCCTCGCCCTCGCCCGCGACGTGCCTTGTCCTGGACTTCACAGGCGGGAAGAAGCCGAAGCTCCCGAAGGGCGACATGGAGCAGTACGACTTTTCGATGGAGAAAGGCGGGACTTCCGGGGCAGTCGTCGAAGCCGCTCGTGCGCTCGGGTTCGAGATTTCGAGGCCGGCGGCGGAGGCGCTCGTTACGCTTGTAGGCGAGGACATGCGCGACATTCACAACCAGCTCGAAAAGATCGCGCTCTACAAGGGCGAGGACAAGAAGATAACCCCCGCCGATGTCGACGCGCTGACGGTCAGGACAAAGTACGCCGACATCTACCAGCTCATAAACGCCATATCGAGGAAGGACAGGAAGACAGCGCACAGGGTGCTCCTCGACCTCGAAGCCACGGGCGAGGAGCCGCTTTCGATACTCGGGCTCGTGACGTGGCGGTTCAGGCTGTTATGGAGAGCGAAGGAGCTTTCCGAGAAGAAAACCCCGCAGGCGGAGATGATAAAGCAGCTCAAGATTTCGCCTGGTCAGCTCTACTACCTGGGCGAGGACCTCAAGAAATTCAAATACGCGGAGCTTCTCCGTATCATGGAGACTCTGTCCGAGTACGACAAGAAGCTCAAGCTGAGCTACGTGCCGAAGAGCTTCGTTCTTACAAAGATGGTTATAGATTTATGCGGGACGCGATGAATGGGCTCAGGAGGCCGGCGATTATACTGCCGGGACTTCTGCCGCGCGGGCCTTGGAGATTCTCTTCGCAAGCCTGCTCGTTCTTCTCGAAGCTGTCTTCTTGTGGATTACGCCCTTCGAAGCAGCCTTCTTGAGCTTGGATTCGGTTTCCCTGAGAACCTTGTCGACCGTCGCAGCGTCGTTTTCGGCGATCGTCGAGCTCAGCTTCTTAAGCTGGGTCTTGAGGTCGGACTTTACAGCAGTGTTCCTGTCCCTTTTCTTAAGGCTCTGGCGATGCTTTTTAATACCGGACTTTATTCTTTTAGCCATTATAAATACTTCCCTCCAGCGGTTATCCGGAATATTTTGCCGGGAATCGGCGGTTTGTCAATAATTTTGAGGGGTTAATTTGTAATCCTGTGCCAGTCGCAATCATAAACCGGGCTTCACTCCGCATATAAGGTATTCCACATTTCCGTCGGCGCCGGTTATGGGTGATTCGATAACGCCTTTCACCTCTAGCCCGAGGGCGGAGACGAAAGCTGATATTTTATCGACGACTTCCCTCCGCTTCGCCTCGTCCCTGACAATGCCGCCCTTTCCAACCTCGCCCTTCCCTACCTCGAACTGGGGCTTTATGAGTGCTATCAGGACGCCGCCCGGGGCGAGGACCCCGGCGGCCGGCGGGATTATTTTCGTCAGCGATATGAAGGAGACGTCGATGACGGCGATGCCTGCGGGCTCTCCGGCTATGTCTTCAGGCTTCAGATACCGCGCGTTGAATTTTTCCATCGAGACGACGCGGGGGTCGTTCCTGAGCTTCCAGTCGAGCTGGCCGCGCCCGGCGTCTATCGCGTAGACCTTCGAGGCGCCGCGCTGAAGGAGGCAGTCCGTGAATCCGCCCGTGGAGGAGCCGATATCGACCGCCGTCTTGCCTGCCACGTCCACGCCGAATGCGTCGAGCGCGGCCTCGAGCTTGAGCCCGCCGCGTGAGACGTATTTAAGCGTTTCGCCCCTGATTACGATCCCGGCGTCGTCCTTTACGAGCGCGCCCGCCTTGTCGACGCGCTCGCCCGAGACGAATACGCTCCCGGCCATGATGACGGCCCTCGCGCGGGCCCGCGTATCGACGAGCCCCCTTTCGACGAGCGCGACGTCGAGCCGTTTTCCGGCCTTGCCTCCGCCCTTTCCGGGCATCACCCTTCCCCGCCGAGGTAGGTGGCTATACGGAGGAGAGGCTCGGCCCTTTCGTCGAAGCCGGAGAGATGCGAAACGGCATCGCGTATGAGCTCGGTAATCTTGCACCTCGATTCCTCGACACCGGCGAGCTCGGG
Source organism: uncultured Spirochaetia bacterium (assembly GCA_964586675.1). Lineage (GTDB taxonomy): Bacteria > Desulfobacterota_D > UBA1144 > Nemesobacterales > UBA2774 > JADLGH01. The sequence goes on along the minus strand of CAZPHQ010000005.1, from coordinate 33,783 downwards.
ATAGGTCGACTTCCCGCGGCGGGCGTCGTTGCCCTTGGCCTTGCCTGTATCGCTCGCGCCGTCGAGGTCCAGAAGGTCGTCCCGTATCTGGAAGGCGAGCCCGAGCGCTCCGGCGTAAGAAGCGAGCGCCGAAATTTCTCCGGGCGAAGCGCCGCCGATTCGCGCGCCAGTCGTAACGGCCGTTCTTATCATCGCGCCTGTTTTAAGTGAGTGCATGTTCTCGATCTCGGAGAGCGACGCCGCCCGGCGTCCTTCGAGGGCGAGGTCTATGGCCTGCCCCTCGATCATGCCGCGCGAGCCCGCCGCCGCAGATATGTCTTCGATTATTTCGCAGATGACGGCGCTGTCGATGCCGGCGGCCTTTCCTTCGCCGACTATTATGCGGAATGCGTCCGTCAGGAGCGCGTCGCCCGCGAGTATGGCTGTCGCCTCGCCGAATACTACGTGGCTCGTCGGGAGGCCGCGCCGTAGAGGGTCGTCGTCCATCGACGGAAGGTCGTCGTGTATGAGGGAATAGGTGTGAATCATCTCAAGCGCGCACGCTATCGGGAGGGCCTTTCGTCTCTCGCCGCCTACTGCTTCGCACGCGGCGATCATGAGTATCGGGCGGAGCCTCTTTCCGCCGGCGAGGGCGCTGTAGCGGACGGCCTCCGCGAGACGGGTGGACGGGGAATCGGGCGCGGGGAGGAACGAATCGAGCGCGGCGTCTATCTCGGCCCTGTTGCGTGCGATGTAGCTTTTAACGTCGAATTCCATTCCGGCTCACTTCTCAGGGTCGAAGTCTTCGAGTATCGTCTCGCCGTTCTTCTCGACGAGGAGATCGACTTTCTTCCTTATTTCGTTGAGCTTTACGTGGGATTGGGAGATGAGCTCCGTCCCTTCCTGAAAGAGCTTTATCGAGTCTTCGAGCGGAAGATTTCCGCTTTCGAGCCGCTGGATAATGTCCCTCAGCTCCTTCATCATGTCTTCGAAAGATTTCATGAAAGTTATTTTATCCCTGAAGCCGGGCGGGCACAAGAAGCGAGAGCGGCTGGAAGACTGAGTTGGGAAAACCGGTTGGCTGAATGAAGACTTGAGTTACAGGACGGACGCCGAAGCGCCCGCCCTGCGAGTGGTCAATTCCAAAAATTGCTGCTTAGGGAGCCGGCGCGGGCGTTCCGACCGGGTCCTGGGGTGCGTCCGGGGCGGCCTCGTCTGCTTCCTGGACATCCTCGACTACTTCCTCGACGGTTTCGGTGACGCCGTCAGAGGTTTCCTCGACCGTCTCCTCGACTACAGCGGCTTCTTCCTCGGTCGTTTCACCCGCAGCGTCGGCTGCATCGCCGGCGGCGTCCGCAGCGTCGCCCGGATCGACTACTTCAACTTCCTCCACTTCCACTTCCGCAGCGTCCTGCTGGGGCTGCTGGCAGGCGGCGAGCCCGAGGGCGAATACCGCGCCTGCGACTAAAACCATAAACCTGCTGAATAGAGTCATACCATACCTCCTTTAATGTAATTATTATTAGATTCGGGATTTAAACGACGTAACTGAAACGACATACTACATTATTTATTCCGCGATTTCTACAAAACGGGCAAGCGGCGCCTGCCGCGGGGAGGTAAAGCAACCATCCCGTATGCATATCGACAAAAGAAAGCCCGTTCCGCCTGTGAGATATTCATCATTGTGTTTATAGCGAATTAATTGTAGTATCCTACGAATTAATTTCTTGAGGAGGAGCGATGGTTAGAAGACTCTTTTAAGGATTTAATCTATTCATGTCGGTGCTTTTTACAGCGGTTTTGCTTGCCCCGTTCTTTGCGGCTGACTCGAAAGCCCAGCCCACGGAAGGATGCCCGGTGGCAATCTGCACATCCGTTCCGGGCCTGCCGCCTCCGGATTCGGAAAGCCAGCTCGTTTTCTTCGGTTACGAATACACCGACTCCTTCGGCACTGAAACGTTCGAAGTCGCTGCGAATATACTGAAGTGCCCGGCTTTCCTAGTACAGCAGTTCGGCAGCGCACAGATCACGCAGTTCCCCCGCGGCAGATACAGCCTCGAATCCGTCGAGTGCGAAGGCACGGGAATCCAGTTTGTCGAGATTGAAAACGGCATACTCGTTTCATGCGACGAAGCCAGGCCCGAGCTCACGACCTGCACCTTCGTCAACCGGATAGGCTCTCTGAACGTGCCGACGATGTCGGAATGGAGCATGATCAGAGTCGCCGCAGCGCTCGGACTCATTGGCGTTTTCTACGCGGTTAGAAAAAGAAAGGCTACGGCCTAGATTTTAGATACTGGAAATAAATTTAAAGGATGGGAAAAGCCCGTTCCGACGAGATGTCGGAGCGGGCTTTTTTGTTTGAATTGTATCGCGAGATTTCAGTGTATCCGTGCCAAATGCTGTCCGCACACGTAGTGTGATTTTACGACGTAGCGAGGACGTGGTTTGGGACAACGGTCGCGCAGCGGATGATTAACGCAGGAAAGCCGCTGCGCCGGTTGCTGTCCGCTAGGAACCAAAAGTCTCTGCGGCGACTTTCATCGCTTCTATCGGGGTCTGCTTGCCGGCCCCTCCCGGGAGTATCACGGCGAGGCTTACCCCTGCCTTCGTGTAATCCTCGAGGCGAGCCCTGCACCTGTCGGCCGGGCCGACGAGGGCTATTGCGTCCAGGAGCTCGTCGCTGAAGACGTCGACAGGGTTAGCTCCGCCGTTAATGGCGTCCACAATATCCCCGAAGCCGTTATTACGCACGATGCGCTGATAGAACGGCAGCCTGAGATAATTGGAGAGGCCCCTCTTGCCGGACGTCCTCGCAAGCTCGATGTCGTCCGATATGAAAACGGGTATGCCGAGCGTTATGTCTATTTCTGAAACGTCGCGGCCTGCGTTCTTCGCACCATCGGCGACGTATCCCTTTAAGGTTTTGACGTATTCCGGAGTCGAGAGATAGGGGAATATGCCGTCTGCCACCTCGCCCGCGAGCGTCGCGGCGCCTTTTGTCAGGCCGGCGATGTAGATCGGCACTTTAGGAAGGTTTCTTTTAAGTGTCAGCTGCGGCGCGGTGCCGTCCATGAAGGACCTGACAGCCGTTACGTATTCCCGCATCTTTTCGATCGGGTCGCCCATGTCGATTCCGAACCTGTCGTTGACGGGCTTGTGGCTGACGCCGAGGCCGAGCACCATGCGCCCCCCCGATAGCTCCTGGATCGTGAGCGACGTCGCGGCGGCGATAACGGGCATGCGGGTATAAATGTTGGCTATCCAGGTTCCGACTTTGATCTTCTTCGTCGCTTCGGCGAATACCTGGGCGTTCGAGAGTCCGTTATACGGCGGCACTTCCGGCGAATATATGGCTTCGAAGCCCGCGTCTTCGGCTATGTTCGCAAGCTCCCTGAGCTCTGCGACGCTCGCTCCCCAGACCGGCGATGTAGTTGCAATCCTCGGCATAAAATTTCTCCTTTCAAGTGGGTTTCGGCCGGCGACGGCCGGGGCACCAATGCAGCTGCGCCTATCTCAGTATATTAAGAAATAAGGTTATGGCAAGGTCAGTACTGGTTTATGACGTCCCTGTAATAATCGGGACGGAGGAGCTTTTCGTCACCGCTGGCGAGGACCTCCCTTATCTGTGAGAGGACCCGCTCCTTGTCGGCCGGGAACCTGGCCTTGATGGGCAGGTAGTTAGAGATGTGGTTCGAGAAGAAATAGCCGTCGGTCAGCGTCGTATTATCGACGAGGATTTCCAGCTCCTTTATCATCCGGAACTTATCCGGGAGGACGAATTCTCCGCGCTCCCACTCGTCGTAAAGCGGCGCGCCGGGGCGCACCTGGAGCGACAGCGCGCCGACGTATTCAGGGTCGGACGCTGTCAGCAGTTTGCCCGTGGCCTCGGCGTGCTCGGCGCTCCTTTCGACCCCGCCCATGCCTAAAAGCACCATGGCCGAATTCATGACGCCGGCCTCTTTCAGCATACGCGAGGCTTTTACTGTCTCATCGAAGCCGGCCCCCTTTTTTATCCGCCCGAGCACGACGTCGTCGCCGCTCTCGAAGCCGATATAGACCATATCCAGCCCTAGGGCCTTCAGCTCCCGGAGATTATCGACGCCCTTACGGAGAATGTCGCCCACGTTGGCGTACATACGCACGCGCTCGACCCAGGGGGATTTTTCGCGGAGGTAGGTTATTATCTCGACGAGCTTTTTCTGTGCCAGGACGAGGGCGTTGCCGTCGGCTATGAAGACGCGGTCCTGTATCTCGCCGTGATCGACGGCCGAATCGATTATTTCCCTTATCTCGTCCATCGGGCGGATGCGGAACCTCTGCTCGTCCTTCCTGTACATGGCGCAGTAGGTGCACTCGTTGTGCGAGCAGCCGATCGTCGCCTGGAGTATGAAGCTTTTCGCCTCGCTCGGGGGGCGGAAATAGGGCGTTACGTACTCTATCATACTATTAGGATTAACTATTTCCCTGGTGATTGCAACTTTCCGGGGCCGGCGAAGAAGGGCTTAAATTATGTTATAGTGCATTTAAGCCTGCGTGCTATATGACAACATTCGGCACCTCTATCCCATCGCCGTTTAGCCCGCAATACCAAAGACAACCCCACCGGCTGCCGCGTGCAGGAATTTCAGTCGGGCAGCGCTTCGTATACATAAACATCAGTCGGGGAGGAACAATATGATGAAGCTAGGGAAACACACCGCGCCCGGCGCGCTCGTTCTCATGACCGCCTTCGCCGCGCTCGCTTTTGCAATACCCGGATTCGGCGCCGAAGCCTCAGAGCCCGGCCCGAAGTGGGGGATGATACTCATTGGCCTTCTCGGCGGGCTCGCCATATTCCTCTTCGGCATGGAGCAGATGACCGACGCCTTGAAGGCTGTCATGGGCGAGGGCATGAGTAAGCTCCTTGCCGGCCTCACCAAAAACAGGTTCATGGCCGTTATTACCGGCGCGATAACCACAGCCGTGATACAGTCGTCGTCCGTTACGACTGTGATCGTCATAGGCTTCATATCCGTAGGGCTGATGACGCTCCAGCAGGTTATAGGAGTTATACTCGGCGCGAATATCGGATCGACGATCACGGCCCAGATCATAGCCTTTAACGTCACGCAGTACGCCCTTTTGCCAGTGGCCGTCGGGTTCGCAATGCTGTTCATATCGAAGAACGAGAAAGTCCGGCTCTACGGCGGGATAGTGATGGGGCTCGGGCTCGTGTTTTTCGGAATGGGAATCATGAGCGACTCCACGACGCCTCTCCGCTCCTACGAGCCATTTATCGAGGTCATGAAGGAGATGAGCAATCCTATTCTCGGCATCACAGCCGGGCTCGTATTCACGGGCCTCATTCAAAGCTCGGCTGCGACAATCGGGATCGTTATAGTGCTCGCCTCGCAGGGGGCGATAACGCTCGACGCGGGCATCGCGATAGTGCTCGGAGCCAACGTCGGCACATGCGTAACGGCACTCCTCGCTGCGATAGGCAAGCCCACGCCGGCCAAGCAGGCCGCCGCGGCGCACATCCTTTTCAATGTTATAGGCGTCATCATCTGGCTCCCATTCATAGGGCAGCTCGGCTCGCTGGCCGAGGCCGTTTCGCCTGTGAGCGCGAACCTCTCCGGCACGGCCCAGCTCGCGGCCGACACGCCACGCCAGATAGCCAACGCGCACACGCTGTTCAATGTCGTCAATACGATAATTTTCATCGGCATCATCGGGCCGTTCGCGCGCTTCATACAGTGGCTTATACCCGACAGGCCCGAAAAGCTGCCGGAGTATGCGCAGCCCGTCTACCTCGACGATTCGCTGCTGCAGACGCCTTCTCTCGCGATCGAGCGGATTCGCCTCGAAGCCGTCCGTCTCGGAGGGTACGTTGACCAGTTAATGGAAATGGCGAGGCCGGTCGTGCTCGACGGCGGCGCGGAGGATCTGGAAAAGGTCGTCGCACGGGGAAAGGAGCTCCGGAGGCTGCACGACGCGATAACAGACTATTCGAGACGGCTCTTCTCCATGGAGATGACGTCCGACGAGACTAGACGCCTCGACGCCCTCATAACCGTGGCCGTCAATCTCGACCACGTCACGGAGACGATAGCCGTCAACATGGTTTCGATAGGGAGGGAGCGGCTCGAAAGGCGCTTCTCCATCAGCCGCGAGACGATCGAGCGGTTCAAGACCTATGCCGCGAAGGTGAGGGAGGCTTATCTCCTGGCCATCAACGCGCTCGAAACGAGGGACGCCTCGGCGGCGGCAGCGGCTGTAGACATGAAACCCGAGATAGACAGGCTTTCGGAGGAAATGGTCGAGCACCTTTCGGCCCGGCTTTTAAGCGATGCCCCCGACAGGGCCGTGCTTTACAGGGTCGAAAGCCATCTCGCCGAGCTGATTCAGCGGATATACTACTTCTCACGAATGATAGCCGGGGAGATACTGAAGGAATCCGAAGCGAGAAAGGGAGACGGGAGAGCGTACCGGAAGGCGTCGTAATACGGATCCGTGGAAACTCGTCGTCCGATCGTTAGAATCTTATAATCAAGGATTCGGGGCGGAGCCACACAAAGAAGATGACAGGGAACTTGAAATCCAGCGGGAAGTTGTTCGGGGCACTCGGCGGAATATGGGAGCGCATACGCCGAAACCCGGTTCCGGCCATAGTTGTATTTTTGTGTATCGGCGGATTCTTCGCCTTCAGCGAGCTTGCGAGCGAGGTGATGGAAGGTGAAGGCCATAGCATCGATACCTCGATACTCCTCATGATGAGGACCCCGGGCGACCTCAACGACCCGCTCGGGCCTCCGTGGGTCGAAGAGATGATGCGCGACATCACTGCCCTCGGGGGAGTGGCCGTCCTGACGTTCGTCACTATCTCTTCCGCGATCTATCTCTACCTCATAAAGAGAAAGGACCTGATGGTTTACCTTCTCGCTGCGGCGGGAACCGGGACACTGTTCAGCAATCTGCTGAAGGCCGGGTTCGGGAGGCCGAGGCCCGACATCGTCCCGCACGAGATCGTCGTTTACACCGCCAGCTTTCCGAGCGGCCACTCGCTCGTGGCGGCTGTCGTATACCTGACTATCGGGGTGCTCCTCGCCCAGGCCCAGACGAGTTACCGCATCAAGATATACATACTTTCGCTGGCCGTAGTGCTGACCTTGCTGGTGGGCATAAGCCGCATTTACCTCGGCGTTCACTGGCCGAGCGACGTTCTCGCCGGGTGGCTTGCGGGCTCGGCGTGGGCGTTCATGCTCTGGATCGTCGCCCATTACTATATGAGAAGATACAGGCTCCGGGATGGGGAGAGCCCGCCTGACGGGCGGAATTAAGCGAATCGTGTCTTTCCGTACACCCCGGCATCTTTACAAACCCCTATACCCCGTTATAATGTTTCCCGCCATGAGCGAACACGGAAAAGAACACCAGGAAGTCGATTTCAAGAAGATGTTCGAGCTTAACGAGCGCGAGAAGGAAGGCGCAATCTATATCGCGGGCGTAGTCGTGCTGATCCTTCTGATCGTCGGCCTCGCTTCGCTGACACACGTCGTCCTCACGCCCTGACGATCAGGCCTGTGAAACCCATCTTATCAACAGCGGCACGAGGCCTTCCGGCCTGACCGCCGACCCGGAATTATCCCTGAAAGTTATTTTGTCTTCGTCCTTCCTGTAATGAATCTTCATGAGCTGCACTGCCGGCGAGAGCTTTCCCGCGTCGTGCCCGTCGGGCCGCCGCTTTTTGCCTATCACGGTTATCGTGTCAGGGTCTTCGTCGAAGAATATGACGATTCCAGTCGGGGAGATTATAGAGAACCCGGCGAGCCTGCCGGGGATGTTGAGGAAGAGGTCGAGGAAGTCGGGTGTGAGCCTGTTGAGCGCGAGCTTCACGCCCCCCGAGACTTCGTTGAATATCGTTATGGCACGCCTGCTGACGGAGTAGAACTCCTCCACCGCGGCGTGAGCCGTTTTTTCCTTTTCTGTTTCTCCGTCTTCAGGCTGCCCGCTGTGGGCGTCGTTCTCAGCGGCGCGCGCGGCCGCTATCTTCGTTATCTCGTCTCTGAATTCGTAGTCCATGGAAGGAATTATAATGGCGCGGCCTATGACTTCAATCAAGCCCCGATCGAGTGCCGGCAGCAAGTATTTATTTCCCCCTTAGGAAAAGGGGGATTAAGGGGGATTTAAATATATCTCGCCGCTTTTATCTAAGGCCTCTCTTTAGAGCAGAAATCCCAGGTTCGGCGCTGCGTCGGTGTCGGTCTTGATCTTGCCGTGGCTGATGGCCTGTTTGAAGGTTTCGAAATCGGCCTCGACCTGGTCGGCGTACGCCTCGGCGTATTCCACGATAGCGTCGTCGAACGCGCTGCCTGGGCCCAGGTAGCCGGTTATCGTCGCCGGGTCCCCCGCCTTCGCGTGGGCGCGGGCGAGAGCCCATCCGCACATCTCGGCGTAAGACGCGAGCGTCTTCGGCTGAAATGTCCCCGGCTCGGCGGAGACTTTCATATCGCGGAGCTGCCTCAGGTAGTAGTGATGCCCGCCGGGAATGGTGGACCATCCGAGGAACATGTCGCCCGCGGCCTGCATGAGCCTCTGCCCTGTTACGACACGCTCGCCCTGGTGCTTGAGGCTCTTTTTGCCGGGATGCTCGAGGACCGACCTCCGCGCTTCTTTAACCTGAAGGAAGAGGGGATCGTCGTCGGCAACGTAAAGCGAAACGGCGCACCGCGTGCCGACGCTCCCTACCCCGACAACCTTTATCACTACGTCTTCGAAATGATAGCGGTCCATGAGCTCGCGGCGGTCGGGCTGAAGCGTCGTCTTATATATATCTAGAAACTTTCTCTCGATCTTCCTGAAATCCTCGTCGATCTCCGCGAAGTGATAAATATAAGGCGGATTGTCGACGATCCTTCGCTTGCCGTTCTTGACCTCGACGAGCTTCGGATAAACGGCCTCGGAAGTTCTGGACAGGGCCTCTTTCGTTTTCTTCTCGATCCTCCCGATCATATCTTTATTGCCCCGGAAATAGTCGAGAAGGTCAGTGGCTTTTATCTGTGTGTACCATATGTCGAGGAGCTTCATCTCGTAATATTCGGCCATGTGCTTTCTGTAAGATTCGACGGCGGCCCTGACAGCGGCGTCGGCGGCTTTTCGCGGGAACCCCGACTCCCTCGACGAAAGGACGAAGCTCGCAGCGAGCCTCTTGACGTCCCATTCCCACGGCCCCGGAAACGTTTCGTCGAAGTCGTTTATGTCGAAGACGAGGCTCCGCTCGGGCGTGGCGAATCCGCCGAAGTTCATCAGGTGACAGTCTCCGCATATCTGTATCTTTATGCCGGAGGCGGGGGATTTCATGAGGTCCCGCGCCTGGATAATGGCCGAGCCCCGGAAAAAAGCGAACGGCGACTGGGCCATCCTTCCGTACCTGAGGGGTATCAGCCCCTCTATCCTGTTGGAGTTGGATTCTTCGAGGAGGTCGATAACGTTGTGCCTCCGGGCGTGGGCGTTCCATTCCGAATGGGCCGAGCGCGGACACTTGTCACGGAGGGCCTTCCCCCAGCTCCGTCTTTCAGACTTCGTGTGTATCTTTTGTTTCATGGCCTTCTGCCTCTGGCTCTGATTTCGCTGGCGGCGGGTTCTTTATCGATAAGCGTATTGCTCAGAATAAAATAATCACGGCTAAAGTTCAAGGAGGGGCGCTTCGCGAACGACAGCGCGTGATAAAAATTAACCCCGCCCGTAACAGCCGGTATATGCACCATAAATCTTCCTCCCGGCCTCGGCGACCGGATAAACGCCTTGAGACGGCCCGCCGCACTATGTTAGGCTATTTCATAAGGGGAGCAGAATCATGGCGAACGAATCCATGAAAATTTCATTCGTAACCACGCTCGACAGGCAGAAATCGCTCGACAGGATCGCCAGGGCGTACGGCAAGAACATAGGCGCAGTCATTAACGAGGCGATAGACAGCTACCTCGACAGCCACGAGCCGGAAGCCGGCAGCGCCGCCGCGGCGGAGCACGCGGATTTCGCTACAGACTGACGAAATATTATTTCATACCTGCGGCTTATGCGGCGCGGGAACGCCCGAAAGATAGCGTGGAGAGCGCGGGCTCGGACGCGGAATACGGTGTCCGCAGGGGAGAGTTTGCATCAGCCAGCTTAATCGCCGCCCTGCCCCGCCCCGCGTTTAGGTTGAATTTCCCGCCGGGCCGGTTATTGTATTCCGCATAGTTACCATGTGTTACGGGGGGAGTTTAAAATCGGGCCCTGGGTCATTCGTAAGAAGATCCATCGGGCTTTTGTTTTTTGCGGCGGTGCTTGCGGGATGCGATTCCCCGGGCGGCAGCGACCTCACGCTCAGCGGAAGGGTGCTCGGCGGTGGTGAGCCGCTACGCGAAGCGGCCGTAACTCTCTATGAAGCGGGCTCGTCCTCACAGGCCGAGGAGCTCGGCTCGGCATTTACCAATTCCTCAGGCGAATTCGAGATAAAATTTGGAAGGCCTTCCGGCGACGGGCTCATCTACGCCATCGCAAGGGGGGGCGTACCGGCCGGAAAGTCGGCTTCGAACGGCGCTATCGCTCTGCTGACAGTCGTGGGCGACGTCGACCGGAGGCCGGAATCCATAACGATAAACGAGCTAACGACCATCGCGTCCGTCTGGACGAACGCCCAGTTCCTCGGCGGCAATTCCATATCGGGTAACTTCGTCGGCGTGAGGAACGCGGCGCAGAGCGTCGGGAATCTCGTCAACATCGAGACGGGCGGGCTTGGCGGCGTCATACAGAACTCCGTCAACGGCCACGAGACTGCCGCCCTCGCGCAGCAGAACACTTTGGCAAACATTCTCGCCTCGTGCGTAGTCCTTTCGCCGCCTGACGCATGCGAGAGGCTCTTTGGAGCATCCACGCCGCCCGGCGTAAAGCTGCCGGAAGACACGCTGGCCGCTGCGCACAACATAGCGCTCAACCCCTGGCACAATGTCGCCGGCATCTTCGATCTCGCTGGAGACAGGGCTTACATGCCTGTGCTTAACGCACCTCCCGGAGCCTGGACGATCGCGCTCAAGTTTACGGGCGGAGGGCTCGACGCGCCGGGCGGACTTTCGATAGACGCCGAGGGCAACGCGTGGATCACGAACAACTTTCTTTTCGGCTCTCACCCCGGCTTTACGGACTGCGCGGCCGGCGGAACAGGCGTGACCAAGCTCGACCCTTCCGGCTACCCGCTGTCGCCGACTTTAGGGTTCACGGGCGGCGGGATCAACGGCGCGGGATTCGGCATCGCTATAGACGAAACGGGAAACATATGGATAGGGAATTACCAGGGAGACAGCATTTCGCTCCTCCGCCCGGACGGCACGCCGGTCTCGACCGAAAGCAGGGGATTCAGGGCGGGCGGATTCGCGAGCAAGGTGCAGGGAACTATTATCGACTATGAAGGCAACGTCTGGTTCGTGAACAACAGGCCGTCGCCCGGATGCCCGGAATGCGGCAACTCGCTGACGGTATTCCCCGGCGGCGACCCGGGCACACCGCTCACGTTCGCATACCCCGGAACGAGCACGCTCTCCGAGCCCTTCGACGCAGCTGTCGACACGGACGGCTACTTGTGGGTAACGAACGGCGCGGGCAATTCTATAACTCGCATCGACCCGTTCGGCAATCCCGTCATGCAGACCGCCACCGGATGCTGCGGGCTCAGCGAGCCGAGGGGGCTTGCGATAGACAGCTACGGGAACGTGTGGGCGGCCAACCTGTCCGGCCCAACCGAAGCCGATGGCGGAAGCGTGACGCTTCTCGACCCCTACGGCGAGAACGCGGCCGGCTCTCCATTCAGGGGCGGCGGCACGCAGGGGCCCTGGGGCATAGCGATAGACGGCGACGATAATGTATGGGTTGCGGATTTTACGGGGAAGGCGCTCGTTAACCTCTGCGGCGTCAGGACGAGGAACTGTCCCGACGGATTCGCGACCGGGGAGCCTATCTCACCGCCCACTGGATACGACGGAGGCGGCGCGCTCCAGCACCTTACGGACGTGGCCATAGACCAGTCGGGGAATGTGTGGGTGCTGAATAATGTGAACGACCTCGATGTGTGCCTCAGTATGACGGCCGAAGGGTGCATGCAGGCCTCGACTGAATGCGGAGGCGACGGGGCTGTCGTGTTCTACGGCCTCGCGGCGCCTGTGAAAACCCCGATGATCGGCCCTCCAAGGCAGCCGTAAAAACGGCAAAAACATAGCAAGGTATAAAGCTGGTTTATTTTTCGCAAAACCGTTTAATCGCATCAGAAGCTTGAATGCATCCAAGTTTCTGGGCTATTAAGAAATCAATATAGGCTTTGTCATTTTGACCCAGTGCGATCTTTGCTAGTCCACGGTGGTAGTATACATTGGCATTCTTAGTATCTATTTCTATTGCAATACTATAATTCAGTATGGAAGATTCAAAATTTCCCAACCTACTCTTGGCTAGACCCCTATAATAATATGTTTCGCTATCTAGCGGATTAAGCTCAAGGGATCTATTAAAATCATCACATGCTTCATTCCAATCACCTAAATTAAACTTAGATATCCCTCTTTTTTTAAATAGATAGGCATAATTAGGATTACACTTTATAAGGATATCGTAATTCTGTATAGCACCTTCGTAGTCACCAAGATTCTCCCTGTCAAGGCCTCTAATATAATGATCTTCAGGATCATCCAAGACACCATAAAACATCTCAGGCTCTAGCTCAAAAGACCTGTTGTAATCTCTTATAGCTCCTTCAAGGTCACCCAGATTATGTCTAAGGTCACCTCTTGCATCATGAGTGAAGGCATCATCAGGGTCCAATGCTAAGGACATATTGAAATCTAAGAGGGCTCCTATGTGGTCTCCTAATTCATTTTTAATTCGGCCCCTGTAATAATAAAAACTACCATCGTCAGGTTCTAGGTTTATAGCCTTATTATAATCCTGTAAAGCCTCCTCAAGGTCACCAAGATTATGTTTAGCGTAACCCCTCGCATAATACAATTCACTATCGTTTGGATCTATTTCAATGGCCTTATCATATTCTGCAATAGCTCCCGACCAGTCACCATTTCCAGCTTTGCCCTCACCTGACGAGTAAAAGGTTTCTTTTTTCACAATTTTCAAATTATATCATCATCCTCTAACAAAGATATTTTCTCAACAGCAACCCATAATATTACGAACCGCAGAACAATAATCATACAGAAATAAGTCGCTTGATATATCAGTTACTCGTCAAAGTAGTCATAGGATTAGCTGGACTATTGCATATAGGAGAATCAACCTTGACTCGTCCTGCCAAATGCTTATCATTGAATCATATGAGCGCATGTGCGCTTCGTAAATTGCAGGGGGGTCATTTATAAGCAAGGTATACGGTAAGACGTCCGGGCTTTCAAAGAGCGAGACCGCCGGTCTCGAACGCCTTTACAGAAGGAAAATCCCGCAGGGAGAAATAATAACGCTGGAGCTGGCGAGGACGATCACGCGCCTGACGCACGAGCTCGGCCGCGGCATATCCGTCCTCATCGACAGGAAGGGAAAGGTCACCGCCGTATTCCTCGGGGATTCGTACGATATGCCTTTCGACGAGATACTGGGAAGGTCGAGGGAATCGGCCTACAGGCTGAGAGGAGCGCGTCTCATCCACACTCACATCAAGAACACCGGTCTCACGGAGAACGACTTAGTCACGATGGTGAACGAGCGGCTCGACATGATGGGGCTCCTTGAGGTCAGGCACGACGGCGACCCGGGAAGGTTCATACTCGCGCATATTGTCCCGCCGCGAGATGGCGGAGGGAAGTGGAGCGTCGAGGAATACAGAGACCTCGGGCAGGTTGAGGTGAACGCCGACGAGCTCATTCGCGACATAGAAAGCGGCCTCGAGAAATCCTACTACGAGCAGGGCGGCGACAACGACAGGGAAGGCGTAATGCTCATCGGCTTCTCGACGAAGTTCCGCTCGGAGGCCGAGGAATCGCTCGAAGAGCTGAAGTCGCTCGCGCTCTCGGCGAACAAGGCAGTCCTCGGGGCGACGACGCAGGTAAGGAAAATGCCCGACCCGCGCTACCTCATCGGAAAGGGCAAGCTCGGGGAGGCCATTCTCGAAGCGAAGCAGGTGGGGGCGCGGAAGCTGATTTTCGACGTCGAGCTCACCCCAGCGCAGGTGAAGTCCATATCCGACGAGACGAACCTCGATGTTATGGACAGGACCCAGCTCATACTCGAAATATTCGCGCGTCACGCGACGACGGCCGAGGGAAAGCTGCAAGTGAGGCTCGCGCAGTTCAAGTACAACCTGCCGCGCCTCATAGGGCGTGGAGTAGAGCTCTCGCAGCTCGGCGGCGGCATCGGTACGAGGGGCCCCGGTGAGAAAAAGCTCGAAGAAGAGAGAAGGCGCATACGTAAACAGATCGAACTATTAGAAAAGGAAATATCCCAGCTCAGCAAGCGGCGAGAGAGAACGCGCGAGAAAAGAAAGGAAACGGGCATACCGACCATAACCTTCATCGGGTATACGAACGTCGGGAAATCGACGCTCTTCAATGCGCTGACGGGGAGCGGCGTGGTAGCCGAGAACAAGCTGTTCTCGACGCTCGTGCCGACGACGAGGAAGATAATGCTTCCGGGCGGGAGAGAAGTTCTGATAACCGACACTGTCGGATTCATAAGTGACCTCCCGAAGGAGCTTGTTAACGCCTTCCGCGCGACGCTGGAAGAATTAGGCAGCTCGACGCTGCTGCTTCACGTGGCCGACGCGAGCGACCCGATGGTCGAGGAGAGGATCGAATCCGTCGACAAAATTCTCGAGCAGACGGGGTATGAATCCGTACCGCGGATGATAGTCCTCAACAAGGCCGACAAGGCCGAGCCCGCTGTCGCGGCAAGGCTTGCGCGGAGGTATAACGCTGTGCTGATCTCGGCCAGGGATAAAAATTCACTCCCCGGGCTGACGAATCTCCTGGAACAGTCGATAAACGGAATACTTCATACGGATGTGGACAAGGCCGGAAACGATTTCAGGCTTTACACAGCCTGAAAAAGAAGAAGCGGCGGTTCCTGTGGCCGCCGCTTCTCCAAATCATTCACCAAAGCAAGTTAAGGAAGCACTTACTATTGCGGGCAGTTATATCGCGGCTTCAGCCGTGCCGCCCTTTATGACTTTTACTCCGTCGCTCTCTCTCGTAACCTCGAAAGCGATGGAAGAGTTGCCGTTCTTTTCGCCGGTTTCCCAGCCGTCTACTATGAGGGTGTCGCCCGGATAGACCGGCGCGGTGAACCTTACGCCGAGAGCCTTCAGCTTTTCAGGGTCGGCGTCGAGGTAGCTCTCGATTATTGATTTCATAGTCATGGACATTGTGCAGAGCCCGTGGACTATTATTCCCTTGAGGCCGGCTTCCTTCGCCACTTTTTCGTCGATGTGGATCGGGTTGTGGTCGTTAGACGCCTTCGCGTATTTGTAAGTCACGTCGTCCGGGACCCGTATAACATCCCTGAACGCGAGCGGAGGAGGCTCCGGCGGCGCGGCGGGCGCGGGCTTCGCGCCCGACGAGGGGGCTTTGGGCTTTTCGCCGCTTCCGATACCCCTTATGAAGAGGCCCCAGTCGCTTTCTGTTACCTTCTCGCCCTTTTCGTTGGTGCTGAGTACGCTGAGCTTGAGAAGCTCGCCCGAGCCCTTGTCTTCGATGTCGACGATCTTCGCCGTGTATATTATTTTGTCGCCCGGCTTTATGGGCTTGTAGAATTTCATGTTCTGGTCGCCGTGAACGAGCATGAGGACGTTATTCTTCGCCTGCTCTTCGCCGCCATTCAGGCCCGGGTCGCCCCAGACTTTCTCCAGGAGCGGAAGCTCGTAGGTGACTGTGAAGCTCGGGGGGGCAATTACAGAGACGCCGGAGTCGTAGCCGTTTGTCCCGAAGAAGCTCGCGTTGCGGGAGCCTATGGCGAGCGCGTAGGTCGCTATTTCCTCCGGTTTTACGACATGCTCCTTCGGAGGAAATTCCTTACCGATGTAATCCCTGTTAAGTCCCATTTTAAATCTCCCATTGCCGTTATTTCGTATTTGATCTCCGCCGCCTTTACAGCCGCACTGCCCCGATTTATACCGCATCCGCTTACATATTCGCGGCCAGCGGGCGGCCCGGGCGCTTCAGGTGTGAGAGACCACCGGGTTCGTGCCGGAATAAAGCCGAATCTGCCGTAGTTATTGACTTACTATGAGCGGCGGCACGATACCCTGCATATATAGATTAATCATTTTTGAAGGGGGATGTCAAGTGAGTTATTCGCAAGTGCAAATAAATGTAGCGTTTTATTACGCCGCTGCGAAGCTGTGGAACAAACCCTTATTATCGGCTGACTATGAGAACTTTATGCTGGACGGCAGCCTGCTTCAGGCGCTTGTTTGGCGCGGGCGGATTCAGAAGCGCCTCTGCGAAACGGGTGCTGTCCATTGTGGAAAGAGATATAGAGCTATCCGTTGGAACGAACTTCCAGTCAATAGTCCAAACCGAGGTTTTCCCTGTTTTCACTTGTTTTTCTTTATTGGCGGACATGATAAAATGGTACATGTAAAGATAATTTCTTCAAGGATTTGAAACTTCAAATCCACAAACCTTGGCGAGGCATTCGAGAATGTTGCGATATAGTGTTCAAGATAGAAAGCCCCTTGTAATCGGAGAACGATTTATTATACTAAAACTTATCGGTCATTTGAAAGTAGAGTTTTGGAATCTCTTGACAAACTCATAAATATTTACTAAATTTCATTAAATACCAAATCAAAAATTGATCCCCGTCTGCTTACCTTAATTGGGGTGGGCGGGTGTTTTTTATTCATTGAATCCACGAACTCCGCTTTCAACCATCGTTTTTATAGACGGGCAGAATCTTTATCATACTGCTAAAGAGTGCTGGTCTGGCTTAGCCGATCCATCTGCTCCTAATCCGTATTCTTATCCCAGTTACGATGTGGAATTACTATCCGAACTTCTCGTTAGAAAAGCTCCTAATCGAACTCTAAAACAAATTCGCCTGTATACAGGTGTTCCCAGACCAGATTTGGGTCCGAAAGAATTGTTTTGGCATACATTCTGGAGCAATAAAATTGCTTATCTTAAAAGCCGCGGAATTTATGTTTATAAAGGGAAAATCAATTCCGGTAAACAGGAGAAAGGCACAGATGTAAATTTGGCTATTGATTTAGTCGAGCTGACGTACGATCGGGAATATGACGCAGCCATTATAATCAGTAAGGATTGGGACTTTGGAGGAGCCGTCAAGATGGCTAAAAAGATTGCAAGGAATCAGACGCGCTTTGTTCACCTAGAATCCGCATTTCCGTGCAGTGAGCATTCCAGAGCCAAGGAAAGAGGAGTTCCCGGCACCGATTGGGTTAAGATATCTAAAAATGAATACGACTCATGTTTCGATATCCGGGATTACAGATAAATAATACTTCCCTATATTCCTCAGAACAGCGTTACAACCCCGAGCGCGGTGCCGAATACGCCAAGAGGGGCGAGGTCGTCTAGGGTGTCGATGCTCTTGTCCACCTTGAGCAGTGTGTCCTGCGCGTCTTTATAGAGCTTGTCGTCGTTGACGAGCTTCCCGAGCGTACCCTTGCCCGATTTTATAGACTCACTTATGTCGTTTATATTTGCGAGGGCCCCCCTGGCCTCCTGGTAAACGGCGTCGTCCTTGAGGAGCTTTCCGAAGGTGCCCTCCCCTTTCTGGAGACCTTCGAGTATGAGGTCGAGGTTGGTGACTATCTTGGTGAGATTTTCTTTATTGTCGCCGAGGACGTCGAACGCGCCGAGCGCGGACTCGATAGACCCCACGGCGGAGTCCACCTTTGCCAGTATGTCGTTTATGTCGGCAGGCTCCTGGCTGGGGAGCGTATCGCCGGATTCCGCGAGCGGGCTCTCTGGCGAGCCGAAGCCGACGTTTATGTAGCTCGTGCCGAGGAGACTCGTGAGCCTGATTGAGGCGAGCGAGTCTTTGCGCACTCCGGCCTTCTTGTCGACCGTCAGAATGACCTCTATTTTTCTGTCCGCGAGGCCGATCTTCGAGACCTTTCCGATCTCGTACCCTTCGAGCTTCACAGGATTGCCTACCCTCAGCTCGCCTATCGACTGGAAGTAGGTCTTGAGCTTGTAGTCGCTCCTCATGAACGGGATGTCGCCCAGGAAATCGAAAACGGCGAGCAGTATCACGAGCCCGACGACGAAGAATATTCCGACCTTCACATGCCTGTTCATGTAACGCTACCTCCTGTTTTCTCCGAACTGGGGGGTTATGAATTCCTGCACCGCCTCTTCCTCGCAGCATTTTATCTGGTCGGGCGGGCCGAATTCGATTATCCTCCCCTCGCTGAGCACGGCTATGCGGTCGGCGACGTAAAACGCGAGGTCGATGTCGTGCGTGACCACTATCTGCGTCATTTCGACTTTCTGTTTGAGGTCCAGTATGAGGTCGCCTATTGTGCGTGTCATCATGGGGTCGAGCCCGGCTGTGGGCTCGTCGAAGAGAAGGAGATCGGGGTTCATGACCAGCGCGCGCGCTGTCGCCACCCTCCGCTTCATGCCGCCCGAAAGCACCGACGGCATGACGTTCTCCTTTTCCGAAAGGCCGACTATCTCAAGCGCGCTCGAGACTATCTGCCTCACCTTGCCGTTGTCCCTGAAGATCTTGTGCTCCCTGAGATAAAGGCCCACGTTGTCGGCAACAGTGAGGGAGTTGAAAAGGGCAGAGCTCTGAAAGACCATCGCGACGACGTGCTCTCCTTTCCCCAGCGCGTCGTACTCGACCGGCTCTCCGCCGATAAGTATCGAGCCGCCGTCCGGCCTTTCGAGGCCGATTATGTGCCGAAGGAGAACGCTCTTTCCCGTGCCGCTCTTCCCGAGTATGACGACAGTCTCCCCGGGCACTATGTCGAGGTCGACGCCCCTGAGCACGCGGTTCTGGCCGAAGGATTTTGTGAGGCCAGAGATTTTCACGTCAACCGGCGCGGATTTAAGGTATCCGAGGAGGACTTTTCCCGCATGGTTCCCGTCCTTCCCCGGGGCGCCGAGCCCGCCGTTACCGCCGTTTCCCCTTCTTGTTTCTTCCTGTTCAGGCATAGGTGATTAGTCTAATCGATATTGAGGAATAACAAAATCCTGGTCGCGTAGTAATCGAACACAAGCACGAGCACGAACGACAGCACGACCGCTTTCGTCACGGAAGTTCCTATCTCCCTCGGGCCGCCCTTCGTTTTGAGCCCGACGTAGCAGCAGACGATGGAAATTATGACGCCGAAGAGGGCCGCCTTTATGAGGCCGTTGACGAACGCCGTGAAATCGACCAGCTCCGAGAGGTTCCTGAAATAGACTGTGAACGAGAGACTGACGTCCGGGTTTACGGCCGAGACGATAGCCCCGCCGAACCACCCTATCACGTCCATGTAGATCACGAGAACCGGAAGCGCGAGGACTGTCGCTATGAACCTCGGCATGACGAGGTAGCGGACGGGATTGATGTCCATCGTCTTGAGGGCGTCTATCTCTTCGTAGACGCTCATCGACGCGAGCTCCGCCGCCATAGCCGAGCCCACCCTTCCGGCGACGAGTATCGCAGCCATGACGGGGCCGATCTCCTTCACGAGCGAGAGACCGACGAGACCGCCCACGTTCTCCTCGATGCCGAACTGGGCCAGCGTCGGCCCCGCCTGGAGCGCGAGCACTCCCCCCGAAAAGAGGGCGATCAATGCGCCGACCGGTAGGGTCTGATACCCGATAACGAGGAGCTGGTCCAGTATCTTGTCGGTGTTCTTGAAGAGAGACTTACACCAGTAGAGGGTCTCCATAAGGAGGCTGAGAAGCCCCCCGGCCACGCTGAAGAATGACATCACTCCGTTCATCCCCTAGGAGCCTCCTCCGCCCGCGCCGCTCTCCATAGCTGCCTTGATCGGCTTGTCGTAATGTTCGTTATTATATATATTTTCGAATTCCCGCGCCTTGTCGCGTAAAAAATACCCGGTGAACACATTGCCCTCGCCGAGGGCGCCTGAAAAGCCGGGCCTGAAATCGGGCGGCGCGAACATGCTCCCGGAAGCCGTTTCCTGCCCGCCGCCTTCGGTCCGCCAGAGGGGTATCGGCACGTAGAAGAGCTTCATTATATTCCTCCCGGCCTCTGACTTAAACCCGAGAAGGCCGCCCAGGAGATAAAACTTCGAGCGCTCTTCGGACTTCTCAAATGATATCACCGGAATAATAGGCCTCAACTCGAACTTCATCGACGTTTCCGTCCTCTCCGTCCTTATGGTGTTCCAGAGAATGGACGACATCTGGTTGCCCTCGGCGTCCATCTGCCAGACGGCTATCTGCCAGAAGGGCGACCAGTTGCGCTCCCTCGGGGGATTGTCGCCGAGGAAGGTTTCGAGTATCGAGAGGAAATGGAACCTGCTCGTCCCGTCTGGCGCTGTGTAGTAGCTGAATAAGGGCCAGAGATGGACGGACTTTCCGCTCTTCCCGCCCTCTTTCGTCGGCGTGTCCGTGGTGCTTTTCACCAAGAACAGCCCGCCGACGGTTTTCTTCCTGTCGTAGTCCTGGAATCTGTACATCCTGTACCAGTACATCGGCCAGAGGAAGGAGCCCGTTTCGTAATTCTTTTCCGTCCTCTGCGCGTAGATTGGGAATATCCTGTTCGTGTGTATGGTGCCGCGGGAGATCGTGACGAACGGCCAGGGGATATCCCACCGCTTGTAGCCGTCCGCCGGGTTGTCGATTATGTTGATGAACGGCCAGAGATAGGTCTTCTGCGTTCTCGACGGCGATTCCACGGAATAGTAGAACGGCATGAACGCCCTCGCCGTTATGTGCTCGCCGTAGAATTCCTTGTCTCGGTACATGTATATAGGCCAGATGGCGAACTCGTCCTTGAACTCGTCCCCTTTTTGCCTGATGCCGTAGAGCGGCCAGAAGCGCCCGCCTGAAACCCCTTCGCCGGAGTAGGCGCCGAAGAACGGCCAGACGAAATTCTGGTTCGTCATGCCCTCGTCCTTTGTCCGGAGATAGAGCGGGAAGAGAGTGAAGCTTATCTCGTCCTTACCGTACTTGTGCTTTAGCGTCCCGAAAAAGGGAAAGAACGCGAAATAGCTCTTCTCGGGCTGCTCGTCCTTCCGTCCGAAAATGAAAGGTATGAGCGTGTACTCGTATTCCCTGAAGCCGCTCGGTCGTAGGTCGGACTTGTAATAGAAGACATAAACGAGGAGCTGGAGCTTGGTGTCGCCCTCGAAATTCCGGTGTGTGAAGAGCGGGTAGAGGAAGTCGAAGCTCGACCTGTCGCGGGCTTCGTTCTCGACGTCGTAAAAGATGGGCCTGAATCCGTACTCAATCGTATCGGGTGTTTTTTTGTAGGAGATAAACGGGCCGAGCGCGTCTACGGATTTCGTACCCGCCTCCTCGTCCTTGTCGATGTATAGAAGAGGGCCGAGGTTTATGACTTCTTCGCCGTGTGATGAAAGCGGATGAAGGAGGCAGAAAAGGACGGCCGCAAACCCCGCGAGATGTATACAGCTCAAAAAACGCATCTCCTTAAATTTAACTTACCCAGCCTTAATATCTATTTAATTTAAGAAATTTTGGGAAATGAGCAATCGTCACACATACCTTCTCGGGATGCGTTTGCCGGTAGTCGAGAGCACTTCGTAAGAGATGGTATCGGCCCACCTTGCTGCGGCGTCCGCCGAGACGTTCTCATCACCGAAGAGGACAACCTCGTCCCCCACGGCGGCGCCCGGGATCCCTGTGACGTCTATCATGGTTAGGTCCATGCATACAGCCCCGGCGACTGGCGCGAGCCCGCCCTTTACCGAAACTTTCGCCCTGTTCGAATGGCTCCTTGCGTATCCGTCGGCGTAGCCTATCGGGAGGGTCGCGATTACGGAAGGCTTTTCTGTAACGTACGTCCCGCCGTAGCTGACCTTCGTTCCCCTGGGAACTTTCTTCACCTGTATAATCCGGGTTTTGAGCTTCATGACTGGCCTTAGTCCGGGGACTCCTTCGACTCCCGCGCCGTAGAGTATGATGCCCGGCCTGACAAGGTCCATCCGCGAGGCGGGGAAGCGCACCGCCGCGACGCTGTTGGCGGAGTGCGCGTAGGCGGGGCTGTGACCGTTTTCCCTGACTGCGCGCACTGCATCTCCGAAAAGCGCGAGCTGCTCGTTCGTCGTCTCCGGCGTTTCGAGAAAGGCCGAGGAGAGATGAGTGAATACGCCTTCCATGTAGATGTTCGCATACCCTGCGAGCGCTGCGGCGAATTCACCTGCGTCAGGCGCATCCACCCCGAGCCGCGCCATGCCGGTGTCGATTTTAAGATGGTATGGGGTGCGCTTTCCCGCGCGCGCGGACTCGTAATCGAGCGCCTTCGCCGTTTCGAGGGAGTATATCGTAGGGGTCAGGGAGTGCTCGACGGCGACCCAGGCCTCTTCGGGCCTTATTCCGCCCAAGAGGAGAATAGGAAGCTCGATGCCGTAGTCCCTGAGCTCGACAGCCTCTTCGACAGTGGCGACGCCGAGCATATCCGTTCCGGCTTCTGCCAGAGCCCCCGCGACTTCGACGGCCCCGTGCCCGTAAGCATCCGCCTTTACTATGGAAAGCACGGCCACGCCCGGCCCTATCAGGGCCTTTAGAGTGCCGAAGTTATGTATCAGGGAATCGAGGTTTATCTCAGCCCAGGTCGGTCGCATATCCCGTATTAGATTATCCGAATATTGAGGGTGGTGGCAAACAGCGGGGATAGGGAGAGTGGATACTTACCGGAGGGATAAGTTGGCGGAGATTTACACGAGGTGGTTTCTTTAATTTATCTTTGTCCGTCATCCTGAACTTGATTCAGGATCTGGTTTTTCAGTGTTTCGGAATCGTACCAGCCAATGGATAAATCTACCAGGGTCGGATTCATTCCCTTGACCAAGCTCCATTTCCATTCGCTGTGCCATCTTTTAAGCTCCTTTTCTCTCGCAATTGCATCGGTTATTGATTCACTTTCTTCAAAATAAATCAGGTCCGTTAGTCTATATCTTTTTGTAAATCCCGCGATTTCACCTTGTTTATGTTCCAGGACCCTTTTTTCGAGATTGCTGGTTACGCCGACGTAGAGTGTCGTCCGCTTCTGATTGCTCATGATATAAACGTCTGACGGCATTGCCTAAAAGTATATTAAAAGAATTAGATCCTGAAACAAGTTCAGGATGACGGAATGGTGGTGATTCCTCGCTCGCTCGAAATCGCAATTCAGGATGACGGATAAAAAAAACAGAGATTTAATTCGACGGATGCGCGAAATCAGTCATGATACGCTGCCGCTTCTCACATCGGTCGCCTGCGGACGCTGTCCGCATTGTTTCATCTACAAATTTGTGTTAGTATCGCTTCGTGTAGCGGTGAAATTCCGTTTTACGGGGGAGCAGGATGGCAATGTCACTAACCGCGGTCCGCTTTGCAATCCTTTCAGTTTTATTTATTCCGCTTTTCATCGTTTTCGGCGCCCGGGATGCATCGGCAGGGGCGGCCCCGTGCGACATACAGGTCATGCTGGAAACCATTCCCGAAGACGATACCGAGTTCGAATACGATCTGTCCGCCGACATCGAGAGCGGATTTACGCTTTCTGATCCGAGCGACAACACGACGAATTTCGGAATGGGAATAGACCAGTTCGTAGTGCTGTCGCAGCTGACCCCTCCCGGATGGCAGCTCCTGGAAATAATATGCGTCGAGGGTACGACCAACTGCGGCTCCGAAGGATTCGAGCCCTGCCTTTCCGCCTCGATACAGGGCAACAGCGTCGCGTTCGGGTGCCTCGACAACGACACGGCGTCGTGCACTTTCATCAACGCGCCGGCCGGAGCGTCGGTCTCGAGCATTCCGACTCTCTCCGAATGGGGGCTCATGGCCACGGCCCTCTTCCTGGGAATCGCCGCGCTCTTCGTACTCCGGAAGAAAAAGGCCTTGCATAGCTCATAGACAGCGGCTGTATGCAAATCCGCCCTTACCCCCTTTTCCCAAGGGGGGTAAGACAAAAAAGACAAGGGATGCGCGCACGCTGCATCGAGCCATTTTCCATTACGTCCTTTGCCGGCGGACACCGTCCGCTGGATATTTGGATGGGTATGCTATATAATTTCTAGCCATAGACCGAACTGGTGCCGAGTCATGAGAACAAAACGTGTGAGACGGTTAAAGGCATTTATACGGAGATTCGCCGGCGCGACGAAATTTGTGCTGCTGGTACTTCTTTTTCAGATCACCGTCCCCGGCGCGGTGTTGTGCCTCGAAACCAATGGGGGAGCGTCGGTAGAGAGCGACGTGAACGGGCTCTGCGCCAACTCCATGGCCACCCTTCACGACCACGATGAGGCGCACGAAGCACTTCACTCTGCCGAATGCGGGCACGACGCCCACTGCGTCGAGTGCGTCGACATTCCCCTTTCGGAAAAGCTGACCGGCCAAAAGGCGCATATTCAGAATGACGCCGACGCTCAGATGTCGGCGCACATGTTGGCTGTGACTGTCGCATATGCAGCGCCGCGGCCGACTGTTGTGATTGAGAGAGTTCCAATACCTTCTGGCCGTACGAAGGCCGAAACGAAGGCCGTTATAAAGTCCACAGTCCTCGTATGTTAACATCTCTATATCGCTAACTGTAACGGTCGCCCGACGGCGGAGCTTTAAGCATTCCTCTGTCCGAAGAACCGGCCCGACTTTATTTCAAGCAATCGACAGATGAGGAGAAACACAATGCATCTCAGAATAGCGGCTTTAACAGTCGCGCTTTTAATTACATTCGCGTATGCCGCCTATGCCGGGGAATACCTTACGGGAGGGCCGATAATTCCCGAACAGGCCGAAACTCCGGGCACTAGCACACCCGACCCTGCGCCGGGGAGCGTCATCACGCTGAGGCAGGCCCTTGCCCTTGCCCTGGAAAGAAGCCCCACACTCAAGGCCTATTCGCTCGAAATCCGTGCGAGAGAGGCGCGCGCCCTGCAGGAGGGCCTCCTGCCCAATCCTTCCGTCGAGGCGCTTTTCGAGAACTTCGGCGGCTCGGGCTCCGTGGAGGGATTCAAGGGAACGGAGACAACCATACTGCTGAGCCAGCTCGTGCCTTTAAGCGGGCGGATATCGAAGCAGAAGAAGGTAGCGGGGCTCGACACCGGGCTCGCCGGCTGGGACTACGAGGCGGCGCGCCTGGATGTCCTCACCGATACGGCCAAGGCGTTCGCCGACCTCGTGGCGGCCGAAAGACGGCTCGCTATCATGGAGGAGCTTACGGGGCTCTCGAAGCGCGTTTACGATACGGTGGCCGAGCAGGCCGACGCAGGCGAAATCTCGCCGATACAGAAAAAGCGCGCGCAGATCGCGTACTCACAGACTGAGATCAGCCTCGCGCGGACGAAGCGCCAAGTCGAGGCCGCCAGGAAGTCCCTGGCCGCCAGATGGGGAAGCTTGCAGGCCTACTTCGGCAAGGCCGAGGGCAACCTGGACACTCTGCTGCCCGTACCGCCTTACAAGGACCTAGCGGCATATATCGATATGAATCCCGACGTCGCGAGATGGGCCGCCGAGATGGAAAAGCGCGAGGCGGTGCTCAGCCTCGAAAAGGCGCGCGCCTTCCCCGAGCCGGTTGTCAGCGGCGGATACAGGCGCATAAACGAGAACGACGACAACGCGTTTGTAGTCGGACTCTCGATTCCGCTCCCTATATTCAACAGGAACCAGGGCGCGATAGCCCAGGCGCGAAGTCTCGTCTCAAAGGGCGAGCATGAGAAGCGCGAGGCCAAGGTAAACGCAGGAGCGGCGCTCGCAGCGTCCTATGCGGAGCTCGAGTCTTCGTACGAAGCCGCGTCCTCTCTGAAGCGCGACGTGGTACCCAGGGCCGAGGAAGCCTACGCTTCCATATTCGAGGGATACAGGGAGGGGAAGTTCTCTCTCCTGGACGTCCTCGACGCACAGAGGACTGTTTTCGATGTGGAGCTGGAATACGTCGATGCGCTCAGGTCGTACCACGAGTCGCTGGCCGACGTCGAAAGACTCACAGGCAAGCCCCTTAACGAAATGGCCTGGCCTGAAATATCCACCGACGGAGAAGGAGATACCAAATGAAGAGATACGTAACCATAAGCACCATAATACTGACGATTCTGCTTGCCGCTTTTCTCTTCGCTGGGTGCGGACAAGATGACGCCCCGTCCGAAGGAGACGGCCAGGCCGACAAGCACGCTCACCAAGAGGGACATAGTGAGAAAGACGAAGGGCACATAGAGCTTACGCCTGAAGCCCTGGAGTCGATAAACCTGAAGCTGGTCGCTGCCGGGACAAAGCCCATAGGGGGCGAAATAAAGACTACCGCGGTCATTGAGCCCGACAAGACCCGAATCGCGCATGTAAACCCGCGCATTCCGGGCAGGGTCGTGTCTGTTAAAGCCTACCTCGGCGACAAGGTGACAAGGGGCGAGGTGCTGGCTGAGCTTGACAGTATCGAACTGGGTCAGGCCAAGTCGGAGTACTTGAAGGCCCGTGCCGACCTCGAAGTCGCGCGCGCCAACTTCAGCCGCGAGGAGAGGCTCTACAACAGGCAGATAACCTCCGAAAAGGAATACCTCGACGCGAAGGGCGAATTCCTCCGGGCAGAGGCCGCTCTCAATACATCCCGGGAGACCCTGAGGCTCCTTGGGCTGTCGGACGCGGACGTGAAATCCATATCGTGGTCCGAACGAAAGTCTCCCCCGTCGATGTTCCCCTTGAAGGCCCCCTTCGACGGGATTATTATCGAGCAGCACACAGTCCTCGGCGAGCTGGTCACTTCCCAGGATAATGCCTATACGATCACTGACCTCACGCATTTGTGGATACAGCTCGACGTGTACGAGAAAGACCTCCGCCACGTCGGCAAGGGAAAGCCCGTCGATATAATGGTGGACGCCTACCCGGATGAAAAATTCACCGGCGAGGTCACCTATATAAGCGATGTCCTCGACGAAACGACAAGGACGGCGCGCGCCCGCGTGGAGATAGAAAATCCCGACGGCCGGCTTAAGCCCGGGATGTTCGCCTCGGCGCTGATAACGATTCCCGGCGAGGGCGGCGACGCGCTCACCGTGCCGTCGTCCGCCATTCAGCAGGTACGCGGAAAGCCCACTGTATTCGTCCGCGAGGGCGAGGGCATATTCGAGGCCAAGGAAATCACCACGGGCCGAGAGTCCGGGGACCTGGTCGAGGTTACCGACGGCATATCTCCCGGCGACGAGGTCGTAACTGAAGGCGGTTTTTACCTTAAATCGCTCTTGCTCAAGGACGAGATGGGCGAAGGGCACGCACACTGACGGAGGGGTGCAGGCATGCTTAACAGAATTCTGGAATTTTCATTAGACAACAGGTTTTTGATTATCGTGTTTACACTCCTCTTTGTCGTGGGCGGGGTGATTTCAATGCTGAGGCTTCCCGTGGACGCCGTCCCGGACGTGACGCCGAACCAGGTGCAGATATTGACCAACTCCCCCGGGCTCGGACCGGTCGAAGTCGAGCAGCTCATAACATTCCCTGTCGAGACGGCTGTGTCAGGCCTTCCCGGAATTGAGGGCATAAGGTCTGTCTCGCGGTTCGGGCTTTCGGCGGTGACGGTTACGTTCGAGGAAAAAATCGACATATACTTCGCCCGGCAGCTCATATTCGAGCGGCTTGCCGCGGCGCGCGAGTCGATACCCGAGGGGCTCGGCACACCGGAAATCGGCCCGATATCGACGGGGCTGGGCGAGATATACCAGTTCGAGGTGAAGGGCGAGGGATACTCACTCATGGACCTTCGGTCGATACTCGAATGGGACATCGCGTTCAAGCTGAAATCGGTCCCCGGCGTCGTCGAGGTGAACACGTACGGCGGCGAGCTCAAGACATACGAGGTACAGATACGGCCCGAAAAACTTGTGTCGTACGGGCTTTCCATAAACGACGTTTTCAACGCACTCGAAGAGAGCAACAGGAACGCCGGCGGCGCTTACATCGAGCGCAACCAGGAGCAGTATCTCGTCCGCGGCGAGGGGCTGATAACGAGCCTCGCCGACATAGAGAACATCGTTCTCGCCACCGGGAGCGAGGGGACGCCCGTTTACGTCAGGGACGTCGCGGATGTGAAGTTCGCACCGATGGTGAGGCAAGGGGCCGTGACGAGGGACGGCGAGGGAGAGGTCGTGACGGGCGTCGTGATGATGCTCATCGGCGAGAACTCGCGCACCGTCGTCAACCGCGTGAAGGATAAGGTAGAGGAGATCAAGGAGTCCCTCCCGCCGGGCGTCGAGATAGACACCTATTACGACAGAACGGACCTTGTCAGAAAAACGATAAACACCGTCGCGAAGAACCTCACGGAAGGGGCGATACTCGTGATCGCGGTGCTGTTCGTCCTGCTCGGGAATCTCCGCGCCGGCCTGATCGTGGCCTCGGCGATTCCGCTTTCTATGCTGATAGCGTTCACAGGCATGAACTACTTCGGCATCTCGGCCAACCTAATGAGCCTGGGCGCGATAGACTTCGGGCTCATCGTCGACGGATCCGTCGTTATGATAGAGAACATCGTCAGGAAGCTCTCGGATGACGGCCCACCCAGCGCGGCTTCCCCCCGGGCGAAGCCGGAGGGCATAAAGGACACGATACTCGCGGCGGGGAAGGAAGTTCTCCGGCCTATCATGTTCGCCGTCGGCATTATCATCATCGTCTACATCCCGATTCTCTCTCTCGGAGGGATCGAGGGGAAGATGTTCAAGCCGATGGCGATGACGGTGATACTGGCGCTTATCGGGTCGCTGGTGTTGTCGTTCACGCTCATGCCCGTCCTCGCGTCGTTTTTCCTCAAGAAGGTAAAAGGCGATCACGAGACATTCCTCATAAGGAGGCTGAAGAGGTTTTACCTGCCCCTTCTCGACAAGACCATCGACCGCCCGAAGAAGACTGCCGCTATAGCAGGCGGGGTATTCGCCGCGAGCCTCATTCTCGTGCCGTTCATGGGGGCCGAGTTCATACCGAGGCTCGACGAGGGCGCGATGGCGCTCCAAGCGTGGAGGCTGCCAAGTGTCTCTCTCGAAGAGTCTGTCCGCAACACGACGATGATAGAGAAGGTGCTGAAGAAATTCCCCGAGGTCGAGACAGTCGTCTCCCGGACGGGCCGCGCGGAGATCGCGACCGACCCGATGGGCGTAGAGATAAGCGACATATACGTCATCCTGAAACCGCACAAGGAATGGAAGACGGCAAAAACTAGGACCGGGCTCATCGAGAAAATGAACGAGGAGCTCGAAAAAGCGGTGCCGGGGACGTCATTCAGCTATTCCCAGCCTATTGAGCTCAGGGTGCAGGAGCTTATCGCAGGCGTGAGGTCGGACGTCGCGATAAGCGTCTACGGCGAGGACCTCGAAAAGCTGAAGCAGCTCGGGGACGAAGTCGTTCGCGCCGTGTCGCGCGTCCCCGGCGCGGCGGACACGAAGGCCGAGCAGGTCGCGGGGCTCCCTTACCTCCGCGTCATTGTGGACCGGAACGCCATAGCCCGCTACGGCATAAACGCCGGGCAGGTGATGGACGCCATCGAATCGATAGGCGGAAAAGAGACCGGGCAGGTGCTCGAAGGGCAGAGGCGCTTCGCTATGCAGGCGCGCATCGCCCCAGGCGACAGGGCCGACGTCGATCGCATAAAGAACATTCGCATCGCGTCGCCCGACGGGAAGCTGATACCGCTCTCCCAGCTCGCCGAGATACGCATCGAGGAAGGCCCCGCGCAGATAAGCCGGGAGAGCGTGCACAGGAGGCTTTCCGTCGAGACGAACGTCCGCGGGCGGGATCTGGCAGGGTTCGTCGACGACGCGAAGGCCGAGGTGGCGAAGGACGTGAAGCTGCCCTCCGGCTACTGGATCGAATGGGGCGGGCAGTTCGAGAACCTCGAGCGCGCGAGCTCTACACTTGCCATAGCGGTGCCGATAGCGCTCTTCCTCATATTCGTGCTGCTGTATACAGCCTTCGGCGCGGCGAGGCCGGCGCTGCTGATATACCTTAACGTCCCGCTCGCGGCGACGGGCGGCCTCCTCGCGCTGTTCCTGCGCGGAATGCCGTTCAGCATATCGGCCGGCGTCGGGTTCATAGCCCTCTTCGGCATAGCGGTGCTGAACGGAGTAGTGCTCATGTCGTATATCATCCAGCTCCGGAAAGACGGAAAGAGCGCTGAGGATGCGGCGCGCGAGGGTGCGGGCATAAGGCTCCGGCCCGTCATGATGACGGCGCTCGTCGCCGCAGTCGGCTTCCTGCCGATGGCGCTTTCAACTGGCGCAGGCGCCGAGGTGCAGAGGCCGCTCGCGACTGTCGTCATAGGCGGCATCGTCACATCGACGATGCTGACGCTTCTGGTTCTGCCTGCCATATATTCCTGGCTCGGTAAGGGCTCTGACGACACGGCGACGGTATAAGAAAAATTAATACGATAAAAGGTCAGGTTTTTAAAAGCCACCCATCCCCCTTTATACAGCCCCTTCCCGGACAATGTCCGGGAGGGGGCATTTCTTTACACCCTTCGAAATACCTCCGGTTACGTGTCTCGACTTGCGCCGCCTCATATCATGTAGTATCATTTGTTACATGATATTGGAAAGAGCCGGATTATCATGAAAATGGACACGAGGCTTTCGAGCGTGCTGCACGTCCTCCTCCACATGGCCGTTGTGGACGGCCCGGTAACCTCGGAGGCGCTGGCCAAAATGATGAGGACCAATCCCGTCGTCGTCCGGCGAACGCTGGCGGGGCTCCGCGAGAACGGGCTCGTCAGCTCCGAGAAAGGGCACGGGGGCGGGTGGCGGATATCCTGCGACATGGGAAAGGTTACGCTCTACGACATTTACGCCGCGCTCGGCAGCCCGACGATACTGGCCATGGGAAACCGGAGCGAGTCGACGAGCTGCCTCATCGAAAAGGCCGTGAACAGCGCGATGAGCGAGTCATTTCGCGAAGCGGAGGCGCTGCTGCTGGAGCGTTTTCGCCAGGTCACGCTGGCCGAGCTGAGTAAACACATGCGCCGTCATTTCAAGGAGCGAGGCGCCCGCGATGATGCCGATCGAACCCGGACGCACGGAGCCGCGAAGAAGAAAAAGAAAGAATAAAGCAAGGAGAGCTGAAATGTATGACGTTATAGTGATCGGAGGGAGTTATGCTGGCATGGCGGCGGCGCTCATTCTGGCAAGAGGCCGCCGGAAGGTGGCGGTTCTCGACGCGGGACAACGTCGGAACCGCTTCGCCGCCGCTTCGCACGGCCTTCTCGGTCAGGACGGCAGGTCCCCCGGAGCCATAGCGGACGATGCGAGAAAGCAGCTTCTCAAGTATCCGAGCGTAACATGGCGAAACGGCACCGCGGTTTCGGCCGAAAGAACGGGCGAGCATTTTTCCGTTCGCATGGAGGACGGAGAAGTTCTGTCCGCGAAACGGCTGATTCTCGCCACGGGCGTCGTAGACGAGCTGCCGGACGTTCCGGGCCTCGCCGAGCGCTGGGGGAAGTCCGTTTTTCATTGCCCGTATTGCCACGGCTACGAGCTCGGCAACGGCCCGCTCGGCGTCCTGGCTGTCGGCGAAGTCTCGATGCACCACGGCATGCTGATACCCGAATGGGGCCGGTCCACAATGTTCCTGAACGGGGCCTTCGAGCCGGACGAGGAGCAGATGAGCCAGCTCCTGGCGCGCGGGGTGACGATCGAAAGAGAAAGGGTCGAGGAGGTTACCGGCAAGGCTTTGGTGAAGCTCGCGGACGGCAGGACGATAGAGCTGGCCGGCCTTTTTGTAGCATCGAGGACGACGCCTTCGAGCCCTCTCGCCGGGATGCTCGGCTGCGAGCTCACTGAAAGCCCGCTCGGCATCTACATAAGCACTAACGACATGAAGGAAACTTCTGTACCTGGCGTATTCGCCTGCGGCGACGCAGCGAGGGCGGCCGGCAACGTAACCTTCGCCATATCGGACGGCGCCCTCGCGGGCTTGTCCGCCCACAGGTCGCTCATATTCGGCCACGCTTGACACATCATCCGCCGCGCATCTGATTACCTGGCGCGCCTCCCCTGAACTTTATCTTCAGCCTTACGCTAGTGAAAGTATTTTAAAAGAGGTAAACGCATTATTTTTGACAATGATTAAAGACAATGATACTGTATCGCGAGATATATAACCTATATATAATGCGGAGGAGTGGAAATGAAAAACCTCGTTGCGTATCTGGCGTCCGCTTTCCTGTTTGTCTTATTCGCTGCTTCGCTCTCATCGGCTCAAGGTTTTTCCACGAATCCCGGACCAGCCCTGCCGCCTTCGGGCGTACAGGTCCAGGCTTCCGGCTGCGGCAATACTGTCATCACCGAGTCCACGAGCCAGGGAATTACAGACTTTAACTCCATATCATGCAATGACGGGACTAATCATGAAACCAACGGCTATTTCAGGGCTTTCAGCCTGGACACGTTCGGAATAACCGGGGATTTCGAAATATGCGAGATACAGTTCGGGGTCGAATCCGCGACTTCCGGCTCCGGAACTCAGCCCGTTACAATCAACCTCTATACCTCGGATCCCGCGTTCCCCGGAGGCGCTCTTACGCCAATAGGGTCTTCCAGCATCCAGCTCCCGGACCAGGCTCTGACTATAGTAAGCGTCCCGGTGAACGGTATCGCCCCCGCCGGCTCCGAGCTTGTGGTCGAGATATTCACACCGAGCGGGCTGGCAGCGGGAAATCGGTTCTTCATGGGCTCGAACTCCGCACCCGAAACGGGGCCGAGCTACATCCAGGCTCCGGCGTGCGGAGTGCCAAACCCTGCAACGACAGCCAGCGTCGGCTTTCCAAATATGCACATCGTTATTAACGCCATAGGAAACGATGTACTGGCGGGGCTGGTTTTCAGCGTATCGCCGGCCGCTGCGGTAACCGATATCGAGAACGACCATACTGTTACTGCGACAGCCCGCGTGAACGGGGCCCCGGTGTCCGGCTTGTTGACGGCGTTCGAGGTAACCTCCGGTCCGAACAACGGGGAAACCAGCGATCCCGGAAGCGGCGACTGCGCCCCGAACAGCGACTGCACGACGGACGCCAACGGCGAAGTCTTGTGGACTTACGGGACAAGAGGGATCGGTACGGACATCATACGCGTATCGCTCATAAATCCCGATACGGGGGCGGTACTGGCGACGTCGGTCGTGGAGAATACATGGATCACTACACCAAATCCTATCCCCACCCTCACCGAATGGGGATTCATAGCGCTTGCCGCGATCATGGGAGTTGCTGGCGTCGTTCTCCTCAGGAGAAGAAAGGCCGCCGTTTAGAGCGCACGCGATAACGGATATCGACAGGTCTTGCTGAACGTGAAATACATTGCGTCCTTGCGGGCCTCTCCGCCACCGGCCGCTTATATTCAATGTGTTTTTACGATGTAGCAGCGACGGCGATTTATCCCAAGGGACACGCATACAGTGCACAAAAACTCTTCGTCGGTCTCCGGCACGCGCGGCGTGCTGGAGCAATGACAGCTTACGCCATCGGCAAGATCATAATATTGCTTCGCTGTGCAGCGAAGCAATACCTTTCCGGGACGTCGAAATTGGCGTTAAAAAAAATCGAGCGTATGAGCGTTAAAAATCTTACCAGGGGGTGGGGTGGGTGTAAGATTTAGCGAGGACGCGAAGATTTTTAGCACAATTTCGCCCCGTCCCGTGATTTTTGCTACTTTTC
>CAZPHQ010000004.1:0-142795 GCA_964586675.1 uncultured Spirochaetia bacterium | reverse complement strand
CAGCGATGCGCAGCAGGCCTCCCTGAACTCGGCTTCTTTCTCCGGGGTGTAGTGCGTGTATGACTCGCGCGGGCGGGTAGGGTCGTGATTCGTCTCTTCCCCGTTATAGAGGACCCTGTATGCCTCTCCATCGAGCGCAGCTATATCGTATTTCTCGAAAATTCTCAGCCTGAGGTCGAAATCGAAGGCGTATTTGAGCGCGGGGTCGTAATATCCGACGGTATCGAAGACCTCTTTTTTTATGGCCCGCACCGGGCCTACGCGGGAAGATTCGGCGAAGTCGTAATTATCGGTGCGGGCGTGTATGAAGGCCTCTTGGTCCCCATCTCTTTCTTCTATGTAGCTTCCGTAAACGAATCCGACGGAGTCCATTGAATAGAGCTTTTCCATGCAGGCGGCGACGAACCCCGGAGGAAGCGCTACCGCCTGGGTTATGAGAAATACGGCGTCGCCTCCCGAAAGGGATATGGCACTGTTCAGAGCTCCGCCGGGGCCTTCGGAAGCGAGGTCGGAATAAATGACGGTAACCGGGGCGCGGCTGCGTTCAATGATTCCAGCGGCCGGTTCACTGTAAGCCTCGTCCAGGATGCATATAATTCGTTCGTTCCCTCCGGCCTCTCCCGCTATGCTGCGGAGAGTCTCGTCGAGCCTGCCTGGCGGCCCGGTCAGGAGTATTACGAAGCCTGGCTTAATCATGCGCCTTCGTACCTCGAAGAAAGAAATTCGCCGAGGGCCGCCGTGAGCGCCTGCGACATCTCTTTCAGATCGGTAAATCTTTCGTACTCGTCTAAGGATTTGCCGCTATATGAAGCCCGCGCGTCGGGGACAGACGCTCCGAGCTCCCGGATTATTCTTTCGGCTTTGCCCCGAAACGATTCGCACCTCTCGCCGGATTTCCAGTTCCTTGGGGACCTCAGCTGCGGCAGAACCGAGTAGGCGTCGAGCAGAAGGGCCTCACGGTCGCGTATTCCCGCGAGGGTGAATTGCCGGCCGCTGAAAATATCGACGGCGGCCTGCTCCGAGAAATTGAGAAAAAACTGCCGGAATCTATCTATCGACATGATCCTGAGGGCGCGGTCACCGATTCCTTTATAGTGTTCGACGATTGCCGACGAGAGCCCGCGGTTCGCGGAATCAAAGAGGAATATATCAGCTTTCTCGACGTTTGTGTATACAACTACATCCTTATCGTTCTGATGCTGCTGAATAACCGGAACTATGTCTGTAATCTCAGCAGGCAGGATCATTGTCTCGCCGACCGGCTCAACTTCGCCTGTAGAGTGTGTGTCCCCCGGCACTGTGCTTTTGTAAACCGCTCCGGCGGCGACGTCGAAAAGATGAAGAAGCATGGCGAGCATTTCTATATGTTTGGATTCGTTGGCCGCCCTTTTTAATATCTCCCACGATTGACGTGTATTCTCTCTCAGATTCGTATATTCCCCGGGTATGTCTCCCGCTTCTTTCACCGCATCGTCGAGAGTGACCATTGCCCTGTCTATAATCCGTTTCGTTAATTCCGGTTCGAGAGAATCTCCAGAGGGCTTCAGGATGCTGTCCTGGAGGTTTATTATCTTCCAGAACGCCTTATAGAGATGGTGAAGCGCCTTGATTCTTCCGCTTAGCTCGTAGTCCGGCGGGCTTTCATTTCCCGCGAAGAGCATCCGCGGCTTTCCGGCCTTTTTGCCTAGAAAGAGGTCGCCGAGAAGAGACCATTCGGCTGAAGAATAAGCGACAACGTGAACCCCTATTTTATCCCTGCCGAAGGGGGGCATCCTGTATCTTATCTTCCGTTCCAGCTCCGTCATGAGCCCATACTCTTCCCTCGCGCCGAGGTCGTCGATCGTTATGACGCAGTCGATATCGCTCAGCCCCGGGACGATGTCGCCCCCGGACATGCTGCCGGATACATACGCGGAGCGTATTTCCGGAAAACTCTGGAAGGCGCGGGATAGCACTCTCTCGCAGAGAAAGTAAATACACCTGCCCAGGGGGCTTAAGACAGGGTGGCTGGAGATTTTGAAGACGGCTTCTTTGAGAGCCATTATTTGGTGTTCAGGCTTGCTTTTCGGGACTCTTTTCGAGCCGGGTTCTCCTGCTCTTTATAAGCTGCTGCCACGACGCCAGCCGATGGAGTTTTTCTTCTCGATTCCGAATAGAATCCCCAATAGTAAGATGACAGGAAAAGGATTGTTAACGGGGTCAGGAGAATATATTCCGCTTTTCTTTTGAGCGTGAACGAAAGCCTGAGCCAGGAGAAATATCTTTCCCAGGTGGACTTGATAATCCTCCCGGGAGAAGGCTCCGTCATCTGGTTCCCCCTTTTATCCTTGAGGACCCTGTAAAAGCTCGCCCCGTAGCGGATTCTCTGCTCGAGGTAGCCGGACAGGCCTTTATCTTCCCAGTGCTTTATATATTTATCCACGAAGAAATATACCGGTATTCCCTCGGCGGCCATTCTCATTCCGAGATCGCCGTCTTCGCCTGTGAGGAGTGCCTCGTCGAACCATCCCGTGATCCCGAACATCTCTTTCCTGAACACCGCCGCCCTCGAAGGCGGAAGGTCAAAACTTTCGAGAACGCCGCTTCGAAAATCTTTACCGCTGAATCTCTGAAGGAGGGTCATCTGGTAGTAAAGCCTCTGTGCGTATCTGAATATGCTGGGTCCAGTCGGGAGTATGTTGTGGGTTATGATGAACGCCCCGGGATTCTCGGCGAGGAATGCGGTCGTGTCTTTCACGTAATTTACGGGAAGGATGTAGTCGTCAGCTATGAATGCGATCAACCTGCCTTCGGCGTTAACGCCGCCGTAGTTCCTCGCCGAGGCGACGCCGCCCCTCGCTTTCCGGAGGTACCTGATATCCAGCCTGCCGTCGAATTCTCTGACCACGCTTTCGTTGTCGAGAGTCGAGCCGTCGTCGACGACTATAACCTCGAACGAGGTCCGCCCCATGTCGATAGCCACTATCGATTCGAGGCACCGTTTGAGCGGCCCCGGCCGGTTATACGTCAGCACTATGAGCGAAATATCGACGCTTCGGTTCATCGCGCGTCACCGGCCTGTCTTTTTCTCAGGAACTCTTCCAGCACCCTTATATTTTCCGCGTGGTCCCTGCCAAGGAATATTTTGTAGCTCTCGGCCGCCGCCGTGAGCCCGAGCGCCGCGTAGAGCCGCCTTCCGAAGACGGGCACGCGGGAGAAAATCTCGCCGGGAGAGTTGTTGAATACGAACTCCATGCCCTGATAGAGCCCGAGGCCTATAACGGCCGCGCTCATGAGCGATTTCAGCGTCTCGAACCGGGACGATTTTTCTATATAGGGATTTCCGTTAATCAGCCTCTTTGCGAAAAAGAGTATCTTCTTCCTGAGGAGCCGGCGTTCGAGCTTGTCCTCCCAGTAGTCTATGTCTATGAAATATTTTTCGCCGAATTCCATACGATCTATGCGGTAAACGTATTCCGGGGGAATCGAGCTTATCCTGGACTCGTCGAGCGTTCCGATGCGTATGGGGAGGGGGAGGACGCTGCCGTCTTTATCTACGAGCGCCTCGTCGTCCGATATGAGCCTGAGCCCTTCTCTTTCCAGGACTGAAAAGGCCATCGTCGATTTCCCGCCGCCCGACTGCGCCGAGAATATGACGGCCGTGTCGGCGAGTGAAAAGGTGAGGGCGTGGATTCTCAGTATCCCCTTTTCGTCGCAGTATTGTCCGAGTAGCGAGAGGACGAGGAGATAAAACGCCTCCTGGAGAAAATTCGGATCGGTCCCGTATATCGTGTGCTTCCGGCCGCCGTCGTCCGCTATCACGACGCCTTTCCCGAAGTAGTCTATGATTTTTGTCTTGCCCCTTGTGAAGACGATGTTCCTCGGCGTCGAAAAGCTCGACGGGGCGTTCGGGAAGGAAGAGTAGGGCGGCTCCGACTCCACTCCGGTTACGGTTACGTAGGGCTGCCCGAAATCTGTCCTGAAGAAATTGAACGGCCTTACCATGGCGCTCACCAGCTCGGGCGATTCCGATATGCATTCGATCACGAGCCCGTGGATGTTCACGATCGCGCGGGAGGAAGAGGCGACGCCCTTCCTTCCGTTGTCTTCATATGTTTGGTCTGGGTGTTCCTGCTCGGGCTGCATCTGGCCTGGACAAATCACTGAAACAAGTTGTGGTTAATTGTCTCAGTATAGCATAGAGGCGGCTTAACACAATCGCCTTGAGAGGGCCCAGGAAAATCGGTAAATAAAAGCCGCCGGGGCCGTTCGTTCGGTCTCAATAGCGGCGTTCGCGGGCTCCAGGAGGCCGTTTTCGCGCCCTGTTTCCGGTATATCTATGCGGCTTCGTTAATTTCTTGTGTTGTCTTTCAACATATGATAATTTGTACAGGGGAAGAGGGACCCGCTCAATCGCAGCACTTAGAGAAGCCAATGGGAATAGTTGTAAAAGGCATGACTGTGCCGGCCTTACTGGTCAAGCTGGATGAAAGCCTGACAGTGGATGAGAACATTTCGCAAATAAAAGCCAAGCTCGGGAGCGACTTTTTCAAGGGTTCCCTCGCCGTAATAGATTACGAGAGCTCGAAGCTCTCCGAGGGCGACATGAGGAAGATCGAGGAGGCTGTCCGGGATACGAACGCGAGGTTCGTGGGCTACAAGCCCTCGCTCAAGCTCGAGAAAAATCAAAAAGCCGAGGCTCCGCAGCCGAGACCTGCCGCCGGCGTGAGGACGCTCAGGTTCATCGACAAGAGCATAAGGAGCGGCCAGAACATCGAGCACGACGGCGACGTGCTTGTAATGGGCGACGTGAACCCGGGCTCGTACATCACGGCTTCCGGGAACATCATGGTAATGGGCACTCTCCGCGGCACAGTGCACGCCGGGGCGGGAGGGGACGACGGCGCCATCGTCATTGCGCTCAAGCTCAGGGCGCAGCAGCTCAGGATAGCGAGGTGGATCACGAGGTCGCCCGACGATTCCGAGGGGCCCGAGTATCCCGAGAAGGCATACGTCAAAAACAACCAGATATTAATCGAAAAAATTCGTAGCTGAGGAGTAAGCAAATGGCGAAAGTTATAGTTATTACGTCCGGGAAGGGCGGGGTCGGAAAGACGACCGTAACCGCGAACCTCGGGGCCGCGCTTGCGTCCATGGGCAACAAGGTGCTCACTATAGACGCTGACATAGGTCTTCGGAACCTCGACATGATACTCGGGCTCGAAAACCGTATAGTCTATGACATCGTGGACGTCGTTGAGGGCGTGGTACCGCCCGAAAAAGCTTTCGTCAAGGACAAGAGGAGCGAGACGCTCTACCTCCTCCCGGCCGCGCAGACGAAGAACAAGGAGGCCGTGAGCGGCGAGCAGCTATCGGCGATAATCGAGAGGGTTAAATTCAACTTTGACTTCATATTCATAGACTCGCCCGCGGGCATAGAGGGCGGCTTCAGGACGGCCGCGGCGCCTGCCGAGGAAGCGCTGGTAGTCGTAAATCCGGAAGTGTCGTCCGTCAGGGACGCCG
Organism: uncultured Spirochaetia bacterium; assembly: GCA_964586675.1. GTDB lineage: Bacteria > Desulfobacterota_D > UBA1144 > Nemesobacterales > UBA2774 > JADLGH01. Next base: position 137,293 of record CAZPHQ010000004.1, on the reverse strand, counting down.
ACAGGGTAATAGGGCTTCTGGAGTCAATGGGCATTGAAAAAATTCACCTCCTGGTCAACAGGATAAAGGCCAACCGCGTCAAGAAAGGGGAGATGCTCTCCGTCGAGGACATCGAGGACGTCCTCCGTATAAAGAAGATCGGCGTCATCCCCGACGAGGAAAGGATGGTCGATTGTACAAACAAGGGCGAGCCTATCGTCCTCTCCGACAACACCATCGCGGGAACGGCGCTTACGAACGTCGCCAAGAGGCTCATGGGAGAAGAAGTCGCATTCAACGAGCTCGAGGACAGAAAAGGATTTTTCAGCAGACTACTAGGGGGATGATCGATGTCTCTATTCAGCTTTTTTAGACGAAACAAATCTGCGAACGTAGCGAAAGAAAGGCTCAGGATGGTTCTTTCTTACGAAAGAAAAGATCTCCCTCCGAACTTTGCGGACAAGCTCCAGAAGGATTTGATTCGCGTATTCGAAAAATACCCTCAGCTCAACATCTCCGGCATCGAGATAAACGTCAAAGAGGGGAACCAGAGGGACGAGCTTTCGATCTCCATTCCGTTTGCCCATCGCGGACATAACTGAGCGCGGGCGTTTTAACCGGGAATATTCGGCGGGGGCTATGCAACCTCCGGACGCGGCACGTTCCCACGCACTGCCGCTCTATACGCCAGTTGCCGGATCTCCATAAAGGCTGCGTCTTGAAAGATTCCACCTGTACGGCGGACAGTCGCCGCTTACATCGTGACATTATCATCCCGGCGTAAAAAACGCGGTGCATGAAATGCGAGATTCAATTCCGGGACTACCGTCTGTTCGATATTTATTCTGGAACGCGGTAAGAATATCCGGCCCCGGGAATAAAGGCCGGCCGGGAAACTGCTTCCGGAGGGCAGGGGGACCTACGCGCGGTCCTCGCCCCGTTCCGCCGCCGAAGCATCCAAGAGGTTTGTATTAATACACGCAGGACCTTGCCAGGGTCTGGCCTTCCGTTACGTATATGTGAACGCAGAAGGGCTGCATGAGAGCGCCCCTGGCCCTGTCTTCTATGGTGTCTGCAAGCTCGGCCGCCCTTCCTTGCTGGCTGGCCGGTATCTGCACCCACATCGATACGGGCGATTGCCACGTTACGTTTCTGAAGGTTTTCAGCTGGTCGATGATCGTCGTGAAGTGATGCTGGGAAGCTGTCTGCTTGTAGTAGGGGCTCAAGGCCTGGCTTTCCGAGGTGAATAACGCAAAAGCCGCCGCTACAGTTATTACCGCAGTTATTACGAATTTCATCCTGCCCTCCTTTAAGAAGATGTGGCCCCCGGTCCGGGGGCCACATATAATTTATCACACGATACTGCTAATTGTCTAGCGCTGTCTGATAGTTTTCGTGCAAACTTAAACTGAAATCTAGGGCAGGGGCTACCTCGCGACCCAGCCGCCGTCGACTGAAAGCATGCTCCCCGTCATGAACTGGACGTTGTCGTCGCAGAGGAAAAGCACAGCATGAGCGATTTCGTCGGCCTTTCCGAGCCTGCCTATCGGATGGAACGACTTGAAGAGCTCTTCAGCGGAATTCCTGTCGGGCATCTGATTCAGGAGGCCGTCGACCATGGGTGTCTCAATCGTCCCCGGGCAGATGGCGTTTACCCGTATGCCCTGGGCTGCGTATTCGAGCGCCATGCTTCTCGTGAGCTGGGTCACTGCGCCCTTGGTCGCGTTATAAGCCGCGAGCCCTGGAACTGCCTTCAGGCCGAGGATTGAAGAGTTGTTGATTATCACTCCGTATCCCTTCTCTAGCATGTGGGGTATAGCGTACTTCGACATGAAGAAGGTGCCTTTAACGTTTATGTCGAATGTCTTGTCCCAGATCTCCGTGGCCGTTTCGTGTGTATGGGAAGTATAAAGCACGCCGGCGTTGTTAAAGAGGATATCTATCTTGCCATATTTGCCGATGACGTAGTCGACGCTCTTTTTGCAGTCTTCTTCCTTCGATACGTCGGCCACCAGATACTCGATGTCGACGCCCTGCTTCCTGCCTTCTTCGACGGCTTCCTTGAGGGTTTTTTCGGTCCTTCCTGTGATCACGACCTTAGCCCCTTCTTTTGCGAAGAGATAAGCGGTCGCCTGTCCAAGACCGAGGCTCCCCCCCGTTATGAGAGCTACCTTGTCTTTAAGCTTCATGTTACAGAGTCTCCTTTGGATATTTAGAAGGATGATTATAATGGACCTGCCATTTTTAATCAAGGAGACGGCGCTTCCCCGAGAGGGCTCGAAATTAAAAGCGCAAGATGATATTATCTCAGTCAGCGAACGGGGGCGGGGAGAGGTTTTCCGCATTTCCCGGGAGCGCGAAAGTTAAATTTCCCGGAGGGCTTTTAATGGGCACCACGATCGAGACTGGCGACACAGTAACTTTCAAGTACGAAGGCAAGGTCGAGGACGGCTCGACTTTCCACACGTTCGACGAGGAGCCTCTCATCGTCGAGCTCGGCGCGGGCGTGCTCATAAAGGGCCTCGAGGACGAGCTTCTCGGGATGGCGGCGGGGGAAGAGAAGACGTTTCAGGTGACGCCCGAGAACGGCTACGGGGTGGAGAACCCGGACATGGTGCAGCTCCTCGATTCGAAGCTCTTCGCCGACGCCGGGATGAATCCCGAGCCCGGGATGGTTCTCAAGACGCCGCACGGGAACTGCCACGTGACCCGTGTTCTCGAGGACAAGGTCGAGATAAGCTACAACCACCCGCTAGCCGGAAGAACGCTCGACTATAGCGTGAAAATAATCAACGTCTCCAAAAAATAGCCATTCCCCGGACGGGATTCCGCAAGGTGCGGCGTAAAATCCCGCTTGCTAACACACATCCGGATTCATATACTATTACTGGATAGCGGAATGGAAACACTCTTGTCCATATTCGTCGGCGTAGGGCTGGCGGCGGCATGCGGATTCAGGATATTCGTGCCGCTCCTCGTGATGAGCGTTGCCTCGCTCTCGGGGCAGATGACCCTCGCCCCGGAATTCGACTGGATAGGCACTTACCCGGCCCTGGCGGCCTTCCTTATTGCCACCATATTCGAAATAGCGGCGTATTACGTCCCCTGGATAGACAACCTTCTCGATACAGTTGCCGTCCCGGCGGCGACAGTAGCCGGAACGATAGTCATGGCCTCGGCCGTGTCCGACATGAGCCCGTTCTTACAATGGGGACTCGCCGTTATAGTCGGGGGCGGCGTTGCGGGAACTGTGCAGGGATTTACGAGCATAACCAGAATAGCGTCCACTGCGACGACGGGCGGCCTCGGGAACTCCGTGGTTTCGACGGCCGAGGCGGCGGGCTCGCTCGTGATGTCGATACTGGCGCTGGCGGTTCCCGCTCTGGCGGCGATACTCGTGCTCGTCATACTCGTATACGCTTTCAAGAGGATTTACACGTGGGTTTTCAGGCGGAACAAGCTGGAGGCCGAGGCGAATAATCCCCAGCTTAATCAGTAACTCTCAGGCCATCTGACCATAAACAGCCTCGACGGCTTTCTCGGCGGCCCTTTCCCCGGAGTTTATGCAGTCGGGAATCCCGACTCCTCCGAGCGCGCTCCCGGCTATTTCGAGACCCTTCAGCTTCCTGATTCCGGATGCGATTTTTCGTACGAGGTCCAGGTGACCGATGTAATACTGAGGAAGCGCATTCGGATATCTCTTCACGAAGCTGAAGAGCGGCTCGCCCGTTATGCCGAGCACGGGGCCGAGCTCTGACTTTATTCTTTCGGTGATCGCTCCGTCACCGAGGTCGAGCACTTCCGGGTCCAGCATACCGCCGGCAAAGGCTCTGAGCACGGTATAGCCCCCGGGCGCGCGGCCCGGGAATTTTTCGCTGCTGAAGGAGCAGGCTATAAGGGTTCTCTTTTCGATCGCGGGCACGACGAACCCGAATCCGCCGATGGGGCGTTTAATGTCCGATAATTTATAGGCGAGTATGGCGACCACCGACGAAGCGTATTCTATGCCCGCAAGAAGGGCGGCCGTTTCCGGGTCTAAATTTTCTATCAGCGCGCCGGTGACGAAGGCGGGCGTCGTTATCACGACGCCGTCGGCCTCATATGTCCCGCTGCCGGTAGATACAGCGTAACCGCCGCCCGATCTCGTTATCCCGTTCACCTTTTCACCGAGCCTCAGCGTTTCTTCCCCGAGAACGGAGACAAGCCTGTCGGTGAGCGTGTCCATCCCGTTTTTAAAAGATACGAACATGCTGTAGCGCGCGCCGCTGTCTCTCTTCCGCGCATGGCTCTTCTGCCTGTAGGTGCGGAGCATCCCGGCGATGACGCTCCCGTGCTCCTCTTCGAGCTCCAGGTACTGCGGCATCGTCGCCCGTAGGCTCAGCTTCTCGGCGTCGCCAGTATAAATACCCCCTATCATCGGCTGGGCCACACGTTCGAGCGCCTCCTTTCCGAGCCGCCTCCTGACGAAGCCGGCGACGCTCTCGTCTCCGCCGCGCTTCCTGGGTATCACGAGGTCGAGGAGCATCCGGAGCTTCCCGGGCCACGAGAAGAGGGGGGAGGTGAGGAACGGCGTCAGGCGGGACGGCGCGAGCATGACGAACCCTTCGGGAATCTCGACGAGTCCATCCCCCCTCAGGATATAGGTCTTCCGTTTCTTATCGTTGGTTTCTATGAGCTCGCCGTCGAGCCCGAGCCTGTGGCAGAGGTTAAGCCCCCATGGCTTTGTGGTGATAAAAGCGTCCGGCCCTTCTTCGATGAGAAAGCCGTCCCTTCGTATCGTGGAAATGGGGCCGCCGACTTTGTCCGAAGCTTCAATCAATAGAACCTCGAGTCCCGGATGTTTCTCGCCCGCGATTTCCCTGACGCGGTTGGCCGCGGCGAGCCCCGTGATGCCGCCGCCTATGACGACGATTCGTTTACTCATAGGATTATTTAACCATGTTGTATTTCAGGTTCAATCTGCGGGGGGAGTTCCGCGTGGATTTCAGGATTCCTCGTGCTCTTTTAACTTATAAAGGAGCGACCGCCTGCTTATTCCCAGAACCTTCGCGGCCCGGGTCCGATTACCTCCCGTCTCCGTGAGCGCGCGCTCTATGTAGGCCCTTTCTATTTCCTGCTTGGCCTCGTTGAAGCTTACCCTTCCAATCCAGTCTTTTATCGCGGCACCGGGCCCTGACTCGCCGGTGACCTTCTCGATCCTGGTTATGTACTCGGAGTCCGAAAGTATTATGGCCCTTTCGACGACATTTTCAAGCTCCCTCACGTTGCCCGGCCAGTCGTATGTCGAGAGCTCCGCTATCACCTCCGGGGTTGCCTCCCTCACGCGCCTGTTCACATGCCTTCCGTACTTCGCGATAAAGTGCGCGACGAGGCCGGGTATGTCTTCCTTTCTTTCCCTGAGCGGAGGAATCTTCACGGGAAACACGTTGAGCCTGTAAAAGAGGTCGTTCCTGAACCTCCCGTCGGCGACGTCCTGCTCGAGATCGCGCGACGTCGCGCCAATAACCCTCACGTCCACCTTTATCACTTTCGTATCCCCGAGGCGCCTTATCTCGCTTTCCTGGAGCACGCGGAGGAGCTTCGGCTGAAGCTGCATGGGGAGCTCTCCTATTTCGTCGAGGAAGAGCGTCCCGCCGCCGGCCTCTTCGATGAGGCCCCTTCGGGCGCCATCGGCCCCTGTGAACGCGCCCTTCGCGTATCCGAAAAGCTCGCTCTCTATGAGCGCCTCGGGTATCGCCGCGCAGTTTACGGCTACGAATGGAGAGTCTTTACGCGGGCTGCCGCTGTGTATGGCCTTTGCGACGAGCTCCTTGCCCGTGCCGCTCTCGCCGGTTATGAGGACTGTCGTTTTAAACTGCGAGGCCTTCCGGGAAAGCTCTATGACCTCGTCCATCTTCGCGCTCGAATAGATTATCTCGCCCGGCTCCCCGGCGATCCCCAATTCACGCTCGAGGTAGTCGTTCCGGACCTTGAGCTTCTGCCTCTCCTCGGCCATGCGCATTCTCAGTATGAGCTCTTCGGAGTTTATCGGCTTGTTTATGTAATCCGCCGCCCCGGCTTTTATCGCCTCTATCGAATTTTCCATGGTGCCGTAGGCGGAGATCATTATTATCACGGCGGGGGCTTCTCTTTCCAGCGCCTCTTTTAAAAACTCGATGCCGCCCATTCCCGGGAGCCGTATGTCGCAAATTATGAAGTCGTAAGCCTCTCCGGAATCCATGCGCGAGAGGCCGTCTGCCGCGTTCCCTGTTGTCTCGACATCGTAGCCTTCCATGCCGAGTATGAGGGATAGCGTTTCCCTTATTCCTTTTTCGTCGTCAATTACGAGAATTTTCTGCGTTTCCATAAACACCTGCCGCGGGAAAGACGAGGCTGAATACGGCCCCGTTTCCCGGCTCGCTTTTCACGTCTATCCGCCCGCCGAACGTTTCGACTATACGGGCCGAAACCGAGAGCCCGAGGCCCGTTCCCTGTCCGGGCTCCTTCGTCGTGAAGAAGGGGTCGAATATCTTGTCGCGTATCTCGGGGCTTATACCAGTGCCCGTGTCGCTCACAGCTATCGTCACGTCTCCGCTCCCGGTCGAGGTCGATATCACTATCTCTCCTCCTCCATCCACGGCGTCGCGGGCGTTAAGTATAAGGTTTATCAGGACCTGGGAGAGCTGCCCGGGGTCGGCCTCTATGAGAGGGACGCCCGGCGTGAGCTCGAGCCTGAGCCCGACATTCTTCAAAACCCCCTGGCTGTTTACTATCTCCGCCGTTTTCGCGGCCGCCTCGTTTACGTCGAGCGCGCGCAGCGAAACGCTCCTCGGCCTGGAATAATCGAGGAGCGTCCTAATTATACGGTCTATCCGGAGAACCTCGTCCTGTATGTTTTGTAGAAACTCGGCCCTCTTTTCGTCGTCCATCTCCGGGGCGCGCGTCATGACATCGGCATAGCCCCTTATTGCCGCGAGGGGATTTCCAATCTCGTGGGCTATGCCGGCTGAGAGTCTTCCGAGCGAGGCGAGCTTCTCCGCCGCGACGAGCTCTCTCTGCACGAGGCGGAGCTCGGCGTTCGCCTCTTCGAGCTCGGCTATCTTGTCTCCGAGCTTTCTCTTGCCGCCCTCGATCTCGCCGTACATCTTCCGGAGCGCGTCGTAGAGCCGGTTTATCTCCTTGACCTTGCCGACGTCGGCGTTTTCGTAGAACTTCCCCGCGCCGATCTTTTCCGTCGTTTTTATAAGCTCGTGGACCGGCCGCACGATCCTCCGCGAAAGTATGTAGAAACCGAAGAGGGTTATTATCACGAGGAAGAGGATTATCCAGAGCGCTATCAGACGCCGGTTGAGGAGGAGGCTTTCCTGAAGGGGCTCGAGCGGCTGGTAAACGAATACCGCGCCGCCGGGCCTGCCCGCGGGCCTTACGGGGGCGGCGATCTTGAGCCCGTCGAATGCTGTGAACGGAGGGAAGTTAGAGCCTTCGAAACCGACTACGGCGTTGCCCGATGTTCTTGCCTGGAGAAGGAGCGGGTCTGTCCTTTTCTCCGCCTCGCCGGACTTCCCGGTATCGAAATATACTCTCTGGCTGCCGAGCTCGATTATCCCCCAGGCCCCGGGATTGAGTACCCCCTCTAAAAATTCCGCACCGCCCGCGAGGTCCCCGTTCTTTAAATACGAGCCTTCGAGCGCGGCGATAACGGCCTTAACCCCGTTTATGTTCCCCTCGACGGCGGACCTCTCCGTCAGCTTGAACGCGATGATGCCTATAAGGAACATCGCGGCAGCCGTTATGAGCATAATGTTTACGAGTATCTCGGCTCTGAGGCCTGTTTGTCGCACGGTTTTTTGACCTTCGTCCCCCGCAGCGGGCTCCCGCGGAAGGGATTATCATAAGTTTAGGTCTGTTCGCGCGGGATTGGCAACTATGTCAAAACACGGAATCCGCCCGTGAAAATGTATATCACCGCGGCTAAGGAGAGAAAAGGTCCGAAGGGGATGGCGTATCTCAGGTTTTCCTTCTTCCGGAATATAAGGGTGAGGCCGGCTGCGGTCCCTATGAGCGAGCTCACGAGCATGATGAAAACGACGCCTTCCCACCCCAAAAACGCCCCGAGCATGGCGAGGAGCTTGACGTCTCCCATGCCCATTCCCTCTCTTTTTCTTAACGCAACGTAGAGAAAAGCGATTAAAAACAAGACGCCGCCGCCTATAAGGAGCCCGAAAACCGAATCGAGGAACGGCACTTCGTTCAGCAGCACGAGGAAGCCGTCGAGACTGTAGCCGACCCTCTCCATGAGGGCCCGGCTCGCGGCCCAGTCGGTCGAAAGCGCCCCGAAAACGAGACCGACGAGTATTCCGGGAATCGTGATCACGTTCGGGATAATCATGTGCTGGAGGTCTATGAATGTTATAACTATGAGGGCGTAAATGAGCGCGAGATAGAAGGCGGCGTCGAGCGTCAGCCCGAATTTTGCCAGCACCGCTACCGCCATAAAGCCGGCGAGAGCCTCGACCAGCGGGTAAAGGGGCGAAATGTGCGAGCCGCAATCGGCGCACTTCCCGCCGAGGGCGAGGTATCCGAATATGGGGATGTTGTGGTAGAACCTTATACCCTTTCCGCAGGAGGGGCAGTGGGAAGCGGGAAAAACGATCGACTCTTCTCTCGGGAGCCTGTATATGCAGACGTTCAGGAAACTGCCGACGACCGAGCCGAATATGAAGGCGAAGATGTAAAGGAGCGCGCTGTTCTCAGACACTTGACCTTTCCGGCCGCTCGCTCTTTAGCTCGACGTTGGCGATGATCTTGCTCTTTATCTCGTCGAGCGCCTCGGCGAAATGTATCTCCGTTATCCTGAGCTTCTTCTTCCGGTTCTTGAGGTGCTCCCTTATGGCGATGATGGATGCCCTCTGGCATAGGAGCTCTATGTCGGCGCCGGAAAGCCCTGTTGCCTTGGCGGCGAGCTCCCGGAGGCCTGCGTCCTTGGATATCGGTTTTCCGCGCGTGTGGATCTTTAGTATTTCGTAGAGCTCTTCCTCGCCGGGGTAGGGGATGTTGAGTATAAGATCGAACCTTCCCGACCGGAGTATCGCGGGATCGACCATGTCCACGCGGTTGGTCGCCCCCAGTATGAGCACCTCGCGGAGGTCTTCGACGCCGTCCATCTCCGTAAGAAGCTGGCTTACGACCCTCTCAGCTACCCTAGTCCCGTCGGATTCTCTCCTGGGCGGAGCGAGGGCGTCTATCTCGTCGAAGAACACTATGCAGGGCGCCACCTGCTTTGCCTTCTTGAACACCTCCCTCACGGCGCGCTCTGACTCGCCGACGTATTTCGAAAGGAGCTCCGCACCCTTTACGGATATGAAATTCGCCCCGCTCTGATTGGCGAGCGCCTTCGCCAGAAGGGTCTTTCCCGTGCCGGGAGGGCCGCAGAGGAGTATGCCCTTCGGGGCCTTCGTGTCCGTTATCTCGAACAAGTCTTTATGTATGAACGGCCATATCACGGCCTCGATGAGCTTTTCCTTTATGTCCTTGAGGCCGCCTATGTCTTCCCAGGTGACCTTCGATATCTCGACGAAAATCTCCCTTATAGCCGAGGGCTCGACTTCCTTGAGGGCGTCCATGAAGTCGCCCATTCCGACCTTCACAGGCGTTATCTCGCCTTTTTGGAGGAGGAGCTCGTCGTCGGCTTCCTCGATTTCGGAAAGAGACTTCCGGAGGGATTTCATCGCCGCCTCGCGGCATAGGTTCTCTATATCAGCGCCGACGAATCCGTGCGTAAGGTCCGCAAGCTTCTCGATCTCTATATCGTCGTCGAGCGGCATCCCGCGCGTGTGTATTTCGAGTATCTGCGCACGGCCGTTGCGGTCGGGAACGTCGAGGCTGACTTCCCTGTCGAACCTCCCCGGCCTTCTGAGCGCGGGGTCGAGCGCGGAGGGGAGGTTCGTTGCGCCTATGACGACGACGTTGCCCCTGTGCTTGAGGCCGTCCATGAGCGAAAGCAGCTGCGCCACGATGCGTTTTTCTACGTCGCCCGAAACCTTATCCCTCTTGGGGGCGATGGCGTCGAGCTCGTCGAGGAATATTATCGACGGCTGGTTTCGCGAGGCTATCTCGAAAATGTCGCGGAGCCGTGCCTCGCTCTCGCCGTAAAACTTGTGCATTATCTCGGGGCCGTTTATGACCTGGAAGTTCGCGTTGGTTTCGTGGGCGACGGCCTTCGCGAGAAGGGTCTTCCCGCTTCCGGGAGGCCCCACCAGGAGTATGCCCCTCGGGGGGTCTATGCCGAGCTTGTCGAAGAGCTGGGGGTATCTCAGAGGAAGCTCGACTATCTCCCTTACTTTGGCGATCTGCTCCCTGAGCCCGCCGACGTCCTGAAAGCTGACGCGCGAGCTGTCGAATTTCGTTTTCGGTTTTTTTCGTATGTCGAGCCGTGTCGAGCCCCTTATCACGACGGAATCGGACGGTATGACGCCCAGCACCTGAAAATCCTCGAGACCTGTCGTCGGGAGCTTAACCCTTATCTTGTCGCCGATAGTGATCGGGTAGCCGTCGAGCCTTTCGAGGAGGTACTTGTTCTCGTTCCCGTTATAAAGCATCTCGCTGTTACGCGGCGAAAGGACGACCTTCGTCGCCGACTTGCCGTCTACCTTCTTTACGAAGACATGGTCGTCGAGCTCGACGCGGGCGTTCTCACGCGTGATACCGTCTATCTCGATGACGGACTGCTCCGGCTCGCTCTTATCTATTGGGGCGACGCGCACCACCGTTTTTCTCTTGCCGCCTATCTCAACGAGGTCCCACGCGCTTACTCCCAGCTCCTTCATGTCGACCGGTTTAATACGCGCGATACCCTTGCCGGAATCTTTTTTCGGCAGCTCGCTGATCCTGAACGATATCATGGCTAATCCCAGTTAAGATATTACCGCTCGCCATTTTTACGGTCAAGAAAATTTTGGGCTCCTAAATGGCTGTTTGAATAAGCGGGTGCCGTTTATTATAATTTCTGAATCCTTGACAATGAAGCCCCAGAAAATGAAACCCCTGTGAAGCTGCGCTCACTTACCCTTAGAAACTTCAGATCCTACGCGGCGGAGAATTTCGCCTTCCACGACAAGGTGAACCTTATATACGGCGAAAACGCGCAGGGTAAGACGAATCTCCTCGAAGCCGTCCACTTCCTCCTGGCTTTTAAACCCTTCAGGCAGGTAAAGCACGAAGAGCTCATCACCATCGGAACCTCCGAGGCGAGGATAAAGGGCGAGATAGAGTCCCCCGCCGGGCTCGACGAGGTTCACATCACGCTCAGCGGCGAAAAAAGAACGATAAAGCTGAACGGGAAGCTCGTCTACAACGCCGCGAAGGCCCTCGGGAGATATAACGTCGTCGCGTTCCTGCCGTCGGACATCGAGCTCGTAAAGGGGAGCCCGCAGACGAGAAGACGGTACCTCGACGCGCTCATATTTTCGCTCGAGCCGGCGCACCTTACGGAGCTCAGGCAGTACCACCGGCTGCTTCTACAGCGTAACGCCATACTGTCGAAGGGGCGGGGCGTCACTCCCGAGAGTCTAGAAATATGGGACGAAAAGCTCGTCGAGACGGGGAGCCGGGTCATATCCCGGAGGCTCGGGTACGTGAAAAAAATGGCGCCGCTCCTGGCCCGCATATACGCGGCCACGTCGGGGAGCCGCTCCGAGGCTTCCCTCGGCTACTCCACATCCTTCGCCGCCGGCAGCGATGTGGCAGCGGCATACGCCGAAAACCTCCGCGCGTCCTTCGCGAAGGACCGCGCGCGCGGTCACACTACCCTCGGGCCGCACAGGGATGTTCTCGCCGTCTCGATAGACGGCAGGGACGCGTCTGTCTACGCCTCGCAGGGGGAGTCGAAGAACTTCGCGCTCGCATTGAAAGTTTCGGAGATAGACCTGATAACCTCGACGCTCGGTAAAACGCCGGTCCTTCTCCTTGACGACGTTACGAGCGAGCTCGACGAGCGGAGAAGGAAGTTCCTCTTCGGGATGCTGGGCGGATTTCCCGGGCAGATCTTCATAACGACGACGAACCCCGAGGAGGTGCTCCTCAGGGGAGAGATGAAGACCTTCCGCATCAGGAAAGGCCGCGCCGAGGCGGCTCTCGTCAAAAGGTAGCTTCGGAGCCGGGAGACCTTTCAGGGGAGCGGGTGTATCCAAAACTTCTCGGTTTATCCGGTAAAGCTTGATATAATTTAAACCTGAGCCGGGACATGAGCGAAAAGGCGTTTCAGGATTACTGGGAAAAGAACAGGTGCTGGGGCTGCGGCGGAGAGAACGAGCACGGGCTTCATCTGAAGAGCCGATGGTCCGGCGACGAGGCCGTGTCTGAATTTCTTCCTTCGCCGTACCACAAGGCCGGCCCCGACCATTACCTTAACGGCGGGATAATCTGCACCATAGTCGACTGCCATTCGATATGCACGGCCATTGCCGACGCCTACAGGGAGGAGGGAAGGGCGCTCAACTCGGAGCCCTTCATATGGTTCGTGACGGGCTCCATAAAAGTCGATTACTATAAGCCCACTCCGGTAGACGCCACGGTGCATCTAAGCGCGAGCGTCGAAAAAAGGGAGGGCAGGAAGAGCGTCGTCACGTGCGGCGTTTATTCCGGCGGCGTGCTCTGCGCGAGGGGCGAGGTCCTGGCTGTCAGGGTGTCGCCGGAAAAATGGTACGGGTAGAGCTTCGCTATGCGTTACAAGAGGCACGAATGAAATCGTATAAGAAGACAACCGCACTACTTGCCCTGATTTTATTGGTTCTGGCCGCCGCCGCACATGCCGCGCCGAGGAACGTGCCCAAGACCGTCAGGGCGAAGCTCGTCGCCGACGTTTCTTCGATCGCGCCGGGCAGGGCGTTTAACCTCGGCGTACTTTTGAACATCTCTCCCGGCTGGCATGTGTACTGGAAGAACGCGGGGGACTCGGGGCTTCCGACGTCCGTCGAATACACGCTGCCCGAGGGGTTTCACGCGGGCGAGCCCGGGTGGCCGGTGCCGGTCGTTTTCGCAGGAGCGGGGGACGTCGTCGATTATGGCTACGAGGATTCCCTCCTTCTTTATTCGAGCGTCACCGTTCCCGATGAGCTTCCCGAGGGAGAGAAGGTGCCGCTCAAGGCAGCTGTCTCGTGGGTCAGCTGCAAGGATATATGCATACCGGGGAAGGCCGAGCTCGAAATCAATCTGCCGGTGTCGGAAGAATCCGAGGCGGCAAACACGGTTCTGTTTTCAGAATGGGAAAAGCGGCTCCCCATAGGGGAATTCGATCAGAGAAACCCCTTCGATATAGAGGTGAATACCGAAAGCACGGCGAAGAATCTGACATCGGTAAAGATTCTCCTCGACGCCAGGCGCGAGCTGACTGACATCGCTCTCTATCCTAACCCCGGAGACTCGCTTATAGTCGAGGACATTACTGTAGCGCCGAGGCCCGGCGAAAATCAGACCGAGATATCGTTCATAGTGAAGAGGCTGAGGGGAAGCGGCGCGACGCAGATAAACCTTGATACCCTTATAGCCTTTACCGAAAAGGACGGGACGAGGTCCGGCGTCGAGCTGCCGGTTACGCTCGACATTTCCGAATAATATTACTCAAGCTCAAAGGAGGATATGATGGGATTTCTGAACGACCTCGGACTCTTGCTGCTCCGCGTTTTCTCGGGCGCAATGATGATAGCGTGGCACGGCCTTTCCAAGATCTCGGACCCGGGGAAGTTCATCGGGCATCTCGAAACCAGCGGCTACCCCCTCCCGGTCGTGCTGGGATACGGAGCCATCGCCGCCGAAACCCTCTTTCCGCTCCTTATAATTCTCGGCCTCTTCACCAGAGTTTCGGCCGTGATCGCTGCCGTGAATATGCTCGTCGCCGCGTTCGTTCATCACATGATAATAAGGGGCGACTCCCTGGCGGACACCGAAAAGGCGCTTCTCTTTTTTCTAGTATTCGGATTCCTCGCGCTCGCCGGCCCCGGGAAATGGACCCTCGGGAGGCTCACGGGGATGAAATACCGATCCTAAAGCGCTTTTAAACGAGGCTTTCGTCCTGCGCGCGGCACTGCCGTTCCCAGCGCCAGCCGGCTTACCTTCCGCGCCGTTGCGCCGGTTTCTTTTTCCGGGTTATTCTTAACGGAAAATTAACCGCACGCGCGTACAATTTGAGAACGGAGCCCGGAGAACATGGCGAAAAAACAGATACTCATAATAGGCGGCGGTTTCGCGGGGGTTAAATGCGCCGAGACCCTGAGAAAGAAGCTCAAGCGTCAGGAAGCCGACGTCGTTCTTTTTAACAGCGAGAATTACATGGTATTCCAGCCACTTCTGGCCGAGGTAGTCGGGGCGTCGATAAGCCCCGAGCCGGTGGCTGTTTCCCTCCGCCAGATGCTCCCCGGTGTCTACTGCAGGACAGAAGATATAACGAAGGTGCAGCTCGACAAGAGCTGCGTCGAGTTCGTGGACGACCTCGGGCACATGGGCTCAATGTATTACGACCACCTAGTCCTTGCCTGCGGCTCGGACGTCAACCTCTCCATGATACCTGGCATGGGCGACCATTCCTTTCCGCTGAAGACCGTGGGCGATGCGGTTGCGCTCAGGTATCACGTCCTCAGGCAAATGGAGAACGCGGAAATATGCGATAATGTCGACCTCAGAAAATGGTATCTCTCGTTCGTCATAGTAGGCGGCGGGTTCAGCGGCGTCGAGGTCGCGGGCGAGATAAACGACCTCGTCCGCTCCACTTACAAATATTACAGGAACATCCCGAAGGAAGAGATCAGGGTCACGGTGATCCATTCGCGCGACCAGGTTCTCCCGGAGGTGAGCTCAAGGCTCAGGGACTTCGCCCGCCACGAGATGGAAAAGGCGGGCATAAAGGTGATGCTGAACAAGAGGGTTTCCTGCGTGACGCCCGAGGGCGTCGCCATGGCCGAAGGCGCTATGGTAAACGGCGCGACGATAGTGTGCACAGTCGGCAACGCTCCCTCGGAGATGGCCCGTATGCTCGACCTGCCGAAGGAAAAGGGACGCTTCCTTACCGAGCCCGACATGCGCGTCTCGGGGATGGGGAACGTATGGGCGATAGGGGACTGCGCCGTTATAGTGAACGACTACGACAAGACGGTGAGCCCGACGACCGGGCAGTTCGCCGAGCGCGAGGGGAGGCAGGCCGCGGAGAATATACTCCGCGCGATGAACGGGGAACAAACGAAGCCTTTTAAATTCAGGCCGCTCGGCCAGCTCTGCGCAATCGGCGGGCATAACGCTGTCGCCGAGTTTTTAGGTATGCACATATCCGGATTCATGGCGTGGTTTCTCTGGCGCTCGGTATATCTCTTCAAGCTCCCGAGCATTTCCCACAGGCTGAAAGTAGGGTTCGACTGGGCGTGGGAGATATTCTATTCGCGGGACCTCGCCCACCCGAAGGGCGACAAAACGGACAGGGTTTCGCGGGCGCACTTTCTGCCGGGCGATTATGTATTCAAGGAGGGCGACCCGTCGACCGATTTCTACATAATCGAATCGGGTGAGGTCGAGGTGCTGAGGAAGTCGCCCGAGACCGGAGAGGAGGTGGCGCTGGCCGTACTCGGGCCGGGGAACTTCTTCGGTGAAATGTCGCTCCTAGACGGCAGGGACCACAAGGCGAGCATCAGGGCGAAGACGAACGTCGAGCTGACGGTCATGGGGAAAAAAGTCTTCCAGCAGATATCGGGCACGCTGAAGCCGTTCAGGGATTTTCTGAACGAGGCCGTAAGAAAGCGCGGAAGCGATATATGGCAGCGACTTCCCGCAGCTTACGAGATACTTCGGAAGGAGCCGCTCGCAACGTTTCTGAGGCCGATCCCCGCCGTTCTTGTCCCCGGCGACACCTTCGAAAAGGCGGTGGAAGTCCTCGGGGGAGATATCGACTTCTGCTGCATAGTCGATGACGGAAAGCTCTCGGGCCTTCTCACTCATACCGATGTTTTCCGTGCGGTGGACGACGGTGTGAAAATGGGAACGCCGGTTTCCTCTTTCATGAACAAAACGCCGGTCGTCGCGAACGCCGGGGACGCGAGCATTGTGGTCGCCGAGGTCATGCACGACCGCGATCTCAAGTGGATGCCCGTCATAGACGACGCGTGTCATCCGAACGTGAGGGGTTACGTGAGGAGAGACCTCATGATAGCGTTCGTCATAGAGAAGCTTAGACAGACGGGGTACATAACCTGACGGCCCGGCCCGCCGCCTTCGCTCCAGGTTTAAATCACGTAGCAATATTATCCATTCTCCACGGCGGCTTATGAAGCCTCCGCCCCCAGTATTCACATAACTTGAATTGAAATTTTTTTAGGGTTAGACTGGTTTTCAGCGGAATGAGGGGGGATAAATCCACCTTGTAAGGAGGCAGTAATGTTTAAGACCCTCGGCGTTTTATACGTAGCTTTTATCTTTTTCGCGGGCGCTGCGGGCGCGGCCGAAAAGGACATAACAACGGCGGAGTTCAGGCAGCTTTACACGAGCCTTCTCGCCGGAAAGACGCTCGTTTCCACGAGAGAGGAAGACGGCGTCACGATCACGAAAGAGAGGACCTTCGGCCAGCCGGTCGACCTCGGCGGCGGCGACTTCGACATACCCACGACGATGATAATCACGAAGACGAAGGCGGGCGCGGAGGTTCAGAAGGTGACCCTGAACATACTCGACAGGATAAATTCGATAGGCAATTACCCGGTCATATACGAGGAGACGAGGAAGATGGTCGTCGAGGAGACCGGCTCGGCCCCCCGCACCACCGAAGAGGCGGAGTTCGTCGGCCTTTTCCGCGCGTCCAGGAACGACAAGGGCGGATTCGACGTTCACAATTTCGGCCTGATACCGTCCGTGGCCGTCGATAAAGACTCAAACGACATCGCGGGCGCGAATCTCTCCTTCTCCTGCTACCCGGCCGGCGGCGTCAGCGAATGCGTTCTTACAGTGAGGGACTTCAAGCTCGGCGAATACACCCCGCTCGTCGGGTATCGGCTCGGCGAACCGATAGGCGACGACCTCGTAGAAACTTCTCGGGAAGTGAAGAATTAGCGGTTATATTTATTCGTGTATAGTAGATTTTTAAAATAGACAGGGAGGCAATAAAATTGAAAAAAGTATTCTTTTTGCTGGCGTTTGTAACACTTCTGGCGGGATGTCAAACCTATAATCCCGTAGTCGACCCGAGAAGCGTAGGCAACGAGGACGCCTACTACCGCGACCAGGCCGAATGCAAGGCTATAGCCCAGCAGGGAGCCCCGGGATGGAAGAATACCGCGAAGGATACTGTAATCGGCGGAGCGGTCGGCACGGGTACGGGCGCGCTGCTCGGAACCATAGCGGGAAGCACGGTTTCCGGCCTTGCGTACGGAGCCGTAATCGGGGGTCTTGCGGGCGGAGCGAAAGGGGTATATGATTCGGAAAAGGGGTTCGAACAGATATACCGCAACTGCATGGCAGGAAGAGGGTATAACGTTCTGAACTGATATTCTTAACCGAATGAGCAGCAAAAATATCGGGAAGTTACTCGAGCTCTTCGATCTCGGTAATGATTTCTCGGACGATCAGCTGAAAAGCGCCTACAGGGATCTCGTGCAGGTCTGGCATCCGGACAAGTACGAGAACAACGAAAGGTTAAAGGAGCGCGCCGAGACCAAGATAAAGGAGATTAACGAGGCCTACGGCACTCTGAGAGCGCTTCTCGAGGCAAGGAATAATCACGTCTCGGCGAACGGCGGGCAGAAGGCCAAGGGCAAACCGAGCCTCCTCGGAAGCGTCTTTCACCCGACGGATTTTTCTCACGAGAGCGACGCCGCTTTCGCGCACGCGCTGAAGATCGCAGTCCTGGCCAACGCCAGGCTCAACCTGTTCCACGTATCCCCAGACAAAGACCGGAACGTCTTGCCGGAATTCCCGAAGATAAGGGATACCCTCATTAAATGGAACGTGATCTCCGCGGAAAACCCTGAAGAAGACATAGCCAGGATGGGCTTTGCATACAGCAAGGTCATAGGGGTTCACAGCGACCCTGTAAGCTCCATCTTAAATTACCTGAAGTCTTACCCGTCTGACATCACTGTAATCGCCACCCACGGACGGAGCGGCATCGACAGGCTCGTCCACAAGTCGGTGGCCGAAAAGGTTTCGAGGGAATCGGGCGGTATGACCCTCTTTTTAAAGAAGGCGGACGTGGGCTTCGTTTCGCAGGCGGACGGTTCCGTGACTTTGAAAAATATTCTCGTCCCGGTCGACGTGGACCCGGACCCGCACCTGGCTGTCAACGCCGCGATGAAGTTCGCGAGCCTCCTCGGAAACGGCTCCTGCGTCTTTACGCTTCTCTTCGTGGGCGACCCTTCGCGTCTTCCGGAAATCAAGCATCCCGACAAGGATTCCTGGGAATGGAAACACCTCACGCTCCAGGGGAACGCCGTCGAGACCATTCTAAAGGTAGCTTCCGAAATACCCGCCGACCTTATTGTTATGGGTACGCAGGGTCACCAGGGTTTTCTCGATGCGCTCAGGGGGAATACCACCGAGCAGGTCCTCCGGGGAAGCCATTGCCCGGTGCTCGCAGTGCCAGAAAGAAGAAGGTGGGCCAGGTAACTCCGGTCAGTCTATCTCCACGAGTTATACCGGATTTATTCCTCTAATAAAATTCAAACTGGCGGAGCTCCATTGCCGCCGTATCACGGTCTCTAAAGATAAAGGAAACATAGAAGCATAATTATCGTCGGCAGGAGCGCAGCCAGGAAAAGGCCGAGGGGGGATACGGCGTTCCCGAAGTGTCTCTTGAGTATCGACTGCCCGGCCGGGTTGGGGGCGTTGGCGATAACCGTGAGGCCGCCTCCTGTAACGGCGCCGGCGACCACGGCGTATTTGAGCCCGTCGGTGAAATTCGGCACGAGGGTGCTGAGATACGTTATCGCGGCGTTGTCGTTAAAGGCTGTGAGCACTGTCGCCGTGAGCATGAGCGGCACCTCGCCGAGCGCCCCGAGAACGGGGGCTATCCACCAGCCCTGAAGGCCGCCGTGAATGACGAGGCCGGCAAGAAAGAACCCTACGAGGAGCGGCGGCTGGAGGTTCACCCTGTTCTGATAGGCGGAAGTTATCTGCGCGAAGCCGAGGAAGAAGAGAAGCCCGAGTATGAAAAGGGCCGTGTTGTGGGCGTTTAGAATCGTCCATCCCATGAAGAGTAAATGGACGACCGTTATCCAGACGGGAACCGGGTCTTCACGCTTGTCCCAGTCCGGGTCCCTGAATTCGGGCCGCTCATCCTCCGGCAGAAGCCCGGGGAGGTATTTCCTTAGCCTTATAAGCCTTATATCTTCGAGGCGATTTTCGAAGGCCTCTTTTATAAGGCTCTCGCTTATTCCCTTTGCCTTGAGCTTCGGCAGCACCTCGGTTTCCATCCTGTGACGTATCACAGCTAGGACCTGCTCCGTTTTCTCCCTGAGCGACTCCACCAGCCTGTACTCGGCCGTGGCGTCCGCCGCTATTTTGTCGAACTCTTCCTCGACAAAGTCCTTCGTGACGTACTTTTTGTCTATTTCGTCCATCAGGCTCCGGATCGCGAATTTCTCCTGGAGCCGCGCCAGCTCCTTCCGGAAATATAAGAAATAGAGGCCGTTCGCGACGAGAATGCCGGCGAACGCCTTCCATCCGAAGTTGGCGAGCATGAAGCCTGTCCCCCAGTTCCATGGCGCGGACACCATAAGCACGGGCGGGGCAGCGAAATGGGTCAGCGTGCCGCCGACGGAAATGTTGACGAAAAGGAGCCCGAGCGTCGCGTATTTGAGCCTGTTGCCCGGATTCAGGTGATAGAATTTCTCGGATAGAACGAGCGCCGAGATCGTTATCGCGGCGGGCTCAGTTATGAACGAGCCGAGCAGCGGGCCGATCGTCAGGATCGTAAACCAGAGCGCGGCGAGCGAGCCCCCAAGGAGCTGGGCGACTTTCAGCATCGAAGACTCCGCGAGCCTGAGTATAGGCCTCGTCGCGGCGAGCGTCATTATGACGACGACGAACGCGGCTTCTGTGAAATTGACTTTGTGTCCAACGTAGCCTACGAGGGTGGACCATCCGAAATTGATGATTATTGCCGCGAAAAGGACCACGGCCCAGAGGCCGAACACGACTTCGACCTCTCCCAGAAAGTGAAACGCTTTCGCGGCGATGCTTTCAGAGTCTGCGTGCGCTTCGCCGCGCTTGATCTTTTCTTCGTGCTCGTGCTCCAGCCTGTGGGCGATGCCCATGAATTTGCTCGCCACGAACGTGTGTATGATGGCGCACAAAAAAATAAGCGTGGCTACAAGGTTGAAAGGCTCCTGTTTTATACGTTCGAGGAGTATTGCCGAAATACTGCTGAGCCCCGAGTCGTTGTAGCTTTCGAGCGGGGTCGGAAATGCGAGGGCTTCGGATGACGGAGCGGCCCCGTGAGCAAAAGAAGCGAAGGCGATTACAGCCAGTATCGTGAGCCCGACGAGTGGAAAAGCTTTTTTTATCCGCATGATGCCGCGTCCTTTTTATAATGAATTTTTCAAAGGGTCCGGCAGGTAGCCGCGTGACTGCCCGGGGGAGGGCTCTTCGATGAACCCCAGCCGTATTTTATACAATCCGGAGGACGATTAAAAGGTTAAAGCCGGGGTTTTCATGGATTTTCCTGCCGGTACATTTGCTGCTGATATTCGAGTGGCACTTCACCGAGGTTGTTGGTGTAGTGAACGTTGCCTTTATCGTCCACCCATCTGTAAAAGGCGGTCCCTGAGCCTCCGGTTTGCCTCCCGGCACCGACTTCCGGCGCCGCGCCGGAACCTGCGTCGAGGGATCCCTCGGGCGGGGTTTCTTCGTCATCTTCATCATCCGGTTCCGGGGAAGGCTTCGGTTTGGGGGGATTCACTTCGAGGTTGCTCTTCCTCTGGGGAGTCTGGCCCATCGTCGTCCCTTTGCCCATGGAAGAAAGCCCGAAGTTGTTGAGGTCCTCGTCGGGCCAGTAGTAATATTCGTAGGGCTCTTCTTCGATTACTACCGGAGCTCCACCGCCTTCGGGGGCCGGCTGCGCTTCCCCGCTCGCCTCTCCGCCTTCGTCTTCCTGGGACCGTGCTTCGAATACGGCGAGGAGGAGCGTCAGTAAAAATATGGCCGGCAGCATTCGGAGAAGCGAAGTCCTTCTTATCACCTGGAGCATGGGACTAATTATACACCGGTGCTGTTTCGGAATGAACGGGTTTCTTAATGGTTTATGGACGATTCGCGGGGGCCGGGGATTTTAATAATTTCCCGGCCCCATTCTGTGATAGAGTATTAAACAATATAAGTAAGGAGGTCCTTTCATGAACCGCCATATTCTCGGGGCCGTTTTCATAGCCACAGTGTTATATCTTTCGGGAGGCTTATCACACTTCGCCGCGGCACAGGACGGGGTTACGTTCGTCGCCGAGGAGTCGGACGTCGTCTCAGCCGCCACGGGCAAGGGCGTTTCGGTGAAGAGCGCGTGCCCGAGAGGGAAGAGTCTCATCGGCGGGGGAGGCGAGTGCTCCGGATATCTGAACACGATAGGGAGGGCAGCGCTTACCATAAACGCCCCCCGGCCCGACGAGTCATCGTGGCTCGTCGAATGCACGAACCTGAACCCTACCGCGGGCGAAATCATGGCGCGGGCGTGGGCGGTATGCGCCGACCCGGGCGTCCTGCAAAAGAAGAAATAAGAATCGGCGCTGTCCGGATGTAAAAAGTCCTCTGGAGGGGCGTCAGTGTTCATAACGAAGAACGGGAGAAGCGCGGAGTGAGCTCTCATGCGGCAGGCGCGCTGTAATAAAAACCAGACTGGGAGGAGATGACATGCAATTTTTCGCGATCGCGGAATTATCGGACAGGATAAAGTACGACGAGAATCCTTCGCTCGTACACGAAGAGGTGCGCTATGTTTGGGGGCTTCACAAATCGGGCTTTCTCCGCGCGATAAATCACCGTCTCGACAGGAGAGGTGTCGTGCTCACGCTGGAATCGGACAGCCTAGAACATGTTAAAAAGACCCTCGACGCGCTGCCGCTCGTGAGAGAGGGCTTTCTCGACATAGCGGCTGTAATACCTGTCGGGCCTTATACCTCCTACGAGAGACTGTTCAAACCGGAAGATTAGGTCCGGACAGCCGGTGAAAGCCGGCAGCCCGGGGACGCTTCACACGAATAGAGCCTGAGCGCGGAGAATCCCCGCGTGAGAGAACCCGTCGCGCCGTCAGCCTTTTGCCGGATTTGGTATCTTGAAGAATATGGTGTAGAGAACAGGCACGACCACGAGCGTGAGCACCGTCGCCACCAAGAGCCCGAACATGATGGTTACGGCCATCGATACGAAGAAGGCGTCCTGGAGGAGCGGTATCATGCCGAGAATGGTTGTCGCCGCGGCCATCATTACGGGGTTCAGCCTGCTCACACCTGAATCGACTACCGACAGATATTTGTCCTTTCCGGTTTTGATTTCGCTGTCTATCTGGTCTATGAGGACGATGGCGTTCTTGATTAGCATGCCTGAGAGGCTTAAGAGCCCGAGGAGCGCCATGAACCCGAACGGCTGCTTGAAGAGGAGGAGCCCGACTGTCACCCCGATTATCGAAAGCGGGACCGTCAGCCAGATTATTAGCGGCTGCTTTACCGAGTTGAAAAGGAACACGACCACGAGCACCATCATCCCGAAGAATATCGGGAGCTTCGTCGCGAGCCCTGCGTTCGCGCGGGCGGAGTCTTCGGCTTCGCCTCCCCAGGCGATGTAGTATCCCGGCATGCCCTTCAACGCTAGCATGTCGGAGTCCTTTATCGGTATTGCGTCGGGCGTGAAATCCTTGAACGGGTCGTCTTCCGGGCCGAAGCTCTGACCTGTGACCTTTCCGACGTCCACATTGAGCGCCTTCTCTATCTCGGGCTTTACGCGCGCCAGGAGCTCGCTCGGGAGCTCCGTTCTCGGGTCGGCGTGAATCTTTATCATGGTCATACGGTCGCGCCTGCCTATGTTGGCGTCTTCCGTTTCGGTATTGATGCCGGAGATAACCTGGCCTACAGGTATCATCCTCCCGGCAGCGGGGCTCCAGACCTGAAGGCTCTGTATCGTATCCAGGTTCAGTCTTTCGTCCGCGGGGGCCCTCGCGATTATCGGAATAAGCTGGCCTTCGAACGTCGACTTGTCCCGATAAATGCCGGTCGCCGTTCCGGAGAAAGATTCCTCGAACGTTTTCGAGACGTCGGGCCTCGAGATGCCGAGCTGGCTCGCCTGGGCCTCTTCGAGCTGGGGCCTTACCACCTTGACCTTCTCTCTCCATTCGTCCCTGACGGCCTTCGCCTGCGGATCGGATATCAGTATGTCCTTAACTGTTCCCGCGAGCTCACGGAGCACCGTCCTGTCGGAGCCGTATATTCTTAACTGTATCTTGCCTCCCTCTCCCGGCCCGAGAAGGAACTTTCGGGCATTCACGACTGCATTGGGGAGGAGGTTTTCGAGGTCGGTCTGGGTCTTGTCGATTACCTTGTCTATTACGTTATATTCCTCGACCGAAGCCAGAACCACGGCAAAGCTGGAAGAAGCTTTACCGGGCACGTATGTCAGAAGGAATCTCGGATCGCCGCCGCCTATCTCGCTGGTTACGTCGGTTACGCCCTCAATGCCCTTTAAATATTCCTCGGCCTTTTCGAGCTCTTTGGCCGTGTCCTGAATCCTGTAACCCTCGGGGAAGTAAAACTCGACGAAGAACTGCGCTCTCGTCGCCGTCGGGAAGAACATTGTCTTTATGAATCCGAATCCTATAAGAGACAGTATGAAAAGCCCGACGACCGCGCCGATGGTTATGTAGCGTAACCTTATTGCGGCGATGAGGAGCTTTTTGTAAGCCTGAAAGAACTTTCCTGCATAAGGGTCTTTCGCCGGCTCGTCGCCCTTGGAGCTCTTTTGCTTGAGGAAATACTTGCACATGAGCGGCGTTATCGTGACGGCTGTCACCCAGCTGAACATGAGCGATATGAGAATGACCTGAAAGAGGCTCCTGCAGTACTCGCCGGTGCTGTCTTTGGACGTTCCGATTGCGGCGAACGCGAGGACAGCCACGACTGTCGCGCCCAAAAGGGGCATGGAAGTCTGGCCGACTATATCCCGGGCCGCCTTTGTGGCGTCCTCCCCCTGCTCCATTTTTATCTTCATACCGTCGACGACCACTATCGCGTTATCGACAAGCATGCCGAGGGCTATGATGAGCGCGCCGAGGGAAATTCTTTCGAGAGTGATGCTCCACATTCCCATGAAAACGAACGTGCCACATATCGTGATGAAGAGAACCGCGCCGATTATAAGACCGCTCCTCAGGCCCATAGCGAAGAGGAGGACGACAACTACTATAATAATCGCCTCCACGAGGTTTATGACGAAACCGTTTATAGACTGGGTTACGGACTCAGACTGGAGCGATATGACCTCGAGCTCCATTCCGAGCGGGGCGAGCGGCTGAAGCTCGTTTATCTTCTCGTCTATCTGCTCGCCCATGGTGACGACGTTGCCGCCGAGCACTGTCGAAATGGCGAGCCCGATCGCGGGCTTTCCGTTGTATCTGAGGATGTTGCCGGGCGGGTCTTTATAGTCTTTTCTGACGTCGGCGACGTCTCTAAGATATACGAGGCTGTTGCCCCCGCGGCTGCTGATTAAAAGGTCGCCGAACTGGTCGACCGACGTGAACTCGCCCGTCGGGTTTATAGGGTAGTATTCCTGCCCGACGTCTATCGTGCCCGCATCAGACGGCAGGTTCTTCGCCCGGAGCGCGTTGTAGATATCGAATTGTGAAATCTCGAGCGCCGCCATCTTCGTCCGCGACATCTCGACGTAAACGGCTTCGGGCTGGACGCCATAGAGGACAATTTTCTTGACGTCGTTAACGAGAAGAAGCTCGCGCTTGAGAAGGTCGGCATAGTCCTTGAGCTCGGCATACGTATAGCCCTCTCCGGTTATCGCGAGGTAGACGCCGTAGACGTCGCCGTAGTCGTCGTTGACGAGCGACGGGCCCGCGCCGGGGGGGAGCTGCGACTGGTAGTCGTTCACCTTCCGCCTGAGCTCGTCCCACACCTGGGGGAGGCTTTTCTTGTCGTACTCGTCCTTTATTACCGCCTTTACGGTCGAGAGGCCCCGGGAGGACGTCGATTCGACTCGCTTCAGCTGGCCGAGCTCCTGGACTGCTTTTTCTATGACGTTCGTGACCTCTTCCTCGACCTCGGCCGCGGTGGCGCCGGGGTAGGGGGTCAGTATTATCGCTTCCTTTATAGTGAATTCCGGGTCTTCGAGGCGCGGCAGACTCTGAAAGGACTTGAACCCGAGATAGATGCATACTATCGTGAGGGTTATGGTGATTACGCTTTTCTTGATGGAGTATTCGGCTATGTTCATTATGAGAGACCGTTTCCCGGAGGCGTCAGTCCATGAGCGTTACCTGCATCCCTTCTTTTAACTGAGTAATCCCGGATACGACGATCATATCGCCCGGCTTCAGTCCGCCCAGTATTTCTATATCCCTCTCTCCCGTGACAGAGCCGACCGTGACCTTTCTTTTCTGCACCGTCAAGTCGTTCTGATCGACCACCCAGACGAACTGCCCGGCGCCGTCGCCCGGAACTACGGCGATAGCAGGGATAATGAAATATTGTCCGTTCGTGCTCTGGCTGGTTTTCGTCGACGCGTGTACCTGCGCGGTCATGCCCGGGAGGACCCTGATCGTTCCCGGCTGCTCCATGCTCAGGGTCGCCCTGTAGGTTTGTGTGCGCGGGTCGGCCTGGGCGCTTATCTCCTTTACGGTGAGGGGGAACTCCTCGCCGGGAGCTGTCCGGAATGTGGCGTAGAGCTTGACTATGTCTCCGAGCTTGACCGAAGAAAGAATGTTCTCGGGCAGGTCTATGACTATTTCCACTTTTGTAAGGTCCTGGAGGCTGAGGATGTTTTCGAGGGCCCTCACTTCCTGGAAGTTCTGCACGTACTTCGCTCCGACGTAGCCGCTGAAAGGAGCCTTTAGAGTCGTGTAATCGAGGTTGGCTTTCGCGTAGTCGAGCTTGGCCTTGGCAGTGTCTCTTTTCGCCCTTCTGACGTCGAGGTCGGCGACCGGGACGGCGTCTCTCTCGTAGAGGTCCCTGTACCTGTTGTAGTCGGCGACGGCTTCGACGTAAAGGGCGTAGGCTTCGTCGTAGGCGATCTGGTAGTCCCTCGGATCGAGCTTCGCGAGGAGCTGGCCTTTCTGCACCTCGTCGCCCTCGTTCACAGGGAATTCGATAAGCGGTCCCTGGACCCGGAACGAGAGGTTCACCCTTTGCGAGCCCTGAACCTTGCCCGGAAAGCTCCTGCCGCCGCCCTGGTCCCCGCTAAGGGTTATCGTTTTTACGGGCCTGACTACCGGGACTTCCTGCGTGGCTTCCTCCTCGCCTCCGCAGGCGGCGAGCGCCAGAAGCGCGGTCAGCAGAAATCCGAATATCCCCTTACAGTTTTTAGCGGCTCTCATAATTTGCCCTCGCAGCACCCCTCGTGGTTATTCTGACGTCCCTTCTTCGGGCGGGGTAGCGTTACTTGTGTTCGCCCCGGCCTCGCCGTAGAACTGAGCCAGCCTCCTGAAGAATTCCTCCCTGTCCTCTATAGTGGTGAAGAAATCGAACTTCCCGGAAGCCCTCTGGACGTTCATGAGGTCGATGAGAAAATTGTATACCGCGTTGGCGGCGTTGAGCTCGGCCGAGAGGGAGGCGTTTTGCGCGTCCAGGAGATCGATTATAGACGCCACGCCGCGGGAGTAGGAGTCGGTCACTATGTCGAGATTTTTCCGCGCCGCATCCGCCGCGTCGAGGGCGAACCCTATGCTCGGATAGGAGGCCCCGGCATTGTTTAGGGAAGTCCTTATGTCTTCTTCGACCTTTTCGGCAGTTGATTCTTTTTCGTATGTGAGCCTCGACAGCTCGCTCCTCGCCTTCCTGTAATCCGCTATTTTCGCCCCGCCGGTGAAAAGCGGGAACGAGGCCTGGAGCTGTATTACCCAGTCGGTATCGTCCGTTTTCGGGAGACCGATAGGGAAGCCCGGGGGAAGGTCGAGCCTGCTTCCCGCGCCGCCTTCGTATATGAACTGCCGCAGCTCGCCGAAGGCGAGTATCGTGGGCGACCAGAAAGCCCGCCTCGTCGAAGTGAGTATTCTTTCCTGGGCTTCCATCCGGGAATTGATGGCTTCTATGGCCGGAGACCTGACGAGCCCTTCAGCTACCACGAAATTCATGAATGTCCTGAACGTTTCCGGGGTGTTGAGATATTTCCTCAGCCGCGGGTCGCTCACCAGGAGCGACGGGTCGTCGAGCCCCGTCTCGACTGTTGTGAACGCCTCGCCCTGCGGTCTGTGGAGTAGCCTGTTGACCAGTATTTCGGTGTTCTTCGTCTGCGCCTCGGCGTTTACGACCTGTATCCTGTCGGACGATATCTGGCTTTCCCACCTGTAGACCTCGGCCGGGCTCGCGACGCCGATGTCGCGCCTTATCTGCGCGATGCCGAGGTTCGATTTGGAGAGCTTCAGATTTTCCTTCTGTATGTTTTCTATTGTTTTGGCCCTTAGGACGTTAAGGTAGCCGATGGACGTCGCCGCGATGATGTCGAGCTCTATTTCGTCCCGCGTGAACTCCCTAGATTCCTGTATCCTCTTCTGGACGGTGAGGTTGGACCACGCCTTTTCGGAATATATGAGCTGCCTCACGTTGCCGCCGACGCTGATGTCTCTCTGGGGCTGTGTGCCGAGGCTCGCCTCGGCCCTGTCTTTATCTATATAGGTGTTGTCGAGAAATATGTCTGACTGCGGCAGAAGCTCCGCGAGCGCGAGACGGATGTCCTGCGCACCAGCGGCAACGAACTCGCCCGCGGCCAGGAGGTCGAGGTTAACCTCCACCGATTCGTTCACGGCCTGCTCGAGCGTGAGCTTCCTTCCTTTCTCGGCCACGCGGTCGTTGACGAGGACGGCCTCCGTCAAAAGATTCCATGTGGGATGAAACCCTATGGCGCGCGCCGTCGCCATGTTTATCGAAAGCTCTTCGCCGGCGTCGAAAGTCACGGGGAAATAGGCCGGGTCCTGACCGAGGAGTATGCTCTGCACGACGAGGGCGACGCGCCTCGCCTCGCGCATGGGATTATACTCCGGAGCAAGCCCCATGAGGGCGCCTTCGTCGACCCCGTTCCTGCCCGCTACGGAAAAGCTCGGCAGCTTTCTTTGCGCTATCCCCTCGTAGAGCTGCTTCATATCTTCCTGGCTGTAATTGAGTAGCGGGGTTACGAATACGGCTTCGGCGTCGGCCGGGATTGCGGCCACCGTCGCGGCTGCTGTCTGTGAAGCGGGGACGAGCTCTATGGTGACGTCGTTTGCGGCGGCGCTTCTCCTGACGACGGCCTCGATGCCCGGCGCGAGCTGCATCACCAATGGCATGTAGGTTACGGCCAGCTTCCTGAACCCGACCGCTTCCTTGAATGCCGCGAGGTCCCTGTCGAAGCTTGCCGTGCGGGATGTGTAGTAGAAATTCCGTATACCGCTTCCGCCGTCCTCGCCGGGCACGAGGCCGAGGAGCTTCGGATCGATCACCCACGGCGCTATGACCGGTTTCGGGAAGTCGCTTCTTCCGGAGAGCTCTGTAGAGCCTATGATGCCGAGCACTATAAGGATATCCACGGAGGGGTCCGAGAGCTGCCTTTCGATAGCGTCTCTCACGCCTTCGGCTGTCCAGTCCGCAGTGATTATTTTGCCGGGGGGGAAGTGTACGTTGAACTCGCCGCCCATGAGGTCTTTTATTTCCTTCTCGTAGGCGGATAACGCTCTCTCGTTTATTTCAGAGGGTCCATCGAATACGACGCCTATGTTGGCTCCAAGAACTTCCGGGGCCGCTGCCGCCGAGCACATCGATAGTACAAGGATGTATCCCAGCAGTCTTATGCGCGATAGCGTCATATGCTTTCCGTCAGATCTAATACGGTTTTTCATTATACATCAGCCGATCTTTTAACTAAAGTAGGTCGCGAACAAACCGGAATTCCCCGGAAAACGCTCCGTGTAACTGCATTCTCATTCAAATCCGCATGATGTATAATTGAAGTAATTACAGCAGGAATCCCGCAATGGAGGAGAGAAAAATGACCGGAATAATGACCCGTATCCTGTTCCTATCGTTGACATTATGCGGAGCCCTGCTGGTGTCGGGCCCGCACTCGAGCGCCCAGAGCACCCCGGGCGGAAGTTACAAGCAAACCTGCAGGCAGATATCCGTCGTGGGCGGGAATCTCGTCGCCCAGTGCCAGAGGGCCGACGGCAGCTGGCGTAACTCGGCGCTCAACTATTACGACTGCTCGGGAGACATCTGGAACGATAACGGGACTCTCAAATGCAAGCACTCTTCTATCAACCCGGGAAGGACCCCGTCGGGAAGCTACAGGGACTCCTGCCGCGACATACGGACCGACGGCAACCAGCTGAAGGCCCAGTGCCAAAAGAGAAACGGCTCCTGGAACAACAGCAAGATCAACTACAAGAACTGCTCGGGAGACATCTGGAACGATAACGGCGACCTTGCATGCAAGGGGTCGGGGAGCGGCAACGTTCCGCGCGGAAGCTACAAGAACAGCTGCAACAATTACTACACCGAGGGCAACCGTCTCTACGCGAGCTGTCAGAAGAGGAACGGAGGCTGGCGCGACACCTCTATAAACTACAGGAACTGCGACAAGGACATATGGAACGATAACGGCGAGCTCGCATGCGGCGGCGGCGGCGGAGGAAGCGGCTCCCTCCCGAAGGGCAGCTACAAGGATACATGCAAGAACATGTACGTCCAGGGTAACGTGCTCGAAGCCGAATGCCTCAACCGTAACGGTAAATATTCGTACACGAGCATTAAGTACAAGAACTGCAACAGGGGTGTTTATAACGACTGGGGGCAGCTTAGGTGTAAGTGACCGATAATCCGGCGGGAGGAGGCGCGCCGTCTCCTCCCGACGAACCTCACTTTTTATCCTTCGTAATGAGGTCTTTGAGTGTGATTCCGCCCAGGGCCTCTTTCCTCGCGTTTTCCATATTCGACGTAACTTCGTCGACGGCGGGCAGGGAAAGATACTTTCTCTCTATGAGGTCCGTTTCGTCGTTCGTTCTCACGGCTTCGACGATATCGCCGACCGTTATTTTCTCGAGGCTCCGGGCCGGCATGAGGACGGGCGGGTTGTCCCTCGTCTCGACGAGAAGGTTCTTCTGCATTAACTCCCTTATCGTCTCTTCCACCGGCTCCCTCGGGAGACCTATCTCGGTGGTGAGAGAGCTTACGGTCCACGGACTGCGCTCGTTGAAGAAGTTGTATCCGACGAAGTACATGACGACTATCGATAGTTTTTCCAGCAGTTTAGAGCTGAGATGAAAGACCTCTTTTCTAAGCGTGAGGAATTTCAGGTTCTGATGACAGAAAGCGATCTCGGCGCCGACAAGCACTATCAGCCAGTTGACGTAGAGCCATATCATGAAAATTATCAGGACCGCAAGGCTCGAATAAATGGCCGCGTAGTTTGTCGAGCCGGCGACGGCCAGTGTGAATATCCAGCCCGTGATGTGCCAGGCTATCCCGGCGAGCATGCCGCCAACGAGGGCCGACGCGAACCTCACCCTCGTATTCGGGATCACGTAGTAGATGAAGGCGAAGACGAGTATAACGAAGGTGAACGGTATGACCTTGCCCGAGGCCACGAATATCATGCCGAAAGGCTCTATCTGGGAGAGCTTCGCGACGACCGTGTTACTCGACAGGCTGGCTGTGAGACCGAACGACGCGAAGAGGAGAACGGGGCCGATTAAAAGGGCGGCCGCGTAGTCGCTGAACCTCCTCGCGAGGCTCCGGCCCCTCGTTATCTTCCATATGATGTTCAGCGAATCCTCTATCTTCTGTATGACGGAAATCGAGGTGTAAATCAGCATTACGAGGCCCGCCGCACCGAGCACCCCGAAGTTTATCTTTCCGATGAACTCCATTATACGCGCCGTGACCTCGGGCCCCTTGTCGCCGAGGGGCGTCAGGAATTTCAGCAATAAAGGCTCGAGCTGTGTATCGACGACGCCGAACGCCTTCAGGACGGATATGCTGAAGGCGAGGAGCGGGATCAAGGACAGGAGCGTCGTGTAGACGAGGCTCATCGCCCTCAGGGCGAGCTCGTTTTGTCTGTATTCGCGGAGGGTTATGTATACGAGGCGCGTGATGTTGACGAGTATCGACCTCGGCCGGGTGAGGGCCTTCGTGTCGATGCGCCACAGCTGCCGCGAGAAGAAATAGTTAATCTTTCTTATCAGCTCGGACATGGCTCTCCTCTGACTTATTCTATCATTTTACATCCTTATTCTGAATTTAAGATTAAGCGGGGCAGGGCGGGGGCGCCGCGAGGGGGCTAATCGAGGTTGAAGCAGATTTTTTTAAAGTTGCAGTAGGAGCACATTTTTTCGTCTTCCGTCCTCGGAAAATCCTTCATCAGGGCGGCGTTTTCGACGGGGTCCGAAAGGCAGTCTCTCATACTCTGTATGCTGTTCTTTATATATTCCCCGGCGGCCGAGATATCGTCCTTCGTAAACCTGTGGACGGCGGATTCGCCCGACTGGAGCTTGTATTCCGTGAGGGATATTTTATCGTGCGGCGCTTCGAGCTCTTCCGCGGCGTAGAGTGTGTAGAGCCTGAACTGAAAGTCGTCCGCCTCGCTCGCGCCGGTCTTCCAGTCGACTATCTCCACGCCGCCGTCTTTCTCGTAAGCGAGGTCGAGCTTGACGAAGTACTTGTCGCCCGAAAACGAGAAGTGTGCCCCGTTCATGCTCTCTATGGAAATTATGTTCTGCCGGGGTGTGTTCTTTATCTCT
This sequence comes from uncultured Spirochaetia bacterium, assembly GCA_964586675.1. Lineage (GTDB taxonomy): Bacteria > Desulfobacterota_D > UBA1144 > Nemesobacterales > UBA2774 > JADLGH01. The sequence continues at coordinate 105,405 of CAZPHQ010000004.1, read as the reverse complement.
TCAAGTACGGGCGACTCGTAAAAAGCCTTCAGGCACTCGACCACCTCGTCATAGTTCTTCTTCCACACCTCGTCCGGTGTTCCGGCTTTGTACTCGTGCTCGAAGAGGGCGGTCTTATTCTTCATGCTGCCGTCGTGCTCCCAGTAGAGCCCGTCGCGGGAGTACCTGAAGCCCTCTCTCATCATGGTCCTCACGCGCTCAACGGATTTTTCGAAGGGCACGAGCCGGCCTGTCGTGACGAGCTCCTTCAGCACGCGCTCTATCTCGTGATGGACGACGGAGCCCTTCCAGAGCCACCTGTTCTGGAGCTGCTTCAGTACGTAAAGCGTCCGCGTGACGTGGTCGGAGTTGTACCTGTCCCACCCGCCCCAGTAGCCGTAGTAGGCGTAGTAGTACTTACGCCTGCATTCCCTGAAGGCCGCGTCGCGCGAAACGGACCAGCTGAATTCGTTCTTGAAGTCTCCCATGTCGTATTTGCCTCAGGCGAGCCTGAGCTCGAGCGTAATCGTCCTCGGCGGCCCGGTGTAAGGGCCTGGGAACGTGTTTCTATCCGAAGGCTCGAACCCGAATTTCCCGTAGAGCGCGCCGGCGGGATCGTTTCCCCTGTCGACGTCGAGCAGTACCCCACTGCATCCCTCGGCCTTCGCCGACTCTATTGCGTGATTCATAAGTAGGGAGCCGACGCCCTTTCCCCTCATGCGTTCGTCTACAACCATAAGGCTAATGTAATATTCGTCGGGCGCGATGTCGGGGGTGTATTCGCCGTGCACCATCTTCGACACGACTGTGAAATAGCTCGCGAGCTCGCCGAGTCTCAGTGATAAAAGGAGCCTCAGCAGCGTCCTCAGCTCGTCGTGCCCCCTGCCGGTGTATCCGACGACGAGGCCCGCGATGTCTCCGCCGGAAAGAGCGACGCTTATATGCTCGCGGCCGAGGAAATTGTTGCCGGTGCGTATGAGGTTCTTTATCACCTTCAGCGACCCGCGTGGAGAGCGCGTTCCACTGCTCACGTTCTCGGCAGAGAGTATGAGCTCCGCGACTCTGTCTATATCGTGCACGCTCTCGTCGAATCTCTCTATATTCATTGTAAAAGCCTCTGGCAGTTCACCCGGTTTATGCCTTCCGGAGACTAGGTTATAATATTTCACTTTGACAATCAAAAGGCGGCTCAGGTGACGGAGATAGCGGTTACGGAAACGGGGTCGGACGGCGGGGGCTTCGAGTACGAGGTCGTTATCAGGGACGGCGGCTCTCAGACGTCGCACAAGGTTCGGCTCGGAAAGGAGTATTACCGGAAGCTGACAGATGGGCGCGCGGCGCCGGACGAGCTGGTCAGAAAATCCTTCGAGTTCCTTTTAGAGAACGAGCCCAAGGAGTCGATACTGGCGAGCTTCGATCTTAGCTTGATCGCGCGGTACTTCCCGGAGTACCCGGACGCGATAAAAAAACGCTTCTGAACGCCAGGCATATCGTTAATAATAATTCCAGGAGAGCACGAGGTCATAAGGCATGAGCAAATTTTTTACGCTTCTGATTCTGGCGCTGATAATCGGCGGCTTGATTTACATCTACCCAAATATAGAATGGCACGCTCCGGAGGTGAATCTCAAGCTCGATTCGGACTACATAGGCACTAAGCCCTTAGACATAGAGATAACGGACAAGGGGAAGGGGCTCCGGAGCGTGAAGGTCACACTCGCGAACGATACGGGCGAAACCACCGTTCTTGACAAATCCTATCCCGATGGAGTCATGGCCGACAATATAACGCTCGAGCTCGACCCGGGGAAGCTGGGCATCAAGGAAGGACCGGCCGAGCTTAAAGTAACAGTCCGCGACGGCTCGAAGCTGAAATTCTTTTCGGGGAACAAGACCGAGATAAAAAAGAAGGTGAGCGTCGACCTCGTTCCTCCGACCGCCGACCTCATGACGACCGAGCACAACATCAACCACGGCGGCTCTCATCTGGTGATTTACAAAACCTCGCCCGATACCGTGAGGAGCGGCGTTCAGATAGGGGAGTATTTCTTCCCCGGCTACAAGAGCGACTTCGCCGAAGGGAACGTGCACTTCGTATTCTTCGCGTATCCATACAATGTCCCCGCGGGTGAGACGATCACGCTCGTAGCCGAAGACGCCGCGGGCAACCGCAAGACCGCCTCCGTGCCCTACAAGCTTAAAAACATCCCGTATAAGCAGAGCAACATTCAGATTAGCGACAACTTCATAAGGGACGTCATAAGGCCGCTCGCGGGCGAGTCCGCCAAGGCGGACGCCCAAACGGCGTTCCTCAGCGTGAACAGCAAGCTCAGGAAAGAAAACGACCAGACTATACGCGACGCGTCGTCGAAATCGGACAGCGCGATACTGTGGACCGGCCCGTTTCACCAGCTCTCGAATTCCAAGGTCGAAGCCAATTTCGCCGACGAGAGGACTTACGTTTACAACGGCGAGGCGATAGACAAGCAGTATCACCTGGGCTACGACCTGGCCGTCACCAAGCGTTATCCCATAGAGGCAGCCAACTCAGGGATAGTCGTCTACTCCGGCCCGCTCGGCATATACGGCAACACCGTCATCATCGACCACGGCATGGGAGTTTCGACGCTCTACGGCCATATGAGCTCTATAGATGTCAAAGTCGGCGACGAGATCAAGAAGAACCAGATAATAGGCAAGACGGGGCAGACAGGGCTCGCGGCCGGCGACCACCTCCATTACGGCGTTTACGTCGGCGGCGTCGCCGTGAGGCCTATAGAATGGTGGGACCCGAAGTGGCTTAACGACAACATCCTTCTCAAGATCCGTCAGGCTAAGGAAGAGTTCGGCGAGGGCGGAAGCGCCGCGCAGAACTGACGCGGGGACCGGCTTGATAATCTACGGCAAAAATCCCGTGAAGGAGCTCCTCTCCGACCCGCGCTCCAGGATCGACGAGATCATCGTCGCGAAAGATTCCCGTAAAGACGCGGACCATGAGATATTCGCGCTCGCAAAGGGGAGGGGGGTAAGGGTCCTCTCGCTGCCTCGCGACGCCGTCACGAGGCTTACGGGTACTTCGTCTCACCAGGGCGTCGCGGCCCGGGTGCCTGAATGGGAATACTCGTCCTTAGGCGACATAATCGGGCGCGCGCAGGGGAATCTCGAAAAGCTGCTCGTCGTAATCCTCGACCATATCGAAGACCCGCAGAATCTAGGGGCTATTATTAGAACGGCTGACGTCCTCGGCGCGCACGGCGTCGTAATCCCGAAGGACCGGGCGGCGTCTATTACACCCGCCGTCATAAAGGCATCCGCCGGAGCTGTGAATCATGTTCCTGTCGCGCGCGTCACGAACATCTCGAGCGTTATAGAAGAGCTGAAGCGGGAAAGGGTCTGGATCGTAGGCGCGGACGCCAAGGCGCCGAAGGCGGTCTACGAAGAAGACCTGTCGAAGGTGGATCTCGGGCTCGTCATAGGCAACGAAGGGAAGGGGCTTTCGGCGAAGGTCAGGGACAAATGCGATTTCCTCGTCTCGATACCGCAGTCGGGCACCGTCACGTCCTTAAACGCATCCGTCTCGGCGGGGATACTCATCTACGAGATTATGAGGCAGAGGGGGCGAGCGTAGCTCTTTTGTCCACGACTTTCAAAGCCCATCCACCATCTTCCTGAAATCCTCTTCGGTCAAAATCTCTATTCCCAAAGATTCAGCTTTTTCGAGCTTCGAGCCGGGGTCATTGCCGGCGACGACGTAGTTGGTTTTCTTGGTGACGGATGAAATGGCGCGCCCGCCGTGTGAGGCCACGAGCTTCTCGGCTTCGTCCCTCGTCATCGTATCGAGCCCGCCCGTGAATACGAAGACCATACCCTTCAGCTTGTCGCTGACGGGCGTTTTCATGTCGTACTTTATCTCTATCCCCGCGTCGAGCATCTTCTTTATTAATTCCCTGTGCTGCTCGTGCTGGAAGAAATGCACTATGCTCTCGGCTATCTCGATCCCGATGGTGTGAATGGCTGTCAGCTCTTCTGCCGTGGCGTTCATGAGTGCGTCGATGCTCGTGAAATTCTCGGCCAGTATCTGCGCCACGCGCTCCCCGACGTGCGGTATGCTGAGGGCGTTTATGAACCTGTCGAACGGGACTTTCCTGCTCTTCTCTATCTCGGCGATGAGGTTGGCGGCGGACTTTTCGGCAAACCTTTCGAGCGGGGTCAGCTCGTCCTTCTTCAGGTAAAACACATCCGACGGGTCTTTAATGAGCCCCTCGGCCAGGAGCTGCTCCACGATCTTCTCGCCGAGCCCTTCTATGTCGAACGCGCGGCGGCTGGCCATGTGACGTATCCTTCCCTTTAGCTGCGCCGGGCAGGAGAGGTTGGGGCAATAGAAATACGCGCCCTCCCTTTCGACGGGCGTCGCGCATACCGGGCACTCGGCGGGCATAACGAATTCCCTCTCGTTGCCTGTCCGCTTATCGATGATCGGCATTACGATGTCCGGTATAACGTCGCCGGCCCTCTCGACGAGGACGGTGTCGCCGATCCTGATGTCCTTCGCCTTTATAATGTCGTCGGTATGAAGCGAGGCGCGCTTGACCGTGATGCCGCCTATGCCCACCGGTTCTAGCTCCGCGACGGGCGTGAGCAGACCCACGCGGCCGACCTGCACAGTGATGTCGTTCACGACTGTCGTCCCCTGCCTCGGCTTGAACTTGTAGGCGATGTTCCATCTCGGATGCTTGGCCGTCGCTCCGAGCTCTTTCTGATAATCCCTCCTGTTCACCTTCACGACGATGCCGTCGGCCTCGTAGGGGAGGGAGTCCCTTATCTCTTCGAGCTCCTTCTGATAACCGAGCGCCGCGTCAAAGTCGACACAGAGCCGCATGTGCTCATCGACCTTGAATCCCCACTCGCCTAGCCTCTCTACGAGCTCCCATTCCGTTTTAATCTCCGCGCCGCGCACTTCGCCCACGCCCCAGCAGTAAAACGTGAGCGGCCTCGACGCCGTTATGGACGAATCGAGCTGCCTTATCGCCCCCGACGCCGCGTTTCGCGGGTTGGCAAAGAGCGGCTCGCCCGCCTCGGTGAGCTCCTTGTTGAGTTTCCTAAACGCCTCGATCGGGTACAGCACCTCGCCCCTTATCTCTATGAGAGCGGGGGGTTTTCCGTTGCCGCCGAGCCTGAGGGGAATCGTGTTTATCGTCTTTAGGTTGGCTGTGACGTCCTCACCTGTTAGCCCGTTGCCCCGAGTCGCCCCGCGCGTCAGGACTCCGTCCTGGTATGTCAGCGACGCCGAAACCCCGTCGAATTTCGGCTCGGCGACGTACTCGACGCTCTCAGTTTCGAGGAGCCTCTTCACCCGCTTGTCGAATTCGTAGGCGCCCTCCGGAGTCGATACGTTGTCGATGCTCATCATCGGCGCGATATGGCTTACGGACGTGAACCCTTCGGCGACCCATCCTCCCACCCTCTGCGTCGGGGAATCGGGCCTTACGAGGTTGGGGAACCTCGCTTCGAGCTCCTTGAGCTCGTTCAGCATCGCGTCGAACTCGGAGTCTGAAATCTCGGGGCTGTTCTTCACGTAGTAAAGATAGTTGTGCTTGTCGATATCCCTCGAAAGCCTTTGTATCTGCCCGTCCGCTTCTTTTTCGGTGAGTTTCATATTCATTTACTGAAATCCGTTTCTGTCCTGATTTTTAGATGTAAGAGAGCGGGGATGAGATTTTAATTTTCGCATTTCAGCCTCTCACGGACTTAAGCCATTCGTGAAGCTCTCCGAACGAGAGGGCGTTGAGCACGTCCTTTTTCTGGACCCATCCCCGCCGTGCCGTGCCCACGCCGTAGCGCATAAACAGGAGCTGCGCCGTCGAATGCGCGTCGGTCGATATGATTATCTTTACCCCGGCGTCGACGGCTTTTCTCACGTGAAGGTCGTTGAGGTCGAGCCTCGGGTAAGACCCGTTCACCTCGAGTGCCTTTCCGTATTCTGCGGCCGCCTCGATGACGAGATCTATGTCCACTTCGTACGGCTCCCTCTCGCCGATTAGCCTGCCCGTCGGGTGGCCTATGGCATGGACGTACGGGTTCTTGATGGCGCTGATGATGCGGTTCGTCATCGTCTCACGGTCCATCTTGAACCCGCTGTGAACGGAGGCCACGACGACGTCCAGGTCCCGCAGAATTTCGTCGGGGTAGTCGAGCGTCCCGTCCATCTTGATGTCGACCTCTGTCCCCATGAGGACTTTTATATTATTTCTCTTGCCGGCTTCGTACGCGAGCTCCTTTTTCTTTTCGAGGAGCCTCTCGATCGGCAGGCCTCTCGCTATGGTTTGGGAAGGGGAATGGTCGGATATGCCTATGTACTCGTAGCCGAGCTCTTCGGCGGAGTCGGCCATTTCGGCGATGCTCGCCTTGCCGTCGCTCCACGTCGTGTGCGTGTGAAGGTCGCCCTTTATATCGCCGAGGTCGATGAGGTCGGGAAGCCTCCCTTCCATCGCGGCCTCGATCTCTCCCCTGTCTTCCCTGAGCTCGGGAGGGATGAACGGGAGCCCGAGGGTCCTGTAAATTTCGGCCTCCGTCTCACCGGCGATCATCTCCTCGTCCCTGAATACGCCGTACTCGTTTATCTTGAGCCCCATTTTCTGCGCGAGCCCGCGTAGCCGGACGTTATGCGCCTTGGAGCCGCTGAAGTAAAGGAGCGCCGCGCCGTAGGACTCGGGACCTACCACTCTAAGGTCTGCCTGGATACCACCCTGAAGAATCACGCTGCCCTTAGTGCCGCCAGACGCGAGGACGTCCTTTTCCGGCCGGAGGGCCGTGAACGCTTGGACGACCTCCGGGGGATTGTCGGAGATCGTCAGTACGTCGATGTCCTTTACGGTTTCCCTCATGCGTCTCAGGGAGCCCGCGAGTATCGTGCCTTCAGTCCCCGGTATCCTGGAGACGGCGGCGGCGAGGCTCTCTCCGAGCGGCAGAACGACGCCCAGCTGTCTCCTCTCCTTGCTCTCCCTGAGGAGCGAGATTCCTTTTCGTATGTCCTCGATCTTCTTCTGCCCCATGCCCTTGAACTTCAGGATCTCCGGCCCGTCGAGCGCCTTTTCGAGGTCCGCCGAGTTTCTGACGCCGAGCTCCGAAAAGAAGAGCGACAGCGTCTTCGGTCCGAGGCCCGGTATCCTTAGGAGCTCCGTCGTTTCGAGCGGTATCTTCTCCTGGAGCTTCTCGTACTCCTTCATCCGGCCGGTCTCGACATACTCTTTTATCTTGTCGGCGAGCTCCTTTCCGACGCCAGGTATTCTTGTGAGCTCGTCCCGCGCCGCCGCATCCTCGACGGCCTCCCTCAGCTCCAGTATATTCACCGCGGCCTTTCTGTAGGCGCGTATCTTGAAGGGGTTTTCGTCGGCGACGCTCAGCATGTCAGCCATGTTCTCGAATATCTCTGCTATCTCTCTGTTCTTGCTCATTTTCTTGTGATCAGCGGCTCGTTTCGGGCCGTTCTTTATCGAGTGCACTCGTTCGGAATATGAATAATAACATGGATAAAAAACGATTGCCGCATATTACAGCCGCTGGTCGGAAGGTCTCTGGGAATATATAGAAGGGTGTCGGGAAAGGTATTCCCGGAATTGATACTACTGTAGCGAAGCCGTCTGCATTTCCGAGGAGAAGCGCTTTATGCCCGCCATTATGCCTTCGGCCATGTGGTTTATGTAAGCGCTGTCCTTGAGCCTCTTCTCGTCCCTCGGGTTCGTGATGAATGCAGTTTCGACGAGTATGCTCGGGATATCCGCGCCTATGAGAACGACGAAGGGAGCTTTCTTAACCCCTTTGTCTTTTACGGGCCGGTACTTGGCCGACAGCTTGCCGACGACCGAGCTCTGAACGTGGGTCGCAAAAGTCTGGGATTCTTCTATCTTCGCGCTCAAGAGATACTGCTTGAGAACGCTCGACATCTGGCTTCGCGACATATTGGAGCTGGCGTTTTCGCGCGCTGCGACTGCGAGCGATCTCTGGTCGTTCGTGAAGCTGAGGATGTACGTTTCGATGCCATAGGCTTCCCTGCTCTTGGCGGCGTTACAGTGTATAGAAATGAAGAGGTCCGCTCCCATCTTTTTCGCGATACCCGTTCTTTCCTCGAGGGGTATGAACCTGTCGTCGCTTCTCGTAAGATAGACGTTCGTTATGCCGAATTTTCTTCCTTCCTGGTCCAGTTTTTCCTTGAGCGCCCTGGCTATCTTGAGGTTGACGTCCTTTTCTTTTAATCCCGAGGGGCCTATGGCACCGGGGTCGTGCCCGCCGTGCCCGGCGTCGATCACGACTGTCCTTATCTTGAGCCCGAGGGCCTGAGAAAGGGAGGAGACCTTGTCGTCGGGCATCGAGATCGAGGGGTCGTATTTATATTGCTCGGGCTCCTTCTTTGCGACGTTGTAGTCCTCGGGCGTCTTGCCCGAGCCCTGTATGTCCATGACTATCCTGAACGGGTCCTGCAAAGCGAAGACCTTGTAATCGTCAAAGCTCTTTATGTATAGGACGACCCTGACGCTGTCCTTCGTGTTTCTCGCGAATTTTATTTCTTCGAGGAGACCTGTCGTGATGGGCTCGACGTAGAGGTCTTTGTCTATCCGCGCCCCGTAAACATCCACGAACAGCCGCGGGGGCATGCCGTTGGCCGGGTCTTCCTTGAGGAAAATCGGCTTGAACGGCATTTCCTTGTCGAGTTGTATGACGACGCGGGTGAAGTTGTCTGTCGACCAGTGTTTTATCTGGCTGACCTTTACGAGGCCGCTCGACGCTTCTTCGGGCTCGTATTTTACCTTGCCGTCCGCCGTGGCTCCCGCCGCCCTGACGGGTGTCTTGGGCTTGAAGGGGGAAAGGTCCTGCGTTTTGTTCCGGGCGGCTGTGACCATGTCGCCGTTCGGGTATTCGTCTATAAGCTTCTGGTATTCGACGTAGGCGTTGGGCTTGCTCTCTTTTTCTACTATCCTCGCCACCCTGAGCTGTGCGTCGTCGGCGAGGTTGCTGTCGGGATAGCGCCTGACGAAAAGCCGCGAATATTCGAGGGCGGTGTCGAGGTCTTCCTGGGATTTGAAGCGGTCGCCCATCTCTTCGTACATCTTCCCGGACAGGAAAAGCGCGTTCGGGGCCTTTTCGCTGCCGCCATAGTTACTGTAAATACTGTAAAAAGCTCGGGCTATCGTATTCCAGATCTCTTTGTTGTTGACCTTGGAAGGGTCCGCCGCGAGGGTTTTATAGAGCTGGAGGGTTTCTGAGTAGAGTTTTTCGCCCCTTTCCTGGGCGAAAACGTCTCCCCATGATGAAAATATGGCAGCCAGAGCGACGATTGTGAGGTAAAGCGCCGGTTTTTTCATCACATTAGTTTTTATTATATTATTTTGCTGGCTCTTTGTAAATGGTATTTTATAATCTACTTTAACATTTTACCGGATGATCTCCCGTTTTAAAGTGCGATTTTTTGAAATAACCCCCGGTTAATGCTAAATTCATAGTAATGAGGGTTATTATTCTCGGGTGCGCCACTTCTACGGGCGTCCCCATAGTCGGTTGTACGTGCCCCGTTTGCACCTCCGGCAATCCCAAAAACAACAGGACAAGATGCTCCCTTTTCGTTCATACAGAGGGTAAAAATATACTTATAGACACCTCGACGGATCTCAGGTTCCAGGCCCTCCGGCACGACATCACCAGCCTCGACGCTGTCCTCTACACCCATTCCCACGCCGACCATACGCATGGCATAGACGAGCTCAGGGTCTATAATTTCATGAACGGGAAGGTTATTCCATGCTTCGGGGACGCCAGAACCATCGGTAATTTAAAGAAAAATTTCGGGTATATATTCGACAGCACCGTTTCTGCGGGCGGGAAGCCGAAGCTCATAATGAACACGGTGTCCGGGGATTTCGAGGCGGACGGCGTAAAAGTTACGCCTCTCCCCATATTTCACGCTGACTGGACGATTCTCGGATACAGGATAGGCGGCATGGCTTACCTCACCGACTGCAGCGGTATCCCTGACGAGACCATGGAAAAGCTCACCGGGCTCGACCTCCTTATAATAAGCGCTCTCAGGTACAGGCCGCACCCGGCCCATTTTAACATAGAGCAGGCTGTGGAAACGGCGGAGGAGCTGGAACCCGGGCTGACTGTCCTCACCCACATGGGGCACGAGATAGACTACGACGAGCTTTCGGCCGAGCTTCCCGAGGGTATCACGCCCGCTTACGACGGTATGGAGATTCTTCTCGAAGAGCCCGGGGCTTGATTGCCGGCGCATTGGCTGTAAAAATTCTATAACCCTTATAAAGAGGTGACTAATGCAGGAAGTGATAAAGAAAATAATCCAGAAGAACGATACGAAGATAGTCTTCTGTGTTCTCGACGGCCTCGGCGGGTTAAGAAAAGACGGGAAAACGGAGCTCGAAGCGGCCTCGACGCCTAACCTCGACGCGCTGGCCAGGGCGGGGGCGACCGGGTTTCACATGCCTGTCGCCGTCGGCATAACGCCGGGAAGCGGCGCGGCGCACCTCGGCCTCTTCGGATACGACCCGCTCAAGTACGAGATAGGGCGCGGGGTGCTCGAAGCGCTCGGCCTCGGCCTCGTCGTCGGCCCTAACGACATAGCGATAAGGGGCAACTTCGCGACCGTGAAGTACGAGGGCGACACCCCGATAGTCACCGACCGCCGCGCGGGCAGGATACCTACGCAGGAGAATATACGCATCGTCCGCAGGATAACGGAGAAGATAAAGGAGATAGACGGCGTGAAGGTGAACGTGACTTCCGGCATGGAGCACAGGATAGCCGTTATACTGACGTTCCCGGGCCCGGTGCCCGAGGGCGGGGACGATATAGGCGACACCGACCCGCAGCTCGAAGGCAAGAGCCCTGTCAAGCCGCACGGCAACAACCCGTCGGCGGAGAAGGTTGCGGCCGTCGTCGCAAAATTTATAGACGAGGTTGCAAAAGTCATAAAGGACGAGGAGAGGGCTAATTATCTTCTTCTCAGGGGATTCGCGGTGCATCCGAACCTCTCGCCATACTCCGAGGCCTATGGCCTCGACGCCGCCTGCATCGCCACGTACCCGATGTACAGGGGAGTAGCCAAGCTTGTCGGTATGGAAGTGCTCGAAGTCGAGGACATGTCGATAAAGAGCGAGGTCGAAACGCTGAAGCGTGACTTCGACAAGCACGACTTCTTTTTCCTGCACGTGAAGAAAACCGACAGCTACGGCGAGGACGGGAACTTCGACGCGAAGGTGAAGGTCATCGAGGAATTCGATTCGCTCGTTCCGGAGATCATGGCGCTCAAGCCGGACGTGCTTGTCGTGACGGGCGACCACTCGACACCGGCGAAGATGAAATCCCACAGCTGGCACCCTGTGCCGATACTCATAAGCTCTGAGTACACGCAGGGCGGCGGGGAAGGGGGATTCGGCGAGGGGGACTGCAGGGGCGGGGAGCTCGGCACATTCAGGGCGGCCGACCTCATGACGCTTGTCCTGGCCCATTCCGGGCGCCTCCAGAAATACGGGGCGTAGCTTGATAGCCGGAGCAGGAGAGCGGATTTTTACTTTGGTTACGGTGGTTTTTCGGAGGCGGGAGCGGGAATATTTTTACAACGTTCCCCGCGCCCTTGAAATCCTCCTATGTTATGCTAATTTATCTTTTCCCTCGTAAGTTTTAACTGCGCCAACGAGTGCCGAAGTGGCGGAACTGGCAGACGCGCCATCTTGAGGGGGTGGTGCCTTCCGGGCGTGCGGGTTCGACTCCCGCCTTCGGCACCATTTCTTAATGGTTTTCCGATTATACCTTTTTGAACTAGGCCCATAACCATTTTTAACTTTGTTGGCCACTGTCTTGCTGAATCTCCATCTTTGTGTTGATTTCCGTGAGCTCCTTAAGTGTTTCTACACGCCGAGATTCGACATAATTTTTTATAGATTCTGGGGCCCACTGATAAGGAGCAGGAATAATCATACTAAGAATGATTGGCATAAAACTTAAGATAAATCCCATACAGGAAGCCCATGGAAAAAAACTAGCGGTGATAAAAAAGCGATAACCATGATTGTATAAATAATGATACGATTTCTCTCGACCATGCGTAAGTTATGTTCGTACTTAAGTTTTTCAAGGGAGTTAATAAAATAGAGACAACGATGCTGGGAACCTGCTAATGTTTCGGGTGCATCTGAGTCTTTCGGTAGCAAGACCCATTCCTCACAATATTCTGGGTGTTGAGGAACTGGCCTGACAAAGTAAGCTGTGGAGGAAAAAAGAGTTAACCAAAGCACAAAACTTGCTAACACGAAAAAAATAACAACCTGAAATCGATTTCTTATATTCATCTATATTTTCTAATTTGTTCTAATAGTGCTTCTTTATAAATAATTAGCTCATCGTATTGTGACTTTAGTGCGTTGATTCTCGCATTACCCTGTTCAAATAGGGCCTCTCTTTCTTTTCGGTCCTGTATCAATTGTTTGCAATAAACTTTTGTGTCAGGATCGACAACAGGGTATGTAATAGATGTTCCGGAGACTCCCCAATAGAAGTTAGGGTAAAATTGGTAGTTGGTTATGTATGTATTATCTTCCAATATGCGTAAACATTCAGAATAATGAAATCGATTAAAGCTCAGATAGTCTAATGCTTGCATTGAACTACTTGGAATAGAAGACTTTATATCATCTATTTCTTCAAGAATGCTAAGTATTTTATTTTCGGTTAAATCCAAATCCAATTGTAGCTTATCTAAAATTGCGATGTCTTGTTTGTTCTGTAATTTGATCTGATTCGATTCTGTTTTTTGTCGTTCGATTATTTGCACATCTTCACCAAATTCACTTGTTGACTCTTTATTTCCTGAATACGGCATGTTCTTTGTTGGTACATTTGTGTATTTTGTATTTCCTTCTTCATCTGTGTAATTATAGATTTCTGCAGTTGTTGCTGGGTAAGCAAACATCACTACAAGTAATTGAAGTAGCAATAGTTTCATGATATTTGAGAAGTGTTTCGTATGTATATTAAAACCCGCAAACTAACTATTGTCCGAAAATTCTCAATACGGCCCAACCCCCTATACCAATAAATACTAAATAAAATATCAGTGCAGTGAATGAGAAATTCTTAATCAATCCATAAGTAAGTCCTATTGCATAAAGGGAAAACAATAAATATAAAAGCCCTCGCCGAATTATCATCTATAGTTTAATTATATCGCGATTTAGTTCATAGTCCATTAAATCTACTGGTTAGAACAATCATGAGGGATCTTACAAAACTAGCGGAATTGTATAGCAATAAAAAGGGTGACGCGTGGTCACCCTTTTTTAGTTTTCAAATTGGATGTGATTTAAACTGCCCGACGCCGTTGCACGTCTCCGGCAGTTTAATTACCAGAACTTGCTGTAGAGCTTCTCGGCGTTGTTCCAGAATATATCGTCCTTGAGCTGCTCGGAAATCTCCGCCCCCTCGATCTTCCAGTACTCGGAGGCGAAGTCGCTCCAGGGAATATCGGAGCCGAAGAGGAAGCGGTCGCCGCCGATGCCCCTTTCCTGGATTTCCTTAAGGAGCCACGACGAGCCGAAGCCGACCGCCCAGGACGAGTCCGTGTAGACCTTGTAGCCTTCCTGGACGAGGTCGAAGAAGCGGGGGACAAATTTGATGTGACCGCTGACTCCGCCGCCCATGTGAACGACGTGGATCTTAACCTTCTTCCCATATTCCTTTATAAGTGCTAGGGCGTTGTCTATGTCGGAGCCGCCGCCGGGGCTGGTGTGAATGTGAAGCGGCATGTCGTTGTCTGCCGCCGCGTCGAGGATCGTCTTCCATATCTCTGCGGCCTCGGGCTCCCACTGCTCGGGGTTGAACGTCCCGCCGAGGAGGCATGTCGTCTTAAGACCAATCAGCCCCTTTTCGCCTATCAGCTTTAGGGCCTCCGCTGTCCGCTCTTTATCTTTCGGGAGGGCCGAAACCCATATGAGGCCGAAGAGCCTGTCGCTCGACTGCACGCTTTCCCCGACGAGCGGGTTAAGCGAGAAGGGCTGGGCCGAATCGGGATAGCCGTAGTTCGCCATGACGAGGGCGCGGTCGACGCCGTTCCCGTCCATCCCTTTTAAATACTCTTCCGTCGTATTGTAGTCCGTAGTGGGTTTTACGGCCTGGGGCAGCCCGTAGTAAGCAAATCCGGGCACTGGTCCTATATGCGAATGATTGTCGAAAACCTTCTTTCTCTTTACTACGCTCATATTATTGCCTCCTTGGACGTACTTTTATTCAAGCTATTTTGTCAGTGTGGCGATTCCATGCTTTCCCCGACACGCTTTCGCATGGACTTCTCGATTGACGTGGCCGACTCGCCTTTTTCGAGCCGGTTCTTCACCTCTTTAAAATCGTCCCCGTAGTTTGCGGAGGATTTCCGCGCCGCGTCGTCCATTGTGCGGGCCAGGCTTCCGGGATCGTCTTCCTTGAATGTGGTGCGGTGTGAAGGGTTTTGGGCAACCGGCTTTTTTTCTTTGAGGACGGAAACGCCTGAAACGATTCTTTCGAGCCTCTTCGATCCGCATTCGGGGCAAAGGGCCTCTTCGCTCTGCGCGTCCGCGAAACTCAGGAAAAATATGCTGACTTCTTTTTCGCAGTCGTTACAACGATATTCGTAGATAGGCATAGGATTTCCTAAAGTTTATATTTTATATATTCTAGGAAATCTTGCCTTTATAGTCAACCGTAATTTTTTCTACTCCCTCCAGGGCCGCTTAGCCTTTGAATTCAAAGCTTCGGCGGTTATTGGCTTTTTCTTTTTCACAGCTCCGGGCTGCGTGCGGGCGAGTGCCGAACGACACCCGACGGGTTGATTTCGGAGGTCAAAAATGTCTTGACTTAATTTACTAAAGTTGATAAGGTATCAAGTATAGTAGACGGTCCCAAGTGATAGTCTTTTGGAAAAATTCGTTTTCAAAGTTGCCGGGGAAGAGAAGGAGCTCGAGGATTACTTTCGTCTGCGGCGCGAGGTCTTCGTAGAAGAGCAGCGCATATTCGGCGAGTCAGACGTAGACGAATACGACACCGACCCGTTTCACAAAGTCATTCACATCGTCTCGGTGAAGCTCCCCGAGGGTGAAGTGGTAGGCGCGGTCAGGTGCTACAGGATCGAGGGCGATACGTGGGTAGGCGGGCGGCTGAGCGCCGCTCCCGGTTACCGGAACGGCCGCGTCGGCATGGGCCTCGTGAAATTCGCCGTCCAGACGATGAAGTCCGGAGGCGAGTGTAAACGGTTTCTGGCTTATGTTCAGCCCCAGAACGTGAGATTTTTTCAAAGACTTGGATGGACCCCGATTGGCGACCCCGAGGAATACCACGGCATTCCTCATCAACTCATGGAGGCGGACCTTGCCTCCGGCTGAAAGGGAGATTATGCAGGAGCTCATTCAAAGCATAAGGTCGTCGGACAGGCTGTTTCAGAAGCGGGCGATAAGCGGCGTCTGGAAACATTTTCCCGCCTCATCCAGAGTCGGCGCCGCCGATGTCCTGCTGGGCGACGACGCAGCCGCAATAAAAACCGAAGACGGCTATCTGCTCCTCGCGGGCGAGGGCGTCTATCCGCCTCTCGTCGCCGATAATCCTTACCTCGCAGGCCGCACTTCCGTTCTCACGAACGTCAGCGACATATACGCAATGGGCGGAAGGCCCGTCACCGTGCTCGACGTAATTTTTTCCAGCTCTTCAGAAAACGCTTCGGAGATACTGCGCGGAATAAAGGACAACGCGGAGCGTTACGGTGTTCCCGTAGTCGGCGGGCACATAACGACCGACGCGGAGCATCCTTCGCTTGCAGTCTTTATTTTGGGGAAAGCAAAGAATCTCCTCACGAGCTTCGGCGCGCGCGAAGGTGACGACCTCGTCTTCATATACAATCCGAAAGGGAAATTTCTATCAGGTTTTAATTTCTGGGATTCCTCCAGCATGCTCGAAGACAGGGAGGCTGTAGAGCACCTGGAGGCTATCTCGTTACTCGCGGATGACGGCGCGGCTGACACGGCCAAGGACGTCAGCATGGCGGGCCTCATAGGCTCCATCCTCATGCTCCTCGAAAGCTCGGGCAAGGGGGCCGATATAAATGTCGACGCCATCCCGAGACCGTTTGAAGTACCGCTCGGCGAATGGCTTTTAGCCTTTCCGAGCTACGGGTTTGTCCTGTCGCTCCGGCCTGGCAAAACGCAGGCAGTGAAGGAAAAGTTCCACGCCCTGGGCCTTACGTGCGAGAGCATAGGCACCGTCACAAACGACAGCAAGGTTTATTTCGTGGATGGAGAATCCCGGAAGTGGCTCCTCTGGGATTTTCAGAACGAGGCTTTGATCGGGATTTAAAAGGGCCGTTTTTGTATTTAAAGGTGAGGAATGAACAAGGAAAAGAATCAGATCGATCACATTGTTTCAAAGCTCGGGGAAAAAATAAAAACGCTTCGAACCGAAAAGAATATGTCGCTTAAAGACCTTTCCGAGAGGTCGGGTATCTCGGCCGCCGCTATACACAAGATAGAGTCGAACGGCATCATACCGACCATCACGACCATGATGAAGATTTCGGACGCCCTCGGAAAGAAGGTGAGTCATTTCATCGAGGAAGTGGAGGAAGACAAGGACGTCGTCCTCGTTCCGGCGGGCGAGAGGGAACCTATACTGACGTTCAAGAAGGGGCTCGATCTCAAGGCCATATCGGCCCAGAAATACGGCGACTTTATCATGACTGCGGCCTATGCGACCGTCGACGTCGGGGCGACCAGCGGCAGAAAGCCCATGAAGCACTCGGGCGAAGAGCTGGTTTACTGCCTCGACGGGACGGTCGAGTTCAAGGTGCTCGACAAGACATACGTCCTCAAGCAGGGCGACAGCCTTCACTTCAGGACTTACCTCAACCACAAATGGAAGAACGTCGGCGAGAAACAGGCGAAGCTCCTCTGGATACTCGCGGTGCCGCCGTCATAAGAATGAAAGGATAGACAAGACAGGAATGGAAGCGAAACCGAAAAAATACATTGCCGAGCTCATAAAC
The DNA here is from genome assembly GCA_964586675.1 of uncultured Spirochaetia bacterium. Classification (GTDB taxonomy): domain Bacteria; phylum Desulfobacterota_D; class UBA1144; order Nemesobacterales; family UBA2774; genus JADLGH01. The sequence continues at coordinate 88,358 of CAZPHQ010000004.1, read as the reverse complement.
GAAGCGAACAAGCTCGCCGTCGAAAAGATCCTCTCGGTCGAACCGGTTTTCGTGGACGTCGCGACGGCGCTCGACGTGATCCCCGGCATGACGCCGGAAACCATACTTCACGCAGGGCCGCCTATCGAATGGGGCGCCATGTGCGACGCCATGCAGCGCGCTGCTAGGGGGGCGGCTGTTTTCGAGGGGCTCGCGCCAGACATGAAAGCTGTCGACAAGCTCGTAAAGTCGAAAAAGATAAAACTTTCCTCGAATCACACTCACGGCTCCGTCGGGCCCATGACGGGGATCATCTCGGCGTCGATGCCTGTTGTCGTTATGAAGGACATGACGAGCGGGAGGCTCGCGTACTCGACGTTCAACGAGGGCGGAGGGAAGGTCCTCTGGTTCGGCGCTGTCGAGGAAGAGACCATTACGCGTCTTAAATTCATGCGCGACGATTTCGCGCCGGTCATGAAAAAGGTCGTCGCGAAGATGGGCGGCATCCCCGTATGGAGCGTCCTCGCGCAGGGTATCCAGATGGGTGACGAATGCCACAACCGCCACGCCGCGTCGACTAACCTTTTTCTGAAAAATATCACGGAGCCGCTCTTCTCCCTCGGTCTTCCGGTGGACCAGGCAGTCCGCGCGTTCAAATTCGTCGCGGGCAACAGCCACTTTTTCCTTAATATCACGATGACGGCCGCCAAGCTCGCGATGGACGCGGCGAGGGATATAGAAAATTCCACGATAGTCACGGCAATGTCCCGAAACGGCACGGAGTTCGGCATTAGAGTGAGCGGGCTCGGCGATGAATGGTTCATCGCCCCGTCGCCGTATCTTCTCGACGCCCTATACAACCCGGGATACACGGCGGAGGACGGAGCGCCGGACATAGGCGACAGCGCCATAATCGAAACGATGGGCCTCGGCGGGTTCGCCATAGCGGCCGCGCCTTCGATGGCCTCGTTCGCGGGCGGCGGGTTCCAGGAGTCGGTCGCCATAACCAGAGCCATGGGAGAGATCACGACAGTCAAAAATCCGAAATTCGGCATCCCTTCGCTCGACTTCGAGGGGACGCCCACGGGTATCGACCTCAGAAAAGTAGTCGAGACGGGGATTCTCCCGAGCATAAACAGCGCCGTCGTTCACAAGAGCTCGGGCGCGGGGCAGATCGGGGCGGGAATCGTTCACGCCCCTTATGAGTGCTTCTCGAAAGCGATAATGGCGTTCGGCGGCCGGTACAAACTGGCAGCCTAGGAAACGGAATAAAAGGATTTATACGTAATGGCGATTTTACACGTTGTTAAAAAAAATCATTACCAGGATTCGATGAAGCTGATGCAGATAAGCCAGAAGCTCTCGGGGGTTTCGGGCGTGAAAGACGCGGCCGCCATAATGGCGACGGAGGCCAACCTTCTCATGCTCAAGGATGCCGGCCTCCTGGATTCCATGCCCGAGGCTACGGCGAACGATCTTATAGTGGCCGTAAAGGCCGATTCGAAGGAGAAGGCCGAGGAAGCGGTGAACATGCTCGATTCGCTCCTCGCGCCGCCCGATGCGGGTGTGGAGCTCACAAAGAAGTACAAGAACCTCGGCTCTGCGTACGGCGCGCTCCCGGGTGCTAATCTCGTGGCCGTATCGCTTCCGGGCAAGTTCGCCAAGCTCGAAGTCGGAAAGGCCATAGACACGGGGCTTCATACATTCCTTTTCAGCGACAACTTAACCATAGACGAAGAGATAGAGTTAAAGGAGAGGGCGAGAGATAAGGGGCTGCTTGTAATGGGTCCGGGATGCGGTACGGCAATACTAAACGGCGTCGGCCTCGGGTTCGCGAACGTTCTCGACCGTGGGCCGGTCGGTATGATCGCCGCATCCGGCACAGGGCTCCAGGAAGTCTCCTGCATTATAAACAACGCTGGCATCGGCATATCCCACGCCATAGGCGTCGGGGGGCGTGACCTTTCCGAAGACGTCGGCGGCATAATGACGCTCGAAGCTTTGAGGCTTCTCGAAAAGGACGAAGCCACGGAGTTTCTCGTTCTGGTCTCGAAGCCGCCGTCGAAAAATGTCGCCGAAAAGATACTTGGTGCAATCGAGAAAGCCGGGAAACCGGCTGTCATCTGCTTCCTCGGAAGCGACGTCAGCCACGGGAACGGGAAGACCGTTTTCGCCTCGACCCTCGAAGCCGCCGCCATAGGTGCGGTCGGGCTCGCGGGCGGCGACATGAAACGCATACACGGCGGAGAGGGCTGGAAGAAACAGGCCGACAAACTCGTGAAATCGCTCGCCCCGGGGCAAAAATACCTCCGGGGACTATTCTCCGGCGGGACGCTCTGCTACGAGGCGCAGAAGGTTCTCGAGCCGATACTCGGCGGCGTCTACTCGAACGCCCCGCTCAATAAAGAATACAAATTGAAAGATTCAGGAAAAAGCGAGCGCCATACGTGCCTCGACCTCGGGGAAGAGGAATTCACGGTCGGCCGTCCTCATCCGATGATAGACGCGCAGCTCCGGAACGAAAGGCTCGTGCGCGAGGCGTCGCGCGCGGAAGTCGGAGTCATACTGCTCGACATCGTCCTCGGATACGTAGCAAGCCCGGACCCGGCCGGGGACATCCTGCCCGCCATAAAGGAGGCGAAAAAGGCCGCCGCGAAGAAGGGACGGAAGCTGGCATTCGTAGCTCACGTATGCGGGACGGCTAAAGACCCCCAGGGTCTTCAGGCGCAGGAAGAAAAGCTGGAATCGGAAGGCATTCTCGTATTTCCGACAAACGCCCTCGCTTCGAGGATGGCGGGATACATCGCCTCCCGCGGCAAAACGCCCGCAGTGAAAAGAAACAAGGGAGAGAAAATATGAAAGCGGCTGTGGTTGCGTTCGGAGGCAACGCTCTTATGAGTCACACCGGAAAGAGCACCTACTCCGAGCAGATACTGAAAACCGACGAGATGTGCAGGAAGATAATCGGCCTCTTCGACATGGGGTACAAGATAATCATCACGCACGGGAACGGCCCCCAGGTGGGGAACTTTCTCATGCAGCAGGAATCTCTTTCGGACGAGATTCCCCCCATGCCGCTTGACGTGTGTAACGCCATGACGCAGGGGCAGATAGGCTACATGATCGCCCAGAGGCTAAGGAACATATTCGTTCAAAAGAAGATGGACAGGTCCGTCGCGGCGTTTATTACGCAGGTTGTCGTTTCCGAAGACGACCCTGCCTTCAAGAACCCGACGAAGTTCATCGGGCCATTCTTCACCGAGCAGGAAATGAAGGAGCTCCAGGAAAGGGAAGGGTGGATAATGAGGGAGGACTCGGGCCGGGGATACAGGAGGGTCGTTCCCTCGCCGAGGCCCATAGATATAGTCGAAAAGAACGAGATTTCCAGGATGGCGAACGACAACTACGTCGTCATAGCGTGCGGGGGTGGGGGCATTCCGGTCGTGCGGGACAAGCGCGGCGGGCTCAAGGGCGTGGCCGCGGTCATAGACAAGGACTTTGCCGCCCAGAGGCTCGCGAGCCTGATAAACGCGGAGATATTAATGCTCGTAACGCCCGTCGACAAGGTGGCGATAAATTTCGGCAAGCCCGATCAAAAGGCGATCTCGAGGATGACACTCGCCGAGGCCGAGCGCTATTTCGCAGAGGGGCATTTTCCGCCCGGGAGCATGGGCCCCAAGATAGAGGCCTCGATTAATTTCCTCCGGGCCGGGGGCAAAAAAACGATCATAACCTCGCTCGAAAATATCGAGCAGGCGATAAACGGAGAAGAGGGGACGGAGATAGTCCACTGAGCCTCGAATGAAGTTGACGAAAAGGGGTTATATACGTTGAATTTAAACGGCTTTTGTAATATCATGGGGAATAGATGGGGTCTCCCGGACCGGGCCCGAGTCGGCCTTACCGGGAGCAGGCTTTCAGCTGTCGCCAACAACCATAACAGGCTTTACCGAAACGAGGGATTGGCTTTAGTTTCCGTTGAAAATAAAGATTATCCGGTTTCGTTATGCCGGATTTTGGAAACCAAATAAACTTCAGGAGGTAATTCATCATGGCTGTAGACAGAGTTAAAGCGGATAGACCCGAGAAGGGCAAAGCATTAGTGAATTACGAGGAGAAGCTTTACCCCGACCATAAAGCCAGAGAAGGGGAGAAGGCCCTTTTCCTCATCCACTCGGTTCCCTACGAAGGCTCCGTCGCGGGCATCAACATGCTCACGGCTATAAGGACCAAGAAGAAGGGATACGACACGACAGTTCTTTTCTACGGACCTGCTTCCGGCATACCCGTATACAGGGGATGGCCGAACGTCGGCGACGACGGCTACGGCGCCGGTATCCAGCTCTACCCGAACCTCGTCAACAGAATGATGAGCGAAGGGATCAAGGTTCTCGCGTGCCGCTTTTCGGCAGCCGCCCTCCTCGGACAGAATGAATCGAGCTTCATAGAAGGCGTTGTGCCGATTCATCCGACCGACATTCTCGACATCGTGATAGAGCATCACAGGGCGGGAGCGATGATCTTTAACACTTGGACTGTCTGATACTCCTAGTATCCTTAGTGATAAGGGTATCGGAGTAAGCGCGGTCAGGTAATTGGGGATTTGTTACGTAGTTTGTCCGACGGATAAGCTGCGGGCGTTTCGTCATATAAACCAGGTGCCGAGGGGGCTAAAATGGACTCAAGAACCCTGAAAGTAGAGTTGCAGAGTTTAGGTCTCAGGATTCCCGACACGAAAGATGTCAGGAGCGGAGGGGCCGGGCCGACAGGAGGGATACATCTTAAAATACTCCCGGACGGCGAGGCGAACGTTCCCGTCGTCGGAGATTTCGTGGCCTCGTCCCCCTATCATCTCGATCAGATAAACAACGAGTACTGGATATTCAGGGACGGCGTCGCGCTCGTCCAGGTGGAGCTCATGGGCAGCGCGAAGTTCCACGGGCACGAGACGTCGGCCGGAATTCCGATGCAGCGTGTCGGGCTCCTTCACTGTCCGACCACTTTCGCGACGACCCTGCTTCAGACCTGCGATTTCTGGAACGACGAAAGGAGATGCCAGTTCTGCGGAATTGAGCTCACCTTAAAAGACAGGAGCACGGTAGGGTTTAAAAACGCGAAGAGCCTGGTCGAGACGATAAGGCTCGCGAAGGAGCTCGACGGGATAACGAATGTCGTCTTCACATCGGGCGTCGCGCCCGATGAAGAGAAGGCGCTCAGGAAGTATGCCGAGATATGCTCAGAGGTTAAGAAGGCGACCGGCGTCCCGATACAGCTCCAGATAATTCCCCCCGAAGACCTCGCCTGGCTCGGCCGTCTCAAGGACGCGGGAGTCGATTCTCTCGGCGTTCACATCGAGACGTTCGACCCCGAGGTGTTCAAGAGAGTGACCCCGGGGAAGGCGAGAATCGGGCTCGATAAATATATAGAGACATGGAAGGAAGGCGTCCGGGTCTTCGGCAGGTGGCAGGTGAGCACGTATGTGCTCGTCGGCCTCGGCGAAAGGCTGAGGACTGTGATCGACGGCGCGGCGCTCTGCGCCGAAATCGGAGTGTATCCCTTCATCGTGCCTTTCAGGCCGGTGGCGGGAACGCCGATGGAGAATGTTAAGCCGCCTCGTCCCGAGATTATGGAATACGTGTACACCGAGGCGGCGAAGATACTCGCCAAGTACGGCAGCGCATCCAAGAGCAGCCTTGCGGGATGCGTCAGCTGCGGCGAGTGCTCGGTCTTGCCGGATTTCGAAAGGGCCCTTGCCGGGAACGTCAAGTTTAAAAAACTCATAAAACCAGTCAGGCTCAGTTGACCGGCTCTTCTTTACAGGGGAGCCGGCCGGCAGGCCGGGCCGGCAACAAAATTAAAAAGGTAGATTAAATGGCTCAAGATAAACTTCGAATAGTGATAATAGGCGGGGGCGCAGGGGGGATTTCGTCGGCTTCAACGTCGAAATCCCTGGCGCCGGACGCCTCGGTAACGCTTTTCTCCGAGTTCGAGGACGTCGCCTACAGCCCGTGCGGCATACCGTTCGTCCATGGGCGGGAGATCCCGAATTTCGAGAGTCTCTTCCTGCAAACATCGGAGCACTACGCAAACATCGGCATCGACCTCAAGCTCAGGACGACGATTACGAACATCGACCTCCAGAACCGCACCGTCAGCGCGGGTTCAGAGTCCTACGGATGGGACCGCCTCATAATCGCCACCGGTTTCGAGTACGACATTAAAGAGATACCCGGAATCGATCTCGAAGGCGTCCATTACGTTAAGAACATCCGGCGCGCGATGGAATACGACAAGTTCCTCGACACCATAAAGAAGGTCGTCGTCGTTTGCGCGACGCCGCTCGGCATAGAGATGACGGGGAACCTCGCGCACAGGGGGCTCGAAACGCACCTCGTCGAAGAGGGCGCGTGGATAATGTCAGAAGTCGCCGACCCCGACATCATGGAGCCTGTGAAGGAATCGCTCGAACAGATGGGGGCGAAGCTCCACTTCGGAACCAGGGTGCTCGAGTTCAAGGGAGTTAACGGTAAGGTGAAGTCCGTCGTTACGACCGCAGGCGAGATAGAGTGCGATTCCGTCGTCGTGGCCTTCCCGAAAAAGCCGAATAACCGCCTCGCCAGAGCGGCCGGGCTCGAGATCGGCTCGACGGGCGGGATACTCGTCGACGACCACATGCGCACGTCAGTGAAAGACGTTTACGCCGCCGGCGACTGCGCGGAGGTCGTTCACGGCGTAACCGACATTCCCATACAGGGCCTTTCGGGCAGCCATGCGTATTCCCAGGGAAGGGTCGCCGCCTCAAACGCCGTCGGGCAGGACCGCGCCTACGATCCGGTCTACATCCCCTGGGGGATGGTCGGCGGGCAGGTGCAGGTGGGCGGCGTATCGATGGGCGAAACCCTCCACAAGGCGCTCGGCATACCGCACTTCGTGGCTTTCGCGATGGGCATATCCAGGGCGAGGTATTATCCGGGCGTCAGCAGGATAAGGGTGAAGCTCATTGTCGATCCCGATACGCACCGTGTGCTCGGGGCGCAGATGTCGGGCGGCGAAGGTATAAAAGAGCGTGCCGACTTTCTCGCATTCGTTATCAAGCGCGGAGTGAAGCTCGAAGAGCTTGCGTGGATGGAGAACGTCTACTCACCGCCGATTGGAGCGCTCATGGAGCCGATCGCCCTCGCGGCGCAGGCCGGCCTCGCGAGCCTCAGGAAAAAGGGATAGCGGGGCGGGTGGATCGGCATGCAAATACTTCACCTGAAACGCTTCGGGAGGTTAGATTATGGCATTCGGACACTGGCTGAGAGAAAACGCTGAAAAATATCTGATGGAAGCCGCGGACGACCAGATGATTTCGCGGTACCCGGAATCGTGCGCGAAGCCCTACCGCGAAGGGGGGCTCGTCCCGTTTTTCTGGAGGAATATTTTCGTCCCGCTCTATCTTATTGTCCCCTGGAGTCTGCGGAGGAAAATTATTCTCTATACCTCCTATCCGGGGAAGCGTCCGCACTGGAAGAAATACAACTAATTCATACCGGATTGAGCTCTGAGAGCGGCTTCGCGGCGTGTATTCCTGGGCGTGCCGCAGTGCTTGACTGCGCTCTTCCGCGCGAGATATGAACGAAAGAAAAGATCGAATTACTTTTAAAGCCGAGACTGCGGGATACAGGGTAAAGGAAATACTTAAGCCAGAGGAAAAAGCGGTGGTGGAGAGCGTTTTCGAGCATGCGGTCTACCTGAACGGCGGAGTCGATACGCTGGTGAAGCTGATTACAGACAGAGACTACATCGGCCCTGCGTCCATAACGGTCTTGAGCGACGGAGATCTGGACTTTAAATCGGCAGGTATACGCGAAGGAGCCGAGGTGATTTTCTCGGAGAACTTGCTACGTGCAGCCGGGGACGGCTTTTCAGTGGATCTCTCGGACGCTGAAATCTGGAACGCGCCGCCGGCACCTTTGGAACGGCGCAGCCTCGAGGAAATGAACCTCAACACGAGGGTGCTGAGGGATGTGATCTATACCCATCCTTCGAGGGAGGGGCTAGTGCCGCTTCTCGAAAGCGTCGAGCTCCTCGGCCCGATGCAGGTGTTCCTAAAGGAGCAAACGCAGTCCGTATCGGAAAGAGCCCGGCCATACATCGAAAGGCTTATGTGGGCGCTCTTCTCCGGCGATCTTAAATCTGCAGTCGAAAATGCGGGACAGTTACTCGGGCTCGGTCCGGGGCTTACACCCTCTTGCGACGATTTTCTCGCGGGGCTCATATTCAGCCTGAAGCGGGGCGTCAACATATTATTCGAAGACGGCGCTCTTTCGGGATTCATAAACAAATTCGCAGGTCAAATAGTAAACAGCGCGAAGAGTCAGACGACCATATACAGCGTGAGCTACCTGATCGAGGCCTCGCGCGGAGAGGCGCCGGCACCGGCGTGGGGTCTCGTTTACGCTATCGTTTCACAAGGCCCCGACGAAACCGCGGCGCTTTCCCGGAAGCTCATAAAAATGGGCGAGACGTCGGGCGCGGACACGGCTGTCGGCATATATTACGGGATGAGATTTCTGATTTCACGCATAGAGCTCGAGGAGCTTAATGAAACCGCTTAGGATAGCGCTGCTGACGTATTCGACGAAGCCCCGGGGCGGCGTCACGCACACGATAAACCTGGCCGAAAGCCTAGCCCGGCTCGGCCACGACGTGCACGTCTACGCCCTCTCTTCGGGGAACGGCTTTCCGTCGGCGGTCGGGCTGCCGCATACGCTGATACAGTGCCCCGTGAAGGAATACACGAGCATCGACGACAAAATAAAGGACTATATAGATACGTATACTTCCTACCTTGCAGAATCGGGCCTCGATTACGATATACTCCACGCCGAGGACTGCATTTCGGCAAACGCACTTTTTAATCTCCGAGAAACGGGGCTCATAGATTACTACGCGAGAACCGTTCACCACCTGGACGACTTCACGTCCGCGTGTCTTATAGAATGCCAGGATAAGAGCATTCGGAAGCCGGACTATTTGATTTCCGTGAGCGAGCACTGGAAGCGGGAGCTCGAAACGAAATATTCACTTCATTCAGAAGTCATAAACAACGGCGTCGATTACGGGCTTTACAGCAGCGTCGGCAGTGAAAAAAAGGAATCGGCGAAAAAGGAATTCGGGGCGGAGGGGGCGAGGGTGATGCTCAGCATAGGTGGCATCGAGCCCCGGAAGAATACTATAACCACGCTCCGCGCATACAACGCCGCGAGGGCTTATCTGAAATCGCACGGCGAGAGGCTCGTCTGGCTGATCGGAGGCGGGGAAACCCTCTTCGATTACAGGGCGTACAGGGAAGAATTCTTTTCCGAGCTCGGCCGGCTCGGGCTTAAGGAAGGCTCAGACGTCAGGGTTCTCGGCAACGTCCCCTCCGAAAAAATGCCGCTCCTTTACGCCTCGGCAGACGTGTTCGTTTTCCCGTCTGTTAAGGAAGGCTGGGGACTGGTGCTTCTGGAGGCGATGTCGGCGGGCGTGCCCGTTGTATCCTCGAACATTCCTCCCATGACGGAATTTTTACGCGACGGTGAGAATGCCATGCTCGTCGATCCCGCGGATTACAAGGCACTAGCGCGCGGTGTCCTTGAGGTGCTGGAAAATCCCGGGCACGCAGAGCGGATCGTGAAAAAAGGCGACGAGACGGCCCGTTATTACAGTTGGGAGAGCGCCGCCAAAAAGCACACTGAGCTTTACGAATCGATTCTGAATGAGAGAGACGGCGGGAAAATAATCAATGCGGGGAGCCATGCTTGAAGTAGAAGCGGTCTGGAAAACGAAATACCAGGTCGAGGTGACTGCGCGGCAGTTTGAACTCCCGGTGGACGAGCCGCCGCAATACAGCGGAGACGACACGGGCATGATGCCGACAGAGCTTTTCCTGGCGTCGATTGCGTCGTGCTTCTGCATGGCGCTCGTTTACGCCGCGAAGAACAGGAAGATAAGCGTGGGCGATATGAAGGTCAGGGTTTTCGGCGATAAGGATTTAAAGAACTTCTCCTTCAGCCGGATAATCGTGAGGGTCATAAGCACGCTCTCGGAAGATGACCTCGACGTCATCATGCCGCTTGCGAAGAGGTACTGCTTTGTCAGCAACACAATCTCGAAGTCCTGCCCTCTGGAATACGAGACGGCGCGGCCGGACGAATAAGGCTGTTACAGAAATGAAACGGGAGAAATGTTAGGTGCTGAAATTCATCATTAAAAAGAACTATTTTCAGGACGCTCTCAGATTGATGCGCATATCGAAGAGCATGTCCGGAAGGGAAGGCGTCAAGAAGGCCGTCGCCGTCATGGCGACTGACAAGGCCAAGTTCGCCCTTAAAGACGCGGGCCTCGTGACTGACGAGATAAGCGCGGCCGCGGGCTCGGACCTCGTGATGGTCGTCGAGGCCGATTCCGAAGATGCAGCAACCGCCGTGCTCTCCGAGATGGAGATGGCCGTCACGGCGTCTTCGTCGAGCGCCGGGAAGGGGAGCGATATCATAGGCCAGGAGATACGGGTTATAAACGTCGGCCTGGATATATTCAAGGAGGCCCTCGACGCCCAGGGCGTCAAGACGATCCAGGTCGACTGGGAAGTCCCCGCGAAGGGAGACGAGAAAGTCCTCGAAATTCTCAAGAAAATGTACTGATACGATAAGGATAATTAATGAGCATACGAAATCCCGATAGATTGAGAGAAGTGCTTTCGGACCCGAAGCGCCTCGCGAAAGCCTTCAGCAGGCATACCTACGGCATGCTCGCGTGGGTGGACCTCTTCGGAGGAAAGCTGAAATCGATAAAAGGGCTCGACTCGAAGCTCGTCGCGGCGCGCATAATCGCGGACAACGCCCGGCACGCAAAGCTCTTTTCCGACAGGGCCCGCGAGCTCGGGGAGACGCCGGAAACCTACGCGCCGCCCGCGATAGGGCAGAAGATATACGACATACTCGAATCCTACGACGATACGTTCGACGATATGGCCTACGCCTGGGGATCACTGATTCACTTCTCGGCGCTGCTTGACGTATACGAAAGCGCGGCCGACCCGGAGAGTAAAAAAGTAATAGAAGAGGTTCATAGAGATGTGAGGGAGCATCTCGCTTACCTCGAAAAATATTTCGCTGAAAACGCCAGAACGCCCGAGCTCAGGAAGCGGGCTGAAGATGTGAAGAAGGTCGCGGACGAAATCTATGCCGACAGAGAAGACGAGGAGATAAAATGGTATGTCTCGTAAAAGCATACCGTCCTTCGAGGAGCTCAAAGAGCCCCTCGGCCGGAGCGATCCGAAAAAATATTATTACCTACTAGCGGGGTTTTCTCTGAGAACAGTCGGGCGCCTCTCGGACGGCATAGATACCGGCTTCCGGTACGGCTTCGATTCTGGGATGATCATGAATTACATATACGAAAACGTTCCGCGCGGAAAATCATTCGTAGGCAGGGCGCTCGACGAGGCCTTCCTCGGGCAGACGACCTGTAAGGCATTCCGGGCTGTGAAGCGGTTACAGATAGAAGCGATATCCGGATTTATAAACGAGAGGGAAGGGCGCGAAACGTTCATCGTCGACCTCGCCTCGGGCAAGGCCGACTACATCTACGACGTGCTCAGACACACCGGCCAGAACGTGAAGGTGCTTCTCCGCGATATAAACGAAAAGACGCTTGCCGAAAGCCGTGAGACAGCGCTCGGCCTCGGGCTTCGTGACAGGGTCGGCTTCGAAGCCGGGGACGCGCTGGACGCTGATAGCCTCCGCAGCATCCCCTATCGCCCGAACCTCGCTATCGAGGCCGGACTTTACGGCATCGTTCACGACGACGATCTTGTGAGAAAGCACTTGTCCGACCTCCACGAGATAGTCGGCCCGGAGGCGCTTCTTTTTAACGTGCAGACGTATAACGAGCAGATCGAGCTTATAGCGCGGGCGCTTGTGAACCAGGACGGCGAGCCCTGTGTCTGGCACCTCCGTGACAAGGACCTCGTCATAGGCTGGGCGGAAGAGGCGGGCTTCAGAGACCCTGTCGTAAAGATGGACCCCTACGGCATATACGCCGTGGTCCTCATGAGGAATTAGCTTCTCTGAGAAAGATGACAACGAAGAGGAATTCATGAAAAAGGAAAGGTTTGTGCTCGGATGGGCAGGCGGTGAAAACGAATCGCCGCTCGTCCGAAAGGTATTATCGGACAGGGTACGGTCTGTCGTCGACAGCCACCACGGGATGTGGAATTACATGACCTACCGCGACGCGATAGGCATACTCGGCCTCGACCCTGCGGAGGTTTACAGGGAAGGGCGTATCGATCTCAATCCCGAAGAATGGGCCGACTTCGGCTGGATGACATGTTACGCGGGGCCGCCTGAAAGCGCTGTCAAAGCCATGCGAGAGCGTACAGTTGCGCAGAATATAAACCCATACTCGCCCGACCTTATCACCCCTCTCAGGAACGCCTGCGCCGAGATGAAATTCGGCCGCGAGCGGAGCGCTGATTTCGAGGTCATAGGCACCGAGGGCAGCCAGGCGGCGATATCATATGTTCTCCAGACGGTGATCAATCCCGGGGACGAGGTGATAATCACCGACCCGGGCTACTTTCATTTCGAGTCTTCGATACTCATGGCCGGCGGGAAGCCCGTGAGGATACCGCTCGGAAAGGGGAACGGTTACAGGCTCGATCCCTCGGAGGTCGAGACGCGCATCACACCACGGACGAAAGTTTTGATAGTGTGCGATCCGCTGAACCCTTTCGGCACCATCCAGACGAAGGACGAGCTCGTAGCTCTCACCGAGATCGCAGCCAGCCGCGGGATAATCGTAATCAACGACATCACGCACGACACGCAGCGTATAGACCCCGAAGCACGGCACTACCCCATGACGGCGCTTTATAAGGATACAAATACCGATAACGTTCTCTGCACTTTCAGCCTCTCTCACGGCTACGGGATGGCGGGCGTCCGTATAGGATTTCTCGCCGGCAGCACCGAGCTCGTGCGCGCGTGCCTCATAACCAAGACCTCCCTCACGCGGCTCAATACGAATCTCGTCGCCCAGTACGGCGCTCTCGCCGCGCTCGGAGACCGCGCGTACGTGAAACGGTCGCAGGAAATAATCAGGCGGAATTTCGCCCTCGTGAAGGAAATCGTCGCGGGTACTGACGGCGTATCGATTCCCGTCGAGCCCCGGTACGGCTTCTCGATGGTGATAGACGTCTCGGGGACGGGTGTGACGGCGCAGGAGCTCACTGTGTCGCTCTTCAAGCGAAGAGTCGCCGTTTATCCCGGCGACGGGCTCGGCGACGTCGGCGCGGAGCGATTCGTCAGGCTCAATATCTCGAGGCCTGACCTCCGAGCGTTCAGTAAGCTCCGGGAAGCGCTCCCCGAGGCAATCGCAGAGGCGAGGAGCGGCTCTTACAGAGAGGCGCTGATAGATTTCTTCTCGCGGAGAAAAACCGCCCGGGCGAAGACGATACTCGAACATATAAAGGGCGGGTCATGAACCTTAAGGCAGGCATCCTCAATCTAGTCGGCAATACGCCGCTCGTACGGCTGAACAGCGTCACGAGAGAACTGGAAAGCGAGATATACGCCAAGCTCGAATTCTACAATCCGAGCGGGAGCGTGAAGGACAGGGTCGCAAAATATATCGTCGAGGACGCCGAGCGGAGCGGCGCGTTAAAGCCGGGAGATACTATCGTCGAGGCCACGTCCGGGAATATGGGTGTCGCGCTCGCCCTCGTCGGCGCGGTCAAGGGTTATAAATGCGTGTTCACGCTCCCAGAATCCATAAGCACCGAAAAGATACAGGTGCTCAGGCTCTACGGGGCCGAGGTGGTGCTCACGCCGAAGGGGCTTCCACCTTCAGACGAGAGAAGCTGCTACAAGGTCGCACACAAAATAGCCCGCGAGCGCGGCGCATTCTACGTGAACCAGTACTTCAACAAGCTCAACCCAGAGTCACACTATAAAACGACGGGGCCCGAGATATGGCGCGATACCGGCGGCGATGTGAACGCCGTACTTTGCGGTATGGGGACCGGCGGCACAATAACCGGTATCGGCAGGTATCTAAAGGAGATGAGGCCTGACGTCAAGATAATCGGCGTCGAGCCGGTCGGGTCCGTTTTCCAGGGCTATAGCCGCGAAGGCGTCCTGGGGGAGGCTTCGGCCTTCGACATAGAGGGTATCGGAAAGAATTTCATACCGAGCGTGGTCGATTTCGGCTGCATCGATGATGTGATCCAGGTGCGCGAGGCGGATGCGCGGAGGATGGTTTACGAGCTCGTAAGGCGCGAAGGGATTCTCACCGGCGAATCGAGCGCCGCTGTCGTGGCGGCCGCGCTCGTCTACGCGGCCCGCGCGAATGGCCGGGGGCGTATCGTCGCCGTCCTTCCGGACACGGGGCTCAAGTACCTCTCCAGGTATGCGGCGGCGCTGTGACTCCGGTATCCTGTTAACCGAAATGAAAAAATCCCCGGGATACGACGCGAACGCCCTCGCCGGAAAGTACGGCTCGCCGCTCTTCGTGGCCTCGGCGGAAACCATTACCACTAACCTTGAAACCTTCAGACGCAAATTCTCGTCCCGATATCCGAAGGTCGCCGTCTCCTATTCGTATAAAGTTAATTCCATACCCGGGATCCTCGAAATGATACACAGGGACGGCACGTGGGCCGAGGTCGCGTCCGGCTTCGAATACGGGCTCGCGCGGAAGCTCGGCGTCCCCGGAAGCTCAATCGTATTCAACGGCCCGTATAAAACGAGGGGAGAGCTGGAAACGGCGCTCGCTGAAGGGGCGCTCGTTAACGTCGACAACAGGGACGAGCTCGAAATCCTCAAAAAGATAGCGGTGGAGAGTAAGAAAGAGATCGCTGTCGGAATCAGGATAAGCACCGACGTCGGCATAAACCAGCTCCCGGACAGGTTCGGATTCAATCTCGAATCGGGTGAGGCCGAGGCAGCCGCCGGGGAGTGCGCCGCAGCCGGTATCAGGATCGCCGGGCTTCACATACATCTCACGAGCTACATCATAAGGCCCGGCGGTGGTGAAGGCTCTCCCGCAAAGGACATAGAGCTCATCTGGCCGAAAAACCCCGAGGCGTACAGAAAGGCCGCGGAGAATCTCGCCCGTCTGGCGGGGGACCTGTGGGATCGTCACGGAATAAAAATAGAATACATAGACATGGGCGGAGGGTTTCCAGCGGTTGACGCGCTCGGCCCTTACGTCGAATCCGTCACAGAACCACTCCTCGAAAGGTTCGGAGAAGACGAGCTTCCCCTTCTCATACTAGAGCCCGGGCGCGCCGTCGTAAGCGACGCGGTCGATCTCGTCGCGACTGTCGTCGCGTCAAAAGACATACCTGGCGGGAGGCGCTCCGTCGTAATCGACGCAGGCGTGAATCTTCTCCCGACCTCATTCTGGAGATACCAGGCAGTCGAGCACGCCGGAGAACCCAAGGGCGATCTCAGGGAAACGATTGTCTACGGCCCGCTCTGTCTCCAGACGGACATCATAACGAGGGCAAGCCTCCCGGCGCTTTCGCCCGGCGACAGGCTCGTAGTCAAAAACGTCGGCGCTTACAATATACCGCAGTCGGGCACGTTCATATTCCCGCGTCCGCCGATCGTCCTAATCGAAAACGGTGAGCCGCGAGTCGTAAGGGAGCGCGAGACGATCGAGAGCGCGTTTTTTTAATAAACACCCTGCGTTTTTTCTTAATATGGCCTTAACAATTCCTGCTTATAATAGTGCCGCGGATTTATAATTATCAAGCGGAGGTATGGAGATGAGCACAGAATCCGGTGCAAAGCAGTTGGTGGGTTATTCCTTTCTCGTTGTCTTTGCAAACGACGGCACTATTAGCGAGGAAGAGCTTAAAATGCTCAAAAGCATAGCTCTCGAGGATCATGTTATCGACGAGGACGAGAGGCGCGTCCTGAGGACGATATTCGCCCGCGTCGAAAACACACAGCTTGCCCCCGAAGTCAGCGAGGACATAAAGAGATTCAGACAGAAATACGATATTTAGCGGACCGTGTCCGCTGACAGCCGACGAATGCACCACTGTTGCTTTAATCGCTTTTTGTGCGTCCGTCGCTTAAATCTTAACGTCGAAAAACACATGTGGACCGTGTTCGCTGGCAATCGACGTAGCGCTGACGGCGCTATAATCTCCCTTCGTGAATCCATTTTCCTCTCCCCGACAAATAGCGCTATAATTCACATTTAGCATCGAAGGCCCGGAGAAATCGTGAGCGCTGGAAACGCATTAACGAGATTAAGAGAGAGACTCCACGACATCATATTCGAATCGAATACCGCCGCCGGGAGGATCTTCGACAAAGTCCTGATGGTCTGCATAATCGCGAGCGTTTGCGCCGTCATGCTCGACAGCGTGACGTCCGTCTCCGAGAAATACGGCCGTCTCTTTTACGTTCTCGAATGGGTGTTCACTATAATCTTCACGATCGAATACATTCTCCGTCTCCTGACGGCGAAGTGGCCGCTCAGGTACGCGACGAGCTTCTTCGGCGTGGTCGACTTACTAACTGTAATCCCGACATATCTCGACCTTCTCTTTCCGGGGACGCGGTTCCTCCTCGTCATCAGAATTCTCCGGGTCCTCAGGATCTTCAGAATCCTCAAACTCACGAGGTACGTCGGCGAGGGCGATCAGATAATCGCCGCGCTCAAGGCGAGCCTTCAGAAGATAACGGTGTTCCTCTTCGCGATACTCGTGATAGTCGTCGTGCTGGGTTCGATGATGTATCTCGTCGAGGGAGCCGGAAACGGGTTCACGAGCATCCCGCGGAGCATCTACTGGGCGATAGTCACCATCACAACTGTAGGCTACGGCGACATATCGCCGCAAACGCCTCTCGGCCAGGCCATATCCGTCGTTATAATGGTGGTGGGCTACAGCATCATAGCAGTTCCGACCGGTATAGTGGGCGTCGAGTTCACGAGGGCCTTCAGCAAGCGCGCGGGAGAGGTTCTGGCATGCGCCGGATGCGGAAAGGAGGGGCACGACGAAGACGCATCTTACTGCAAGCATTGCGGCGGACGGCTTTAGATGTTCCGGCCGGTTATTTTTGATACCCTGTGAACAGGGAATTGTATATCAGGTATCCGTCACGGCATCTTACCGCTTCATCTGCGAAACCGGCCTGAAAAATATATATTAGTCGTAACGATAAGTTATATCGACGCTGTCGAAAAGACGCTTGTAATGGCACGATACTTGCCCGTTTTTATGTGTCGTCCGGGTAAGATGTACGGGACAGTTACGGCCCTTAAAATCGAGTGCGACAACGATAAAATCAGCGATCTGTATAAAGCGGTATTTCGGGCGGTGTCGGCATCGCGGCAATTTGCCCAAATGCGCGCAATTATATAGAATAATTCGTGTAGGGCCGCCAACTCTGGCAGAACTTTCATACCAGGGCTAATATCTAACGGAGGTAACGGGATACATTATGGAAGTTAAGGTAAAGAAGAAGTCCATGAGGGAGATCAAGGAAGGGCTCCCCAAGCTTGTAAGGGAAGAGCTCGACGACTACGAGGGGAAGGTCGAAGACTACCTGGCGGGGCTCGTCGGAGAAATAAAATTTCAGAAATACCGCCTTCAGCTCGGTACCTACGCCCAGCGCCAGGAAGGCGTCCAGATGCAGCGTATAAAGATCCCGTTCGGGGGTATGAGCTCGGACCAGGTGAGGCGCCTTGCGGACGTCGCCGACAAGTATGCAGGAGGCTTCATTCACCTCACGACACGCCAGGACGTGCAGCTCTATTTCATAACCATAAGAAACGTGCCTAACATGATGCGCGAGCTGGCCGATGCCGGCATCACGACGCGCGAGGCCTGCGGCAATACTGTGAGGAACGTCACGGCATGTCACCAGGCCGGCGTTTCCCCGACCTCTTCGTTTGATGTAACGCCCTACGCCGAGGCTTTTAAAGAGTTCATGCTGAGAAACCCCATATGCCAGAACATGGGCAGGAAATTCAAGGTCTGCTTCGAGGGCTGCCAGGACATAGACCACGCCGGCGTCAGGATACACGACCTCGGCTTCAGGGCCCGTGTGAGAGAGGTGGACGGAAAGCCGCAGCGCGGCTTCCAGGTCTATGTAGGCGGAGGCCTCGGCGGCTCGCCTTCGCTCGGCGTCCTCTGGACGGAGTTCCTGCCTGTTGAGGAAATGCTGCCGTTCTCGGCGGCCGTCGTACGCGTATTCGACAGGTACGGCGAGCGGAAGGTCAGGATGAAGGCCAGAATGAAATTCCTCGTAAGGTCCCTCGGCTGGGAAGAGTTCAAAAAGAGGGTCGAAGAGGAAAGGGCCGGGCTCGATGTCGATCCCTCCTGGAACGACTATCTCAAGGAAATACCTGAAAATGAAACGCCGCCCGCATATAATCCCGGGCTCATTCCGCAGGCGCCGGAAGGCATAGAAAATGATCCGGGATACATCGAGTGGAGGGAGCTCAACGTGCTCCCGCACGCGCTTCCAGACTATGCGATGGTGAATATAAGGATCCATCTCGGCGACATACTGAGCGACAAGGCCAGGGCCGTAGCGGAAATAGCCGACGTATTCTCGGCAAGCGAGGTCAGGGTAACAATTCTACAGAACCTTATTTTAAGATGGGTTCCGAAGAGCGCACTCCCGGCCCTCTACGCGGCGCTCAGGGACGCAGATCTTGCCGAAACCGGCGCTGACACGTTCAAGGACGTCGTCGCATGCCCGGGCGCGGATACATGCCGCCTCGGCATAACGTCGGCCAAGGGACTCGCTGGGGAGCTTACAAACAGGATGACGAACGGTCTCGCTCAATATAAGGAGCTTACGAAAGACCTCAGGATAAAAATTTCGGGCTGCCCCAACTCCTGCGCCCAGCATGTCGTCGCGAGCATAGGGTTCCAGGGGGCTTCCCTGACAAAAGACGGAAGGAACGTGCCGGCGGAGCAGGTGTTCATCGGCGGCGGTCTTTACGGCGACGATACACGCCTCGCGACTTCCATAATAAAAGTCCCGACCCATAACGCGCCTAAGGTGGTAAAGCACCTGATCGAGCTTTACAGGGACGAGAGGCAGGGCGACGAGCATTTCGACGTCGTCATGGAAAGGCTCGGCCGCGACAGGATAAAGGACGAGATAACGCAGTTCACAGACATACCATCTTTCGAGGAAGACCCGTCTTTTTACGAGGACTGGGGGCACGAAAACAAAAAGTTCGAGCTGCTGAAGGGTATGAAGGGAGAGTGCGCCGGCGCTACCGTCGAAGAGAAAGTTCCCGATTTCGCCACGGCGCAGAAGCGCATTCAGCAGTCCGAGGCCCTTTTGACGCACGGCGAATACGCGGCCTCTATCAGGGAATCGTATCACGCATGCTCGGACAGCGCGCACGTCCCGCTCTACACGAAGCTCGTCGATCCGTTCAACGTCGAGCAGACGATGTGGGAGTTCGAAAACCTCCTCGTCAGGACGGGCGAGGCCGCCGGGAAATGGATGGATATCTCCATCACGTTGAAGGACCTCGCCGGGCAGGAGCCGACGGAAGAGCTAGCGGCCAGGATGCTCGGCATAGCGAAGGAGATTTACGCCGAGTGTGAGCGCGTTCAGGCGAATCTCACCGCAACGACTAAAAACTGAAGAAATAAAATTTTCTCATGCCCGGTCCCCGGCCTCTTAACGAGAGCACGGACCGGGTATTTTTTTATTATTCAAACGGTGCGTCGTCCGGCGCCAGAGTAAAGGCTAGAGGCGGAGGAGATACCTTATGTACATTCCCGGTACTAAATTCAAGGTGGTATTGCCCATAAAGCTGGGGGAACAGGAATACGCCTCCGGCCTCGCAGGCGAGATAGAGGGAAGCGTCACCAAGATGGTCGGCAAGGCCTACAGGGTAAAGTTCGAGGACGGAAGGACGGCCGAAATACACATGGTGATTATGAATAACCAGACGGAAGTAATAAAGGAGTAATTACCGATCTACTGACAGTGGTAACGCTGTTTAATTTACGCCGCTGCTCGCCATGTCGACGCTTCTTCCCTTCGATTGAAGGAGCGCGTTCTGAAGTATCTGATCGAGCCCGTATATGTCCTTGTGGAAGTTCACCGTTCCGTCGTCGTCGGCCCACGCCGTGAAATAGAGTATATAAACTGACAGGGGGGCCTGGAGGTGGAGGGTCCTCGTTCTGCCGCTGTTGATCGCTTTTTCTATGGTGTCGTGATTCCACTGCGCGGCGGGAGCCATAACGAACTCCGCAAGCTCGTAGGGCCTTTCGACCCTTATGCATCCGTGACTGAAATTCCTCTGTGCGCGCTTGAAGTAACCCCTGTTCGGCGTGTCATGCAGATACACAGAGTGCCTGTTCGGGAAGAGGAATTTTATCCTGCCGAGGGGATTCGCCGGCCCCGGGTTCTGCCTGAGCCTGTAGTTCCCCGAGAGCACTTTCGCTACATACTCCTCCTTTGCCAGGGCGATCGCTTCTTCGTCGGCGCCTTTGGGCTCGCTGTACTTGAGCCCCACGGCCTGGATGTTTTTTCTTTTCATGTAGTCCGGGTCGGCCTTTATGCTCGGCGCAATGTCGTCCTTGAATATGCTCGGCGGAATATTCCAGTAGGGGTTGAGCTCGATATGCGTCATCTGCTCACTGAATATTGGGGTATTCCACTCCGGCTTCCCGACGACTATACGCATGTCGAGGATGTCGCTGTTATTCTCGACGGCGTAGAGGTGAAAATTCGCTATGTTGACGAGAATGTATTTCGTTCCGAGGTTCTGCGGCAGAAGTCGCCACCTTTCCATCGTGAGCTCTATCTGGTTCACCCTCACGCTGGCCGTCACGTTGAGCGATTCGTATGTTGAATCCCCGACGACGCCGTCTACGTAAAGACCGTTCCGCTCCTGGTACTTTCTGACGGCCTGATCGAGCGCCTGGTCGAACACGTCGTTCGAGAGGTCCGCGCCGTCGAGCTCGCCCGTTACTGCGAGCCTCTGCTTGAGGGCCGTAACCCTCGGACCGCGGGCCCCTTTCTGGAGCTTCGGCCCCGGCGGGATGGGCTGCCATCCGCCCGCGGCTTCGAGCTGCCTGTATCTCTCGAGCGCGGTTCTCAGTTTTCCGTATACGGGATATTGGGGAAACAGTCCGTTGAGCGTTTCTTTAACATTGCCTTCCGAAGCGGCCTTCGCCATGAGGGCTCCGAGATCGATCCGCCTCTCGCCGAATATGAGCTCCATGTCTATCTGCTCGGGCGTGATCTGCCCGTAATAAATATCGTTCGCGTATGTCAGGAATGAATTAGAAAAGAGCACGTCGAGCTCGGCGAGGTCCGCGGTATCGGCCTTGTTCCCGGCCGATTTGACCCTCGCGAGCACCGCCTCCATCTGCGTGAGGCCGTAGTCTTCGGGGTTTAGTCCTTCGTAATAACTGGCCTTTACGGCTTCGACCAGCTCGTCGGCCTGGCGGGGGTTGCCGTTATCGTCTATCCAGACCGCTTCGTAGGCGCGCTTCTGGTAAAAGCCCGGCAGGGCTGGGCTTAATCTCATGTTCCTGCCGCCGGCGGTGATGCTGCGTGAAGCGGCGGAGGCCGTGACCTTATGGTTTATCGCGTTGCTAAGCCGCACCTTTTGGGAAGGGTCGTATACGGCGGCGGGCGGGGTTTCAGGCTCGACGGTCGTTTGCTGGCTGGCCGGAACGCATGCCAGGAGCGCCATCTTTACCGAAAGCGCAAGTATCAGTACGGAAATACCTTTTCCGGTTATATTCCGAAATCTCCCCATCTTTTTATCCTTTAAACCAGACGGCCTAACCAAAATTAATCTTTATAACCCCGTAAAATTAATGATAACTGATATTTACGCCGGTGTGAATTAAAAATACGCTCGACCGGCCACGCATTATTATAATGTCAAAGTTATATTTCGGCTATCCGGTATATCAATTAAGGCGTGTTTCGATCATAAAATTTTCGTGTCCGGCGTCAGGCTTAGGCCCTTGAAAAGGTACCGTTTTATCTTGCGGGTCGTGGTTTTCGGGAATTCCTCGGTCCTTAAAGCGAAATGCCTCACCCTTTTGTATGGCTCGAGCCCCGCGTTCACTGCCCGCACTTCTTCCCTTACGAGCTCCCACATGTTCTCGGGCGAGTCCGACATGCCATTAGACGCGAGCCGTATCCGGGCCTCTTCGAACGAGGGGTATATGACAGCCTGTATATCCGAATCATCGGGGCTGAATACGAGCGCCTCCTCTATGAGCGGGGACTTCGTGAGCTTTTCTTCGACTTCCTCCGGATAGACGTTTTTGCCCCCTCTCGTGACTATGACGGATTTCTTTCTACCCGTGATGTAGAGGTAGCCTTCGTCGTCGAAGTATCCGACGTCGCCCGTGAGCAGCCAGCCGTCCGGCGTGAGCGTTTCGCCTGTCGCGCTACTGTTCCTATAATAGCCCTGCATAATGTTGGGTCCCCTGGCGGCGATCTCGCCTACTCCCTCGTCGTTTACCTCCCGTATCTCCACCTCGTCGCTCGGTATCGCCATGCCAATGCTCTCGGGCTTCGGCCGCGAGGGAGGGTTGACGGTTATGAGGGGCGAGGCTTCCGAGAGGCCGTATCCCTGTATAACGTCGAGGCCGTATCCTGCAAGTCCCTCCGAGACCCAGGGGGGGAGGGCGGCGCCTCCGGACACTATCAGCCTCGCGTCTTCGAGGCCGAGGCTTTGTCTTATTTTCTTTTTCAGAAAGCTTTCGGGCAGAATGCCGGTCACTATCTTCTTCAGTCCGGTTTGTGAGGCTATCTCTTTTCTGATCCTGAGATAGAGTTTCTCCATGATGAGAGGCGCGCTCAGCCATATAGTCGGTTTCGCCGATTTCATATCCTCTAGGAGCTCCCTCGGCTTCATCCCGCGCGCGTAGAATACGCTCATGCCGCTTCCGAAAGTTGTAATCAGCCCGCCCGTGCATTCGTAGGAATGATGAATCGGGAGGATCGAAAAGGCCCTGTCCGTCGGATAATACTCTATAGTCCTGTATATGTCGTCCACGTTAGACATTATATTCCCGTGCGTGAGCATGACGCCCTTCGGGTCGCCCGTCGTTCCCGAGGTGAACAGTATCTCGAGGAGGTCGCCCGGTCTTACGTTCTCCATCGGCGTGCCTTGCGCGTACCCGGAGCCGGAGTCGTATATACCGTCCATACTTACGACGTGCTTTAATTGAGGCAGCTCGTGCGCGAACATCTTTATCTCGCTGAGGAATTCGTTCGATGCGATTACCGCCTTCGACGAAGAGAAAGAGAGTATGAATTTGTGGCTTTCGGCCGAGGCGCGCGCGTCGAGCGGCACCGCTACGGCCCCGATCCAGGCGAGGGCGAAAAGGGACATTCCCCACTCGGGCCTGTTCTCGCCCAGCACGGCGACATGGTCGCCCTTTTCTATGCCGAGCTCTTTTAAGTGCCGCGCGAATTTCGTAACGACCTCGAAGACCCTGCCGTACGAAATGTCGATAACCCCCCCGAGGCCTGGCGTCCTGTAGGCGGTGCGGCCGGAATATTTATCCGCGCTCGACCCTACGAGCTCGGCCAGTGTGCCGATGCCGAGGCTGCTTCTGTGTACCGGTATTTTTCCAGAGGGTTTCGTGTATTTACTCATAACGTCAGAATAGCTTCATTTTTTGAATATGAAAAATGCCCCGACGACGAGGAATCCGAATCCTATAAGGTAATTCCATCTGAACTGCTCGTTAAGGTAGAGCACGCTGAACACCGAGAATACGGTCAGCGAGATTATCTCCTGTATGGTTTTCAGCTCTACGCCCGAGAATTGTCCGTAGCCGATTCTGTTGGCTGGGACCTGAAAACAGTATTCGGGAAGCGCTATGAGCCAGCTCACGATGATGACCGTCCACAGGGGGTAGCTGGTGTATTTGAGGTGCCCGTACCATGCGAAGGTCATAAAAATATTGGAAAGCACGAGGAGTGCAACCGTTGCCATGCTCTGTATGCTCCTTGCCCAGGAATCCCTTTTTATTATCTCTTCGGGGCGGGGCGCTGAATGTGAAATGAATTATAAAATTCGCGTCCGCCAAATCCAAGAATTGCGAAAAAATCGGCAGCCTCTGCCCCGGGGAAAATCGGGGTTTCCGGGGGTAGGCTCTCCGCACCCTGAATAGCTGCGGCAAGAGCCTTATATCATTTGATAAATAGCAAAATATCCCTTGACATCGAGATGAAAAATACTTATACCTCGTGTATAGAATACGGTTAATAACCGAAATGGAGGATGGTCAAATGAGTAGAAGCAAAAAGGCATATACAAGTTTCGCCGCGTGGCTCTTTATCACGGCTTTTTTACTGAGCCCGGTTTCGCACGTCGAAGCCCGCGCTCAGTCCGAAGACGCTCCGGAGGCCGGAGGCGTTCTTTTCATACTCGACGGCTCGGGCAGCATGGCGGCCCAGATCGACGGAAAGCCCAAGATGGACGTCGCCAAGGAAGTCATGATAAACGCCATAAAGAGTCTCCCGGATAATGTGAACGTCGGGCTCCAGGTTTACGGGCACAGGAGCAAGGGCGACTGCGCCGACATTGAGACGCTGGCCGAAGTGGGACCGACCGACAAGGAAGCTCTCATATCGAAAATCAATTCGATAAAGCCCATGGGTAAAACTCCCATAACCAAATCGTTCGAAGTAGCCGGCGAAAAGCTCGGGGCCATGGAAGACGAGACTACTGTCATACTCGTCAGCGACGGCGAGGAAACCTGCGAGGGCGACCCGTGCGCGCTCGTGAAGAGTCTGAAAGAGAAGGGAATAAAAGTGAAGGTGCACGTCGTCGGGTTCGATGTCGGCGCCAAGGAAAAAGAGCAGCTTAGCTGTATAGCCGAGGCGGGCGGAGGGAAGTATTTCGCGGCCGACAGCGCGGCCCAGCTCGAAGAGGCGCTGGCGGAGGTGGAGCAGGAGGTTGTGGTAAAGAAGGCCCCCGAGCCGAAGAAGAACATTCTTCCCACTGGCGGCGACAGGCCTGAGACTGCTGTCGCGCTCGAGCTCGGCGACTACTTCACCGGCCACGCCGTCGATAAGAACGGAAAGGAATACTACGCCGTAAAGATAAAGCCGGGTCAGACGCTCGGCGTTTCGTTCAGAACGCCGGACACTGGCAATCCTTACGCCGGCGCAGCGATATACGACGAGACCGGCAACCAGATCGTCTCCGACATAATAATCGGCGCGCCAGGTGCCTCGAAGACCATAAGCTGGCTGACCGCCGCAGGTAAAGACGAATATACCTACTACTTCAGCGTCGGGAACACTTACGACGCCAACGCCGAGGGAACCGCCTACTCCGTATCCGTCACCGACAACTTCGACATCGGCAGCGGAAAAGACGCAGGCGCCACATTCGACGACACTCTGCCGATAGAGGCGGGGAAGCAGACGGGCTACCTCTCGGGCCCCTGGGGCAGCGACGATAAGGACTACTACACCCTTCCGATGACGACCGAGCAGAAGCTCAGCATAAAGATAACTCCGGAGACGGATGCGGGGTTCAGGGTCACGGTATACGACCAGGACAGGGTCAGGACGGAAGCGAAGGCGTCGGCCAACGACGGGGCCATAGTCAGGCTCAACTGGACCGCGCCGGCAGACCAGGAAATGGTGTACATACTCGTCGAGCCATACGGCTCGCCCGACAAGAGGTCCGCAAACAAGTACGACTTGGACCTCAAGGTCGAATAGGCACGCAACGCATGCGGGAAATCGAAGTAGCGACGTGTAACCATTATCACCTGACGCGCTTCAGGTACATGGGCCTCCGAAGGTGCTTCGTCGAAAACGACACTACGTGTCCGGGCAGCGCCTGCTGGCGACCGGCGTAGCGTGGACGATGCTGTAATCGTTTTTGTGCGAGAGGTGCGATAGATAGCGTCTGCTGCTGCGTCGAAAAGCACACGATGTGTGCGTCACGCGTGCGTGAATCCGGCTGCTATGTGTGGTGATCCGGAGGGGTCAGTCTATTCGAAGTATCTCGAGCATCCCAGGCAGGGTGGGAATTATATAATCCGGCTCTGGGTCGAGCCCTTCCTCGCTCTCGTTACGGCGGTTGAGCCAAACGGAATCCATGCCGGCATTCTTCGAGCCGACGACGTCCGCGCCGAAATTATCGCCCGTGAATAGCGACTCCCCGGGCTCCGCCCCCATCGTTCTGAGAGCGTCCTCGAATATGACCGGGCTCGGTTTTCTCCAGCCAACCTCTTCGGAAATTATCACCTTCTCGAAAAACCTCATGAGCCCGTATTTTTCTATGAGCGAGTACGCAGTCGGCGAATAGTCGAAGTTTGATACTATCGCCATTCTGTATTCGGCGTCCTTCAGCGCCTGGAGCGCCGATTCGTTTTCGGTCGGAAACAGGACGGCTGAGGCCAGCTCGTTCATGTGTGCCTTGACCATCTCGTCCGAAAGCTCCAGCGCGTCCCCGTCCCGGGGTAAATTCATCCGCGAGAGCATCATAAGGAACCTGTCGCGGTTGGGGTATTCTTTGTGCTCGACAAGCTTTAAATCCTGGAACTCCCTGTAGCTTTCTATGAAGTGAGTGTAGAAATCTTCGAAGGGCACCTCTGGGTGGATTTTCCGGAATACATCGTACACCTCCTTGCTTGTGCTTCTCGCCCTGACGTGGCCGAGCTCGACCAGGGGCAGATTCGTGAAGTTGAAGTTTATCACCGTATCGAAAAGGTCGAAGAAAAGAACGCCGTACTTTTTCACGAAATCACCTTTAGCGTCGTATCTGAAATGGGACAGGGCCTCAATCCTCTCCGGCCCTTTCGAGGATGACCTCTATTATTTTACTATGAATCCCGAGAGGCTCGGTGACCTTGTAAACAACGCCCGGATGCTTCCGAGCCGCCTCCTCGACCATAGCCGGTATATCTCTCGTTGAGTGCCTTCCGGGGGAGAGAAAGTAGGGATGAACTACGACGCTCCCGGCGCCTTCGCCGACGCATGCGTCGAAGGCCTGCCCTATAGTCGGCTCGGCCAGCTCCATGTGGCAGTATTTGACGATGTCGAATCCGCTTTCCGCGGACTCCACCAGGCGGGCCACATCGGCGAGCATGTCGTTGGCTTCTTCGACGGTGCTCCCGTGATCGACTATTATGAGCGCTTTCCTGTTCATTTTTTCTTAGAGATGCCCGGACGGAGTTTATGTCGCTGAAGTCAGCCGCCGTTCACGGCGTTGAGCCTCACGGCTTCGAGCACTATTTCGGCGGCCCTGTAGAACTCTTCGAGCACCAGGTATTCGTTTACCGTGTGGAGCTCGTACATACCGGTGCCGAGGTTTACGCACTCGACGCCCATCCTGTTGAAATAGTTCGCGTCGCATCCGCCGCCGCTCGTGTGCGGGCTTATCGAATAGCCGAGGTTCTTCACCGCGTCGGTCACGAGCCTGGCCGGGGTCGATGTGAGCGGGACGTCCATCCTGTCGTAGGTTCTTTCTATTTTCTCGTCGAGCCGTGCCGTATACGTGACGCCTTCGATCGAAAGATCGTCGTGAAGGGTGACCTCGTACTTGGAGACCGTGTCGTGAAAACAGCCTCTCATGTGGCCGACCTGCGCATCGAGCTTCTCCTCGCTGTGGCTTCTTGCCTCGCCGACGACGCGGACCAGGTTCGGAACAATGTTCGTGGCCCGGCCGCCCTCGATTATGCCGATGTTCGCCGTCGTGATCTCGTCTATCCTTCCGAGCTTCATCTGGGCGATGGCGCGGCTCGCGATCTCCACGGCGCTTATCCCGTTCTCCGGGCAGAGGCCCGCGTGGGCTTCGAGGCCGTGCACTGTGAATTCCATTTTCGCGGCCGAAGGGCACCTGAGCACGAGCCTCGACGGTGTGCTGCTGTCGAGGACTATTCCGTGCTTCGCCCTGAATTTTTTGATGTCTATGTGCTTGGCCCCGAGGAGCCCGACCTCTTCGCAAATCGTGAACGCGACTTCTATGTCGCCGTGCCGGATGTTCTTTTCCCTGAGCGTCCGCAAGACTTCTACGATGACGGCAAGGCCGCTCTTGTCGTCGCTTCCGAGGATGGTGGTGCCGTCGCTCTTCATTATGCCGTTCTCGACCCGCGGCTTGATTCCTTCGCCCGGGCCGACGGTGTCCATGTGCGCCGAGAGGAGGAGGGGAGGGGCGCCGGGCTCGCTACCTTCCATTCTGACGATAAGGTTCCCGACGTTGCCGCCGACCTTTTCCCATGCCTCGTCGTAAAAACATTCGGCGCCGAGGTCTTTCATCTCGCTTTCGAGCTTGAGCGCGACCTCCTTTTCCATTCGGGAAAGGCTGTCTATCCTGATGAGATCCATCGCGTGTTCTGTCATTCTGTTTTTGTCTATCATGGTTCTGTCCCGGCGGTTGTAGGCAGTATTCAGTATAACCCAAGAGGCGCGACTTTAGAAACAGAGCGCCGTCCATGCCAGGGGCGTCGAAGTCATCTCCGGTGTGTGCGGCAGGATCGAGCAGGGGACAAAGCTCTACAGCGGCATGAACTGCTGACGCAGTTTCGCCGTCTATTCGTTCGGTTACTTCACGCCCTCAGGCAGTCTTTACAGGTTTCTAAGATTCTTTGACTATGCTTTTGAGGGTCTCTATCACATTTTGAATACCGGGCTTGTGAAGGGAATAAATCCTGTTCTGTCTGATCTTCTGCTCTGTGATGAGTCCTGCTTCCTTGAGTATCTTCAAATGATTCGAAACTGTAGGCTGTGATATAGAAAACTTGCGCGCTATATCGCCGGCGCAAGCATCGTTCTCGCCGAGTATGGAGAGGATCATGCGCCTGCGCTCGTCACTAAGTGCTTTAAAGCTGCATCCCATATATACATCCCCCTGGTAATTCTGGATTAGGTAAATTAGAAATTATTCTAAATTAAAGCCTGATGGAAAGCAAATTATCAAGTGAGCCCGGGGAACTAGGTGCATATGCTGCTACATGCGACTGAGCTTAAATATCAAGATTAAAGGCACTTTGTGCAGCCCACCGGAAGTAATTTGTCTACGCTGAAAAATTATATGGCTGCATGCTAGGCCGACTTTGTTATGGCCCTGTCTACGGACCATAGTCCTCCGCCCTTGATGAGGACGACGAGTGCGAGACCTATGGCTAAAATGTGGAACTCGAAACCCTCTCCGGCCTGCGTACCCGCCCAGTTCATAAAAAAGCCGAACTTGACATGCACTGTAACTATCGCGCCCAGCATTATGATGCTTATACCGAGGGCGGCGACACGGCTTAGAAAACCGATTATGAGCCCGAGCGCGCCGAAGGATTCGCCCAGGATTATCAGAACAGCCAGGAATGCAGGTATTCCGCTGCTGACGAAATAGTCGACGGTTCCTGTAAAGCCCGCCCCTCCGAACATCCCGAGCAGCTTTTGAAGCCCGTGAGGAAGTATTACAATACCGAGCGCGAGCCTTGCGATAAGCGCGGCCGCATCGTCATTTGTCTGAAATATATATCTCAGCATAGGTTCCTCCCCGAAAGCCGTTCTAGGATAGAGTCTATATTATTTTCGAGTTTGTATTCAAGTGCGGCTCCGGGGGTAATTTACGGACCGGAGTCCGCGGAGCCCGGGCGCGACTTTATTCCGGCATCTGTCCCAAGCTCACAGGCAGTGCGACCTGTGCGCCGATACCCGACGAGTTGATAGCCGGCGGCGGTCCGGCAATCCAAAGGCCTGATATTTCCAAAAACCCGGGGGCACAAATATATGTATTGGCCGGTTTATATATATTATATATATATTGTATCTTCCTTGGCTCGCCTGCCGGGCTTCGTCGGACGAGGGGCGCACTGACGGTTGAAGACCCTTAACCCGGGCTTTAAAGTAGTTGATAAAAGGCTTTAGGGGTTGGCATCCTGTCATAAAATACATTATAAATGCACTGTAATATACTGTCGTTATGCAATTAAATTACTTAAACATTGTAATTAACTGTTTTTTCGATTCTTTATGTCTGGATATTTTTCCGTTTTGGCTTTAAAGACGGAAAAGAGGTCCTTTTAATAACCCTCTGTAATCAAAGAATAAGTGCCACCTAATGTAAAGTATAGGTTTTCGCGAAAACTTAAAGGAAAAATCGCCCGGAAAGCGGCCGGAAAAGCATAGAACATATATCCGGACTATAATTACATTCTGAATCACCCCTATATCGGAGCAATAACATATATACCTTTTATCTTTTACGGCGCGTATATGAGCGGTATTTTTTATAGATAATGTGAATGTTTCGGGGCTCGGGCCGCGTCTCGACACGACATTGCCCAAGAACGTTTTATCGGGTGCTCTGGAGGCTCGAAAGGGCGCTCTCCTCTATACGTATCCTTCTCCGAAGGGCGAGAATGTTGAGCGCCGTGAAAACGGCCGCAGTAATGTAGCACGAGAAGATGAGCGGAATGACGGCGATTTCTATGACGACGGAAACGTAATTCGGATGCCTGAGGTATTTGTATGGACCCGTCGTCACGAGCCGCTCTCCGGGCACGATCAGTATCCTCGTATTCCAGAATTTCCCGAGGCTCCTTATCGCCCAGTATCTCAGCAGCTGCGCCAGCACGAAGACGCATACGAGCGGAAGCCGGTAGGGCGAGAGCGACCTTCCGAGGAGAAAGTATTCAGCCGCGAAGGATACGAGAAAGGCGGTATGCATAAGGACTATAACCTTGTAACCCGGTGCGTCGTACTCGACAGCGCCCTCGCTCCTTACGGTCTTCTCGTTCCTCTTTGCGAGCAGAAGCTCGCTCAAACGCTGGAGGATTATCAGTGTCAGAAATATGAGGAATATCTTCATGCGGATTCGAGCAGCACGAGCTCCGAGCTGAACCCGGGGCCGAGGGCGGAGATTATTCCGTAATCGCTTTCATTAAAATCCTCGGCTTCGAGTATCTCCTTGAGGACGTAGAGGACTGTCGGGGACGACATGTTTCCGTGCTCGCGGAGCACCTTCCTCGAATATTCGAACGCTCCCTCTCCGAGCCCGATCGCCGCCTCGAATTCACTCAGCACCTTGGGGCCGCCGGGATGAACGGCGAAGTGCCGGAGGTCGGCAGCGTCGAGTCTTTCCGGACCCAGGAGCTCGTCTATATTCTCCCTGATCCGGCTTTTGACGATGGACGGTATGTCCTTGCTGAATATCGCGCGGAGCCCGTCGTCCACAATCTCCCAGCCCATCACGTCGAGCGTATCGGGCCAGGTCGTCGAGAGGGTCCGAGTCATCCGCGCCTTCGACTTCCCGAAGAGCCTGTGCTTATCCCCGGCGACGAGCACGGCGGCTGCGCCATCTGAAAAGAGGGCGAGCGACACGACGTTACTCTTCGAATAATCGTCGTCGTGAAAGGCGAGGCTGCACATCTCCACGGCCACGAGGAGGACTGCGCTTTCGGGGAACGCCCTTGCGTATTCGTAGGCCCTGCTCATGCCGGCCGCGCCGCCCGCGCATCCGAGCCCCCAGATAGGTGTGCGCCTGACGTGCCTGTCGAGCCCGAGCTCGTTCAGTATTAGAGCGTCGGCCGACGGCGCCGAGATGCCCGTGCTCGTCACGAAGATAATATGATCGAAGTCTCCGTAATCGGCGCCGGCGCTTTCCATACAGGACTTTATAGCCGGGAGCGAGAGCGACGCTGCGTTCTCGGCATAGGATATAGACCTCTCCTTGAAGCTCTTAGGAGCCTCGAACCACCCGAGCGAATTAATGAAGTGGCGCGAATCTATGAGCGAGTTGTCGAAGACGTCGAGGAGCCTTCTGAAGTCGCGGCCCTTTTTTGAGAAGAGATCGCGCGCAATTCTCTTGAGCTCCGTCTGCCGGTAAGCATGCGGAGCGTCATTGGTGCCTGCTGAAACTATACCGGGCATATAACGCGTCTCCGGGCCTGATCGAGCCGGTTCCGTTCGGCTGCTTCGTCGGCGCGCCGCACGTCTTCGGGGTTTAAGTATAGAAGGCCGTTTCCGAGTGCTCTGACCGAAAACGGCCCTGGGTCGATTGAATTTTAGATTGAGAGCTGTCCCGCCGAATGCATCGTGTGCGACGCGTCGATCGCCAAGCCGCTATGCCCTCAGATTCTGACTGCCTTTCCCCGTCAGCGATGTGAGAAAGAACTTCATGTTGTTTATCATATCGCCGTTTAAGGAATAAAGCCGGTTTTGTCTGACCTTCCGCTCGTTGACAATATCGGCTTCCTTTAAAATCTTCAGATGGTTCGAGATAGCGGGCTTGGATATATCGAACTTGCTTGCGATATCTCCTGCTGCGCTTTCGCCCTCGCTTAAAAACTCGAGGATCTTCCTTCTCGTATCGTCTGCTATGGCTTTATACGGGCAACCCATTATAATTACCTCCTTACTAAATTTAAAGATTTTATGTTCAGTATTAATTTACCTAATACTGACCGCCGGGGCCAGTAAAACTTTCATTCCACTATATTAAATAAATTGTATAGTATATAGACATATCCAGGTTTAGCTCATCATCGCCGGAAAAAGGGCCGCTCGGCAAATCCCCGTTCGCCCCGCGTGCTTACAATTGCGCGCCTGTATGCTAAGATTAGATAATCCGTTCTACGATTAAATAATATAAAGACCAGAGGAGCATATAACAATTGAAATTTATAATTGGCAGGGAAGACGAAAGGAAAGTAAAAGCGGATGCGCTTGTTTTGGCGGCGTTTAAGGGCGAGGGAATATCGGGCGATCTGAAAGACGTCGACAAGGCTCTCGGAGGCGAGCTCAAGGCCCTAGTCGAATCGGAAAAATTCGACGGGGAGGCAGGAAAGGCCATACTCCTGGGCTCGACGTTCGGACGCATAGGTGTAAAGCGCGTACTCGTCGTCGGGCTCGGCGATAAGCGCGGCCTGGGCTCCGTGGCCTTAAGAAAGGCCGGTATCGTATCTGCGAAGAAACTCCGGAGATCCTCCGGTTCCGTTGCCTTCGGCTCCGAGTTTTCGAAGAAGCCGGGATACGTCCGGGCGCTCGCTGAAGGCATCTACCTCGGCTCGTACGAATTCAACAAATACAAATCCAGCGATAACGGCGGGAGCAGGCTGTCGGAGATAATCCTGTCTTTGGAAGGCCTCAACGAAAAGCGTCTCGCCGCCGAAACCGGGCTTGCAAAGGTTGTGGGCGATTCCACCAATCTCGTCCGCGACCTGGTCAACGAGCCGCCTGTATACATGACGCCCACCAAGCTCGCGGAGACTGCCAATGGCATCGCCGAAGAGGGCGGCCTCAGGTGCGAGATATTCGGCCCGGACGAGATAGACAGGCGCGGCATGCGCGGCATACAGGCCGTTACGGCCGGGAGCGACCAGGAGCCGAGGTTCATACACCTGACATACGAGCCCGAAAAGAGGGCGGCAAAAACAGTCGCCATAGTCGGAAAGGGCATAACGTTCGATTCGGGCGGCCTCTGCATAAAGCCGGCCGACAGCATGCGCACAATGAAGATGGACATGGCGGGCGCCGCCGCGGTGCTCGGAGTGATGAAAGCACTTCCGGCGCTTAAACCGCGCGTCAGGGTGCACGGCCTCATAGCCTCCTGCGAGAACATGACCGGCCCCAAGGCCTATAAGCCAGACGACGTCATCAGGGCATACAACGGGAAAACCATAGAGGTTATAAACACCGACGCCGAGGGGCGCGTGATCCTCTCGGACGCGCTCTCCTACGCTGTCGAATTAAAGGCCGCGGAAATCGTCGACATGGCGACCCTGACGGGGGCGTGTATCGTGGGCCTCGGGCTCTATACGGCCGGAGTCATGGGGAACGATCCCAAGCTCGTCGGCAGGATTCTCAAGGCCGCCGGGGAAGCGGGCGAGAAGATATGGGAGCTGCCGCTCGACGACGAGCTCCGGGCCGATATAAAGAGCGACGTCGCCGACATAAAGAACGCCGGCAGCAGGTGGGGCGGGGCGATAACGGCCGCGATGTTCCTCGAGCATTTCGTCGCGGACACCCCGTGGGCCCACATAGACCTGGCCGGGCCGGCGTACTCGGAGAGGGAAGGGGAGTTCTATCCCAAGGGCGGCACCGGGTTCGGCGTGAGAACGATAATCGACTACATACTCGGCCTCTAGGATTTGTCCGGCATAATATAGACAGTCATATGCTTCACAACGGACGGTATTTGTATGAATCCGCTCAGCCCGCTAAGGCGCTTTAACTTTTTAGACATCGAGCTTTCGGGAGACATCCCGGAAGAGCCCGGTAAAAAGATGCTCGGCTTCATAGGGGGCGAAGGACCGCTTTCCTCGGGAGACGTCGAGCGCATAATCACGGGGGCCGAGCGCACGGAAAACATACTCGGCGTCATAGTCCGGATCAAAACGCTCAGTATCGGCGTCGGCAGGGCGAATTCCTTACGAAAGCGGCTCTCGGAGCTCAAGGCCGCGGGCAAGAAGATAATCGTATATCTCGAGGACTGCGGAAACGTCGAATACCTGATCGCGTCGGCCGCGGACCGTATATACGTTTCTCCCTGGGCGACGCTTAACGTGATCGGCCTGGCCGCCGAAGTCTCTTTCTTCAAGGACACGCTTTCAAAGCTCGGCATAGACGCCCAGATCAAGGGCCTCGGCGACTACAAGAGCGCCAAGGACACCTTTACGAGGGATTCCATGTCTCCCGCCCACAGGGAGATGATGGAGTCGCTCCTCGGCAGCC
The DNA here is from genome assembly GCA_964586675.1 of uncultured Spirochaetia bacterium. Classification (GTDB taxonomy): domain Bacteria; phylum Desulfobacterota_D; class UBA1144; order Nemesobacterales; family UBA2774; genus JADLGH01. Next base: position 53,676 of record CAZPHQ010000004.1, on the reverse strand, counting down.
TGTCGTCGGAGCTCGAGCGCGCGATTTCCGAGGGCCGGGGGATCGGGCTTGCCGATGTCAGGAATAAAATAGACCGCGCTCCCTACACCGCGGGGGAGGCTGCCGCCGAGAATTTCGTTGACGGAATAGCATACGGGGACGATATTAAGGACAGAGCGGGAGATGTGACAGGACATAAAGTACATGCTATAACAGCCAGCAGATTCAATAGATATTTAAGACTTAAAGAAAAACTTTTAGCTTTCGGAAGGGTTTTTACAGGCTCTCCGCCCGTTGTAGCCGTCGTCGCATGCACCGGGGCCATAACGAGCGGCTCGGGGAGGGGCTCCGGGATGAAAACCATACAGCCGGGCCCTCTCGTGAGGCTCCTCTCGCACATATCGAAGGACAAAAGCGTGAAGGCTCTCGTCTTGAGGATATCCTCGCCGGGCGGCTCGGGTATCGCGTCGGACGTAATCAGGGAAAAGCTGAAGCGCATATCTGAAAGGATCCCGGTGGTGGTGTCGATGTCGGACGTCGCGGCGTCGGGCGGGTATCTAATATCCTTGGGGGCGGGCTCTATAGTCGCCGACCCCATGACGCTCACGGGCTCGATAGGTATCGTCTACGGGAAGTTCGACCTCAGCGGGCTCAGGGAAAAGCTCGGGGTCAGCACCGAGCTTATGCCGACCTCGAAAAATTCCCTCATGTACTCTTCGAGCAGGGGGTTTTCCGGGGACGAAGAGAAGAGGCTCGACGAGATGCTGCGGGTTTACTACGACACGTTCGTGGATTCTGTTTCCGAGGGAAGGAAAATGGACAGGGCGAAGGCCGAATCGGCGGCCGGGGGCAGGGTTTGGACAGGCGCGCAGGCGAAGGAGCTCGCGCTCGTGGACGAGCTCGGCGGGCTCCACGACGCCGTTTCTCTGGCCGCGAGGCAGGCCGGACTGCCGGATACGAAGCTCCCACAGGTTAAATATTATTCCGTCGACAGGGGTTTCAGGCCGGCTGCGCTCCTTGGAGCAGGCGGGTTCTCGGGTCAGGCGTCGGCGCTGCTCGACCTCGCACAGTCCCTGGCGCGCGAAGGCTTCTTCGCCGTCATGCCATTTAAAATCGACGTGAAGTGAATCCCGGGAAACGCAACTTCCCCGTTAAGGAACTTTTCCTTTTACTGTAGCTGTTAGAAGGTGATTCTACTTGGACTCGCTCTTTACCTTGAGCGGGGCTGAGGCCGAAAAGAATTCGAGCCAGCCGAGAAATTTCGGGTCCTTTCCTTCGACGATGTCGAAGAACCTCGACTGGAGCCTCTTCGTTATAGGGCCGGGCTTTCCTTTTCCTATGGTGCGCTTGTCGACTTCCCTGATAGGGGTGATCTCGGCGGCCGTACCTGTGAAAAAGGCCTCGTCCGCAATATAAAGCTCGTCACGCGTGAAACGCTCCGTGTCGACCTCTATGCCTTCGTCCTGGGCTATCTTGATGACTGAATCCCTGGTTATGCCCTCGAGAATAGAGGTGAGGGGAGGGGTTTTGAGCTTGCCGTTCCTGACTATGAAGATGTTCTCGCCCGAGCCTTCGGCGACATACCCCTCGCTGTCGAGGAGGATGGCTTCGTCGGAGCCGTAAGTCGTGGCTTCTACCTTGGCGAGGACGGAGTTGACATAATTGCCGCTTATCTTGGCCTTCGTCATGAAGGAGTTGACGCCCATACGCGTGTAGGACGAGACCTTTGCGCTTATGCCCTTGGAGAGCGCGCCTTCGCCGAGGTATGTCCCCCAGGGGTATGCGGCTATCGCGAGGTGTATCGGGTTATCGCCCGGGTGAAGGCCGACCTTCCCGCCGCCAATATAGGCTATAGGGCGTATGTAGGCCTCTTCGAGGTAGTTGACGTTCAGCAGCTCGATTATGGCATTGTGGGTTTCTTCTTTTGTGAAAGGTATCTCGATACGCGCTATGTGAGCCGATGCGTAGAGCCTGTCGACATGCTCCGGAAGCCTGAACACGGCCGAACGCTCGTCGCTGCACCTATACGCGCGAATCCCCTCGAAGGCCGCAAGGCCGTAGTGGAGCGTGTGCGTAAGCAGGTGTACCTGCGCGTCCTCCCACGCGACGAACTCACCGTCAAACCATATCCGATAAGGCTTACTGGTCATGCCAAATGCTCCTGTCACACCTGCCTGGTATTTGTATATTGTATAAAATATTCCTTTTTTTCAGGGAAATTGTCAAGTGTCTAATTTTCATCTTTCTTGACTGATTGCCGTTTCTTCGAATAATTATAATACTTATGCCCGGTAAACAGGATACCGAAGCGACCGGCCAGGTTACTATAAAAAAATACAGTAACCGGAGGCTCTACGACTCGACCAACAAGCGTTACGTTACGCTCGACGACATAGCTGCGCTCATACGGGAGGGGAACGAGGTTAAAGTCATAGATTCCCAGACCGGGGCCGACATATCAAAGGTGATCCTCATACAGGTCGTCCTCGAGAGCGAAAAAAACAAGGAAGATATACTTCCCGTCTCTTTTCTTCACATGCTTATAAAGTATGGCAACAAGGTCGCCAAGGATTTTTTCGAGAACTATTTTCTGATGATGTTCCAGCCTTACTTTTCCGTGCAGGAGAATTTCAAGAAGAACATGAAGCTCTGGCAGGAGATGGGCTGGTTTCCTCCCGGGGTTTCCCTTCCGCCAGACATGGAAAATTTCACGCCGGGCGATTTCAAGCCGGGGATGCCTTTCATGGATTCAGACGGCCGCGACGCCGCCGAGCGCAAGGCCGGCCCTGCCGCTAATCCCGAGAAGTCGAACGACGTCGAGCTTCTGATGGAAAAAATCAAGGAGCTCGAAAAAAAGGTTAAATCCCTCGACGAAAAATAGAGGGTTTTCTCATCCCCCGGGGCCGTATCTTGTCCGCCCCGGTATATATCCTGAAAGCCGCGGCTATTAGATCTCTATGCGCGACGCGTCGATTGTGCTGCTGGATACGAGCTCGCCCTGCACCTCGACGTTTCTTCCCACAGTCATGTCTTCGCAGTTCACGTCGTCGCCGTCTATTATGAGATCGGTCGAGGGGGATACCTGGACGACTACAGTAAGATTGTCCTGGTCGTTTCTGGCCTCTACCTGCATGGAGCCCGAGTTCCCTGTGCAGTTATTCTGGATCACCTCGGCGTTGAACGTGACCTCGGGGTTAGTGTTCTGTAATTGGACTACGCCGTTTTCGAGTAGTATGTCTCCGAGCTCGACTGTCGCGCTGGGGAATATTTCGACGGAATATGAGCCGAGGAGCATGCCGGATTCGCCCGTGAATTCGAGGAGCGCGGTTCCCGCTATGGGGCCTTCGATCGAGAAGAAGCCCGTATCGTCGGTGACGCCGTTTTCAAGGTTGAGGCCGTCGACGGAAACGTCGACGAGTATGCCTTCGAGCGGCTCTTCGGGTATTACGTCTGTAACGGAGCCCTGTATCGTTTCAATTTGGTTCCCGCCTCCGCCTCCGCCTCCGCCGTTATCGTCTCCGCCGGTGCCGAAGTCTATGTCGCAGCCTCCGACTGTGAAGAGCGCAATCGCGAGGATTGTAAGAATCCCTTTCGGTAGTATTCTTCCGCAGCCTTTAAACATTAATCCTCCTTTATATCCTTCCGGTAATTCCTCAAATTCCTTAATTTTATATTATACCTTTACGTCCGGGAATTTCATAAGCCGGGAAAATAGCGGCTCCGCGCATATCATGGTACGATAGCATAGCTTCTTGGAAGGTGCGTTCATGAGCTCATCCCCCAGGGTTCTTTTCATCAACCATTCGATCAGGGACGGCGGCCCCGGAAAGAGCCTCTACTACATACTCAGGTTCTTAGACAGGGCGAAGATAACGCCGTTCGTCCTGATACCGAAAGACGATGTGTTCTCGGAGAGGCTAAAGGCCGAAGGGCTCTACGAGAATATAATAATCGACAGGAGATTTCCCGAGAATCTTAAGCGCCCGTGGTTCTCCGGCGGGGGAAAAGGTCAGGGCGCGGCGGGGCGATTCGCGTCGCTCGCTCTCAATATAATAGACCTCGCCTCGCTCGTGATCACGTCGCCTGTGTGGCTCAGGCGGCACAAGATAGACGTCATATACTGTAACGGCACGCAGGCGAAGGTCGTCGGCGCGCTGATGGGGCTCATAAACCTGAGGCCCGTCGTGTGGCACGTCAGGAACATACAGCAGACGCGCCTCCTCGGCACAATAATCAACTCGCTCGCGGCGCTCCCGTCTGTGAAGCGCATAATCTGCGTCTCCGGCGCGGCGGCGGCGCAGTTCACGCACGGTAAGGAAAAATTAACGGTCGTTTACAACGGCCTAGACGTCGACGATTACGATCCCGCTAAAACGGAAGGCGGTCTGAGAGAGGCGTATAACATCCCGGCGGACGCCGTCGTAGTCGGCGGCACGGGAAGGATAGTCCCGAGAAAGGGGTACGACCTTTTCATCGAGGCCGCCGCCGTCGCAATAAAGGAATACGGCGAGAGGGCAGGGGGGCTCAAATTCGCGGTAGTCGGCGACACTCCCTATTTCTTCGAGGGCGACCACCTCTCTTATCTGAAAAAGCTCGTCGTGGAAAAGGGGCTCGAAAAGAATTTCATTTTCACAGGCTACAGGGATGATGTGAGGCCGTGCCTCAAGGATTTCGACGTATTCGTCATACCGTCGAACTACCCGGACCCGTTCCCGCGCTCTGTGATAGAGGCGATGTCGTTCGCGCTGCCGGTCGTTGCGTTCAAGGCAGCCGGAGGCATCGTCGAGGCTGTCGACGACGGCGTTACGGGAATTCTTAGCGCGCCGGGGGATACCGGAGACATGGGGAGGGCGATAGCGAGGCTCGCGCTGGATCCGGCGCTGAGAAAATCCATGGGCGACGCCGGGCGGGAGCGCGTGATCGCGAAATTCTCCGCCGAGGCAGTGGCGCGCGAGGTGGAGAAGAATATATTCCTCGCCCTCGGAGAGACTCCCGAAAAGGGGTGAGGCCGATTCTAATCGGGCCTGTCTTTCTTACGGGCCGATCTGAACATTATTTTGACAGGCGTGCCTTCGAGGGGGAATTCTTCCCTGAGGCGCGTTTCCAAAAAGCGCTTGTAGTTCTCGGGGACTCCCTTTATGTCGTTGGTGAATATGACGAATGTCGGCTGCTGAGTCAGCGGCTGGGAGATGTAGTAAAACTTTATCTCCTTCCCCTTGTAGATCGGCGGGGGGTTCGTGCCGGTCACTCTCTTTAAAAACGAGTTAAGGCTCTTGGTCGGAATGCGGCTCGAAAAATTCGCGTAGGCCTCGTTTACCCTCTGGAATATCTTCTCTACTCCCCTGCCTGTCAGCGCCGAAATTATCATGACGGGCGCGTACGACACCGCGAGAAGGCGCTCTTTCAGTATGCCCTCGATGTCCGGTGTCTCGGCGACTTCCTTAGGGACGAGGTCCCACTTGTTGAGGAGAACGATGCACGCCCGTCCCTTGTCTGATATGAGCTCCGCGAGACGCGCGTCCTGGTGCGTCGGGCCTTCCTCGGCGTCTATCATCAAAAGCGTGATGTCTGCCTTTTCCATGGCCCTTATCGCGCGGAAGACGCTGTGCCGCTCGACGGAGAAGCTTATCTTCGACTTCCGCCTTATGCCCGCCGTGTCGACGATGAGATATGGCTGGCCGCCCCGCTCGATGCGGGTGTCTATCGTGTCCCTCGTCGTCCCGGGGATAGGGCTCGTTATCGACCTTTCCTCGCCTATGAGCTTGTTGACCAGCGTCGATTTTCCGACGTTGGGTTTTCCGAGGACTGCTATCTTTATCGTGCCGTCGTCTTCATCGTCGTCGCCGGTTTCCTCGCTCCCGGGAAGGAGCTCGACGATCATGTCGAGGAGGTCGTTTATTCTCCGGCCCTGGAGCGCCGAGATTTCTATATAGTCTTCTATGCCGAGTGAGTGGAATTCGATCGCGGCCTGCTCGTGCTTGGAGTGATCGATCTTGTTGACGGCGAATATTACCGGCTTTCCGGCCCTTCGAAGGAGCTCTACGACGTCGGAGTCGTGCGGCATGACGCCTTCCTTCCCGTCGAGGACGAATATTATGACCTCTGCTTCGTCGAGGGCGATAGATATCTGGTTCTTTACGAGAGAGGGATAGAGCTCTTCGTCCTCGGGGTCGAAGCCGCCCGTGTCGACGATGCTGAACTCCTTTCCGTCCCATTCCGTATCGGCGTATATCCTGTCCCTCGTGACCCCGGGTATGTCTTCGACGATGGACTTCCTCTCGCCTATGAGCCTGTTGAAGAGGGTCGATTTTCCGACGTTCGGCCTCCCGATTATGGCGACAAGCGGGAGGTTCCGGTGCCGGGCCGTGTTATTATTTTCCTTCATTTCGAAAGCCTTCCGGCCGGGATGTAAAAAGCCACGCTTCAGGGCTAGTTTTCGTGCCCCGGGCGACTATCCGGCGGTGTTATTTATGAATTTTGCGATTCTTCAGCCGGGATTAATATTACCGGGATTTTACACGGTTGTCTTTGTCCGAAGGCGCGCGGCCAGTGCGCGGGTGCTTGGAGAACCAGGCGCGTGCGCTTTTAAGGACGAAGGAATGGTGATACGCCATCTGCTCGGGGCTGTATCTCTCTTCGCTCCCCCACGGGCACGCGACCCGCGAGGCGCAGCGCGCCGAGCATACATCAGTTTCCATCCTCCACTCCATGCACGATTCCCAGTCCCATCCGCTTTCCGAAACCGTATGCGCGGGGCAGGCGGCGATGCAGGGCTTGTCGCAGGAAGGGCAGGGGTCGAACCCCTCTAACGGGTTGTCGTATTCCGAAAGCCCGGCGTCGGTGAGTATGGCGGCCCGGAGGGAAATCCACGTCCCGAAGACGGGGTTGATCAGTATCCCGAGCAGGCTCCCGACACCCGCGCCTCCGAGCCTTCCTAGCGCGACGAAATCGAGCCCGAGCGCGTTCTCGCCGAAGGGGTAGGAAAGGGCGTAGCTGAAGCCTGAAGAGTCGAGCATCTCCCCCGCGCGGCTCATATTGAGAACGGTGTAGCTGTCTATGAGGTCCGTGTGGCTCTCTCGAAAGGCGGGATTTTTATCGAGATATGCGTTGAAGATTTTCCAGAACGAGTTCCCGCCGAAGCCGGCGAGTATTATCGATTCCGCGCCGTCCATTGTCGCCTCTGTCCGCCGATTGGACGGAACGGAGCCGTCGTAATCGGCCGCTCTTATTCTGACGAATATGTTGAATCCTGATTCGGAAAGGAGGCTTTTGATCTCGCCGAAGGTTTCGTCGGGGGTCATGGCCTATCCCTCCGCGCCCGGCCTCATTCGGCCAGCGCCTCGGGGGTTTGGGATATGCCGGGGTCGAGGTTCTTGCTTATGTCGTCTATTTCCTTGAGCGTCGGGAGGTCGTTGAGGCTCTTTAAGCCGAAGACTTCCAGAAACTCCTCTGTCGTCCCGTAAAGAAACGGTTTCCCGATGACTTCTTTTCGGCCCTTTATTTCGAGTATGCGCCTTTCGAGGAGGGCATTGATGACGCCCGAGGAATCGACGCCCCTTATGCTTTCGACTTCCACTTTCGTCACCGGCTGCTTGTATGCGATTATGGCTATCACTTCGAGCGCAGCGCGGCTGAGCCTGAACTTCCGGACTTTCTTGTTGAAGCTCGCTATGAAGTCGGCGTGTACGGGGTCTGTCCTGAACTGGTAACCTCCAGCCACTTCCTCGAGCCTGAATCCCCTGCCGTACCCGGCCCATTCCTCTATGAGCTCTTTCAGGTGTCTTTTAATGTCCGCCCGTTCGAGCTCCGTGAATACCTGCATGAGCTTGTCGACGGTTACGGGCTGGTCCGATATGAATATCACGGCCTCGATGGCTTTTCTGATGTCAGTAGGCTCCAAGCTCGTTCTCTCCGGTGTGGTGGGATATGATGATGTCGCCCGCGTGGGCCTCCTGGGTGATCCTGATATTCTCCGAGCGCGCGAGCTCGAGGATCGCGAGGAATGTCAGGACGAGGTCGAACCTGGACGAGCAGTCGTCGAGGAATTCCGTGAACTTCAGCGTATGCCTCTGCCTGAGCCTCGTCATTATCTCGTGTATTTTCTCTTCGAGGGTTACGCTCTCGACTTTGTAGACTATGTCTTCCGTCCAGAGATGGCTCCTCCGGTTGTAGAACTCGCGGAAGGTTTCGATAAGCGCCCAGAGGCTCACAGGGACGAGCTCGACCTCTTCCTCGACTAGAGCCTCCGAGCCGTCGAAGTCCCTCTTGAACACATCCCGCCCGAGTATGGGCCTTTCGATGAGGTCCGAAGCGGCGTCCTTGTATTTCTGGTACTCGATGAGCCTCCTCACGAGCTCGGCGCGGGGGTCTGTCTCGTCCTCTTCTATGACGGGCTTCGGCAGCAGCATGCGCGACTTTATCAGGCTCAGCTCAGCCGCTATGACTAGATATTCGCCAACGACCTGGAGGTCGAGGTCCTTCATGAATTCGAGGTACTCGATGTACTGCTCGGTGATCGCCGCTATCGGGATGTCGTATATGTCTACTTCGTTTTTCTTGATGAGGTGGAGAAGGAGGTCGAGCGGGCCCTCGAAGAGCTGCACCTTAACGAGGCATGGCTCCCGGGTCTGCATCGATTCGGCTTCGTGTCCGGCGTTTCCGTTCATTTCAGCAACGCATCTATAATACCCCAAAGCGTGCCGGAATTGTACCCCGAGAGCTTGACGGAAATGTATGAGACGGGCAGGAGGAGGTATTTGAAGACCCCCCCGCCGAATATGAAGAGCAGGAACAGGAAAATGACGCCGTAGGGCTCGAACCTGCTGTAGGCGTAGGCATAGCGGTTGGGAAGTATTCCGTAAAGCACGCGCGAGCCGTCTAGGGGCGGTATCGGTATCATGTTGAAAACAGCCAACGCTATCCCGTAGAACAGGGTGAGAATCAGTATGATGGCAACTACGGGATACACGCCTTCGGAGTTTATCTCGCCGCTCACCATCTTTGGGATCATGTATCTTAGCGCAAGGCCTGCGGCGAGCGCCATGGCGAGGTTCGAAAGCGGGCCGGCTATGGCGACGAGTATCGTGTCTTTTTTCGGGTCCTTGAAGTTACGGGGGTCTATCGGAACCGGCTTAGCCCACCCGAAGCCTACGACGAACATGAGTATCGTCCCCAGTATGTCGAGATGCGCTATGGGGTTTAAGGTGAGCCTTCCCTGCATCTTTGCCGTCGGGTCTCCGAGCTTGTTGGCTGTCCAGCCGTGAAAATACTCGTGCACCGTGAGGGAGAGGAGTATCACCGGGGCCTGTATAAGCAAGAGATCTATATTATTGAGAAAGTCGAAATTCATAGGTTGTGTGGAACTTTATCTTGTCCGGAATAATATACTCGATTCCGGGGAGATTACGATCTCGGATGATATTTTTTGTGAATCTCCTTCAGGCGCTCGCTCTCGACGTGGGTGTAAATCTGGGTCGTCGAAATGTCTGAATGCCCGAGCATTATCTGTATTGTCCTGAGGTCGGCCCCGCGCTCCAGCAGATGAGTCGCGAACGAGTGCCGGAGGGTATGCGGGCTTATCTTTTTCGTTACCCCGGCCTTAAGCGCCTGGGCCTTTATTATCTTCCAGAACCCCTGCCTTGTCATCCCGGCGCCGCGCCGCGTGACGAAGAGGGCCTTCGACTCCCGGCCTTTGAGGAGCGCGGGCCTCGAATCGCGGAGGTATAAAAGGAGCTTGTCCCTGGCTTTATCCCCTATGGGGACGACCCGCTCCTTAGAGCCCTTGCCGTAAACGACGACGAAGCCGAGCTCGAAGTTGACATCGTTCAGCTTGAGCCCGATAAGCTCCGACACCCTTATCCCCGTCGCGTATAGAATCTCCAGCATGGCGGCGTCGCGGAGCCCCTCGGGGGTGGATTCGTCGGGCGCGCCGAGTATGCTCTCGACGTCGTCCAGGGATATCACGCCGGGTATGGCCTTTTTCATTTTCGGGGTTTTTATGTGAGCGGTCGGGTCCTCGGAGAGCACCTTCTCCGAGAGGAGGTACTTGAAGAACTGCTTCACCGAGACCATGCTCCTCACGATCGAGGTCGCGCCGAGGCCTTCCTCGCGGGAATGGGTCATGAAGTCGAGTATGTCGCCGTACCTGATTTCGCGGGCGGAGGTTATGCCCCGGGATTCAATAAAAAGGAGGAACTTTTTAAGGTCCCTCCCGTAAGATTCCAGCGTGTTTTCTGAAAGACCTTTTTCAACCACCAGAAACGAAAGGAATGAGTCGAGAAGGTCGTTCATTGATTTTCATTCTACTATATCAGGTGCCCATTTCCCAGGAGCTGAGGTACTTCTTCTGCTCCGGCGTTAGCTTGTCTATATGTACGCCCTTGGCCTTGAGCTTTATGCGCGCGACGCCCAGGTCTACTGCCGTCGGGACGTCGTAAACGCTCTTCTCGAGCTTCTTGGCGTTCTTTACCACGTACTCGGCGCAGAGGGCCTGGTTGGCGAAGCTCATGTCCATGACGCTCGACGGGTGACCTTCGGCGGCGGCGAGGTTTATGAGCCTTCCGTCTCCGAGGACGTTAATGCGCTTTCCCTTGGCGAGCGTGTACTCTTCTACATACTCCCTTATCTTTCTCTTGCCCTTGGATATCTCGGCGAGGCCGTCGAGGTCGAGCTCGACGTTGAAGTGCCCGGAGTTGGAGATTATGGCCCCGTCCTTCATGACCTTGAAGTGCTCTTTTCTGATGACGTGAATGTTGCCGGTTACGGTGCAGAAGAAGTCGCCTATCTTCGCGGCGTCTGACATCGGCATAACCCTGAAGCCGTCCATGACGGCCTCTAACGCCGCGAGCTCGTCGACTTCCGTCACGACGACATTCGCGCCGAGTCCTCTCGCCCTCATGGCGAGGCCCTTGCCGCACCATCCGTATCCGCAGACGACGAAGGTCGTCCCGGAAATGAGCCTGTTGGTGGCCCTGATGATGCCGTCGAGGGTGCTCTGGCCGGTGCCGTAGCGGTTGTCGAAGAAGTGCTTCGTCTTGGCGTCGTTCACGGCTATTATCGGATATTCGAGGACGCCGCTTTCAGCCATGCTGCGGAGCCGTATGACGCCCGTGGTCGTTTCTTCGGTGCCGCCGATAAGGCTCTTGAGCTTGTCTCTTTTATCTTTATGTAGCGTCGAAACGAGGTCCGCGCCGTCGTCCATCGTTATGTTCGGCGAAAGGTCCAATACGCTGTTTATGTGCCTGTAGTAGGTCTTCGTATCCTCGCCCTTTATCGCGAAGACCGAAATCTTGTGGTCCTTCACGAGATAGGCCGCCGCGTCGTCCTGGGTGCTGAGCGGGTTCGACGCGCAGAGGGCGACGTTCGCGCCGCCGTCCTTAAGGGTTACGGCGAGGTTCGCGGTTTCGGTCGTCACGTGAAGACAAGCCGCAATCGTTACGCCCTTGAGGGGTTTTTCCTTTTTGAATCTCTCCTGTATCAGCGCGAGCACAGGCATTTCCTCGGCAGCCCATTCAACCCTGAGCTTCCCTTCTTTCGCCAGTGCGAGGTCCTTTACGTCGTAGGTCATTATTGCCTCCGTTGGTGTGTATGTAAGGTGGTTATGGAAGACATCAGGAAGCGGCCTTCGCCAGCTCCTTCGTCTTGTCCGTTTTTTCCCATGTGAATTCGGGGTTGCTTCTTCCGAAGTGCCCGTAAGACGCCGTCTCTCTATATATCGGCCTGAGCAGGTTGAGAGAGGATATGATCCCCGAGGGGCTCAAGTTGAATACTTCCCTGATGGCGGTCGAAATCTTCTCTTCGGGTATCACTGCAGTGCCGAACGTCTCGACCATTATCGAAACCGGCTCGTGTATGCCTATAGCGTAGGCGAGCTGTACCTCGCATTCCTTCGCGAGCCCGGCGGCCACGACGTTCTTCGCGACGTAGCGGGCCATGTAAGCGGCGCTCCGGTCGACCTTGGACGGGTCCTTCCCCGAAAACGCGCCGCCTCCGTGCCTCGCCCATCCGCCGTAGGTGTCGATGATTATCTTCCTGCCGGTGAGTCCGGAATCCCCCATCGGGCCGCCTGTTACGAACCTGCCTGTAGGGTTAATATAAATCTTTGTTTTGTCGGAAAGGAGGCTGCCGTCTATCGTGTGCTTTATTACCTCTTCGTATATGCCTTCGTATATGGTCCTGGTATCGACTTCCGCCGCGTGCTGGGACGATACGACGACGGCGTCTATCGCGACCGGAACCTTGTTCTCGTAGCGAACCGTGACCTGCGTCTTACCGTCGGGGCGGAGGAATGGCAGAATGCCTTCCTTCCGCGTGTCGGAGAGCCTCTTGGCGAGCTTGTGGGCCATGACTATGGGGGTCGGCATGAACTCCGGGGTCTCGTCGCTCGCGTATCCGAACATGATTCCCTGGTCGCCCGCTCCCTGCTCCTTGTCCTTGCTCGAATCGACACCCATGGCGATGTCGGGCGACTGCTTGTCGACGGCGATTATGAGGCCGCAGGTGCTGGCGTCGAAGCCCATGGCGCTGTCGGTGTAGCCGATCTCGGTGATGGTCTTTCTAACGGTGTCGGCGAGGTCTACTATCGTGTTAGCCGTTATCTCTCCCGCGACAACGACAAGCCCTGTCGTGAGGAGGGTTTCGCACGCGACCCTGCTCTTAGGGTCGCCTGAAAGCATCGCGTCGAGCACGGCGTCTGAAATCTGGTCCGCCATCTTGTCGGGATGGCCTTCGGTTACGGACTCTGAAGTAAAAATGAAATTCTCGTGCGGCATGTATTAAGTCCTTTGTATGGAATGAGTATTTTGTAACAAAACGGGATAGCGTAAATAGTTTTAAAAGCCCTGTCAAGAAGCCCGGGAGGCGCGTATCGGCCCCTCGCTCCGGGGATTTACGGCGGCGCGGGGGAGATTTTTCCACGGGCGGCATGGCATGGTATAATCCGTACCCGGAAATCGGGGGGAAGGCGGTCCCGAAAAACAAGCAACGGGAAGGATACAATGAAAAAATTAATAGTGCCGTCAATACTTTCTGCGGATTTCGCCAAGCTCGGGGACGAGGTCAGGGCGGTTAAGGAGGCCGGGGCCGACTGGATTCACGTGGACGTCATGGACGGGCATTTTGTTCCGAACATCAGCATAGGCATCCCGGTCGTCGAATCCCTCGCGAAGTCGGACCCACCGCCGATGGATATACACCTTATGATAGACAACCCGGACGAGTTCGTGGAAAAGTTCATCGACGCCGGCGGCGACGCTGTCCGGGGCGTAACCGTCCAGATAGAGACCTGCAAGCTCCTCTACAGCACTATATCGGCGATCAAGTCGCGGGGAGTGAGCGCAGGAATAGCGCTCAACCCGACTACGCCGCTCTCCGCCCTCGAAGAGGTTTTCGAGTACGTCGACATGATATTGATAATGACTGTCGAGCCGGGGTTCGCCGGGCAGAAGTTCATACACTCGATGGTGCCGAAGGTGAGAAAGCTCCGGGATATCATCGACCGCTCGGAGCATAAGCCGCTTATAGAAGTGGACGGCGGCATAAAGCTCGACAACATACACGTCATAGCCGAGGCCGGCGCGGACGCCATAGTCTCCGGCTCGGGCATCTTTCACACGGAAAGCTACGCCGAAACCATAGCTCTCATGAGAAAAGCGGTCTCGGGTAAATAAGCCGTTCCGCGCTGCCGCGACTGCCGTTAGCGCGGAGCCCACGGCTTCCCGGATTCGCGCCCGCTTCCGGTTAAGCCGTTATTGGTTTAAAATTGTTATGCCAGGAATGAGCCCGGGGGCAAATTATATAAAACGCGTGGAAGAATATTTCCTCTCGCTCGCGGGCGAGGGGATAATGCTCTCATCCATAGACTACGACCTCATACGCGGCTGGAGAGACGCCGGCCTGCCTGAAGAGATAGTTATGAGGGGCATAAGCCGGGCCTTCGGCGACAAGGGGCGGAAGGCCATGCCGGGCGGCTCGATAAGGGGGCTCAGGCAGTGCGCCGAATTCATAGAGACGTGCGCGGAGGAATACGGGTACGGCGCGCCCGGCGTGAAAAGCAGAATAAGTATGGCGGAGACTGGCAGCGGCGCAGGCCCCGAGCTCTCTATAACCGAGAGGCTCGGCAGGCTGATCGAGTCCGAGAAGAGGGAGCAGGTGAAGAAATATTACTCCGGCCTCAGGACACGCATATTAAAGTCGGAGAGCGGCGAAGATGATGCGCCGTTACCGCAACTGATAGGTGAAGCGATGGACGAGCTCTTCGCATCCCTCCCGGAAAAAGAGCGGGAGAAGATAGAGGCCGAGGCGCGCGGGAAGCTGGGCGAGAGGGCACGGCTCATGACCGAAAAGGCTTATGCCGAGAGCCTGGTATCGTTCAGGAACGAGATACTGAGCAGGAAATATTCGATAGAGAGCGTGGTGTAGCTTGATACTTTCGAAGAAGAAAAAATCCGCCGGGTGCGAGGAATGCCACTACGCCGGGTACACTGTCAGGACGAGCGGGAACTATGCGCGGGCTGTCCTCTGCCAGTGCGTCGATAACTGCGAGACGTGCGAGGGCAGCGGCAACGTCATGAAACGGAACGAGAACGGGTACGCAAAAATCTCTTCCTGCGCCGCGTGCGGGGTCGTCAGGCGGAACGTCAGGCTATATAACGGCGCGGGCATCCCGGCCAAGTACTTACACGTCAACCAGGTGGACGCGGGGCTCTCTCCCGGCTCCATGAACCAGTCGCTCCAGAAGGCGCTCATTTATGCCAAGGAGGAGTTCGTAAAAAAATTCCCGACTAAAAAAGGGTTTCTGCTCATGGGGGCGTCCGGGCTCGGGAAGACGCACCTTGCAGTCGGCACGATTGCGGAGCTGACCCTCGGGCACGGCGTGAAGTGCATGTTCAAGGATTTCTTTTATCTCCTCTCCGAGCTTAAGCAGGCCTACTCTGAAGGCACGCCGGAGAACGACGTCATACTGCCGCTCGTCGAGGCCGAGGTGCTCGTCATAGACGAGCTCGGGAAGGGGAGGAGCAGCGAGTGGGAGCTCAACATACTCGATCAGCTCATATCCAAGCGCTACAACGCCTCGCGTCAGACGCTCGCCACGACGAATTACGTCACGCGCGAGATAGCGCGCGAGAAGGGCGACACGACGGAGATACTCGAGGCGAGGGTAGGGGAGAGGATAGCGTCGCGGCTCTTCGAGATGTGCGAGTTCCTGTACCTTGAAGGTAAAGACTACAGAAGGAAAGCCCGTAAGGCTTAAGCCCTAAAACTCCCAGAACCGGGAGTGCTCCTTTTTCACCTTTTCG
The DNA here is from genome assembly GCA_964586675.1 of uncultured Spirochaetia bacterium. Lineage (GTDB taxonomy): Bacteria > Desulfobacterota_D > UBA1144 > Nemesobacterales > UBA2774 > JADLGH01. The sequence goes on along the minus strand of CAZPHQ010000004.1, from coordinate 38,401 downwards.
ATCACTTCGTCGGCCGCCGTCGCCTGCTGGCCGATGTCGTAATCGGTCCGCTTCTTGTCGAGGAGCTCTTCGAGCACTTCCTTCGTCGAGATCCATAGCCCGTCGAGGTTGTATCCGCCTTCGAGTATAAATGCAATCTTACCATTGGAATGTTTATCCGCTGCGTCGAGCATGAACCTCGCCTGCTGCGCGAAGCCTTCGGGGGTGACGCGCATCCCGCCGAGCGGGTCTTCGAAGAAGGTATCGAACCCGGCGGAGACGAGTATGAATCCCGGCTTATACTGTTCTATAACAGGGCCCAGTATCTCGGAGAATATCTTGATATATTCGGCGTCGCCCATGCCTTCCGGCAGCGGGACGTTAACAGTATATCCCTCGCCCTCTCCCAAGCCTGTTTCGTGGAGCGCCCCTGTGCCGGGGTAGAACGGGAACTGGTGCGTAGAAAAGTAAAGCACATCGTTTCTATCGTAGAACATGTGCTGAGTGCCGTTCCCGTGGTGGACGTCCCAGTCGACTATGAGCACCCGCTCGACGCCTTTTAGCTGCGTAAGATACGCGCCGCCGACCGCGGCGTTGTTAAAGAGGCAGAAGCCCATCGCCCTGTCGGCTTCGGCGTGATGTCCAGGCGGCCTCACGAACGGAAACGCCCGGTCTATACTGCCTTCTAGTATCGCGTCTATGGACGACAGCATCCCGCCCGCCGCCCTCACAGCCGCGTCGAACGATGCCGGGCTGGTCGTGGTGTCGGCGTCGAGGAATACGCGCGGCCTTCCCCTTGTCGCCGCCATTTTCTCGTAATGCTCCGGCGTGTGAACGAGGCATATCTCTTCCTTCGCCGCGTCCCTCGGCTCCAGTATCGTGACCTCGTCCCTCATGCCTGTGTGCCTCAGCATATCGGCTATCGCGAGTATACGCTCGCTCGATTCTGGATGTCCCATGCCGTTATCGTGATCGACGAAGAGCTTGTCGATGACTATGCCTACTTTGGGCATTTCGCGCGCCTCCGGAAATTAATGTGATAAACGTAGCACACTATGCGGCGGGCTCAAAGGGCGTCGATTTTAGCTCCGCTCCCGATGAGCTTCCTTATCGCGCCGGCAAGGTATACGGAGCCGGCGATGCATGAGGGCTCGTTCATGCCGATGAGCTCCTCGTAGGCCGAGGCGTAGTCTTCTATTACACGTATCTCGCAGTCGAAGTATCTGGCGGCGACGCTGAGGAGCTTTTCAGCAGGCGCGGTCCTCGATGAGGGAACTTTGGTTATGATGAGCTTTCCGGCCAGGGGAGCTATTTCCTTTACGAACGGGGCGTGCTGCTTGTCGTCGAGCATGCCGAGGAGAAATGTGAAACGGGTTCCCGGGTAGAGGGCCCGGAGCGCCTTCGCGAGCGCCTTCCCGCCGCCGGGGTTGTGGGCGCTGTCGAGTATGAGGGGCGGGTTCTCGCGGAGCGTTTCGAGCCGCCCCGGCCACCTTATGTCGGATATGCCTTCCCTGACACTTCTCTCGCTTATTCGGACGCCGCAGTCGAGGCTTAGCGTTTCGAGCGCGGAAATCGCCGTCGAGAGATTATCGAGCTGGTAGGGTCCGGCCAGGGTCGAGAAAAGTCCTTCGAGCTTCCATTCCCTGCCCGAGTAGGAGAAGCCCTTAGTGCCGCCGCCCGAAGATTCATAGTCTTTCCCGTAGACGTAAATCCGCGACCCGGCGTCCCGGGCGTAGTCCTTTATTACCCTGAGCGCGCTCCCGCGGGCCGCCGTTACGACCGGCACACCGGGCTTTATTATGCAGGCCTTCTCCAGGGCGATAGCGGCTATCGTGCGGCCGAGATATTCCATGTGGTCTTTCGAGACGTTCGTTATAACCGAGACAAGAGGCGTCGTCACGTTCGTTGCGTCCCACCTTCCGCCCATGCCGACTTCGAGCACCATGAACTCAGCCCCGCGCTCGGCGAAATAGAGGAAGGCGGCGGCCGTGACGACCTCGAAATAGCTCGGCGACTCTCCATCGGCTTCCGCCGCGTCCTTTACGCGGAGTATGAGCGAGGCTAGCTCGTCCAGGTTTATCTCATCCCCGCCGAGCTTTATCCTCTCCGTGAGGTTTACGAGGTGGGGCGATGTGTAGTCGCCCGTGAGGTAGCCTTCCGCCCTCAGGACGGACGATACTGCCGACGTCACTGAGCCCTTGCCGTTCGTCCCGCCCACAATTACCGCGGGGACCTTCTCGTGCGGGCTTCCGAGCCTTCGAAGGAGGCCCTTTATCCTTTCCAGGCCCGGTTTTATCTTGTGGAACCCGAGAGAATCGAGATAGGAATAAGCATCATTTGTTGTCATAAGAGGGCTTCCACAGCGAAAAGTCTATCATAATCCTTTGTTATGTCAGGAGAATCCGGTTATGGTAATTATTTCCAGTTAATAAAAATGACCTCTTGCTATTTGCTTCATTTTAGTATACAATTTGAAAACGTAAATCAATTTCGCGGGGAGCTGCCAACATGACTCCTGTGGCCATAAAGAAAATGGAAAGACGAAAAACCTTCTACGAGTATATAGCGAAGAAACGCCTCAAATCGACGAAGCAGCGGGACATAATCTTCGAAGAATTCTTTGGCAATTACATGGGGAAACATGTTACAGTTGAAGAACTTTATGAAGATATAAAGAAGCGCCACCCGTTCATCGGCTTCGCCACCGTATACAGAACCCTAAAGCTTTTCATGGAGTGCGGGATAGCCTCCGAAAGGAATTTCGGCGACGGAAAGGCACGTTACGAGCCGATCCGCTCCGAAAGGGAGCACCATCACCACATGATCTGCAACCAGTGCGGGAAAATATACGAGTTCGCGAATAACCAGGTCGAGTCCTGCCTCAACCAGATCGCGAAGCTGAACGAGTTCCAGCTTACGAACCACAAGCTGGAGATTTACGGCCTTTGCTCCGACTGTAAAGCAGCCAAAACGGCCTGAGAACGGCTGGCGGGGCGAAGGGCAGGGGATCTGCCCGGCTTAGAAGCTTCCCATACGTATGAGGTCTATCATATCCCTGACCGCGAGGTCCATGCCTGCGGTTACAGCCCTCGAAATAATGCTGTGCCCAATGTTCAGCTCTTCTATTTCCTCTATCTCGGCGATCTGAACGACATTGAAATAATTTAGCCCGTGTCCGGCTGATACCCTTAGCCCGGAGCCGTACGCCTTTTTGACGGCCTTTCGTATGCGGGAAAGCTCCGCTTCCTTGCCGGCCTCGTCCGGGGCGTCGGCATATGCCCCCGTGTGTATCTCGACCATATCCGCGCCTGCCGCCAGGGAGGCTTTTATCTGTGCAGGGTCGGGATCGATGAAGAGGCTCACGAATATCCCGGCCTTCTGAAGCTCCTTTACGACGGATTTTATTTCTTTCGGGTTCCCAGCCGTGTCGAGCCCGCCTTCTGTCGTCAGCTCCTGCCTTTTTTCGGGCACCAGCGTCGCCATGTCGGGCTTCACGTCCGAAGCGATCTTGACCATCGCGGCCGTGGGGGCCATTTCGAGGTTGAGCTTCGTCTTCACGGTTTCCCTTAGTATCCAGACGTCCCTTTCCTGTATGTGCCGCCTGTCTTCCCTGAGATGCACCACTATCCCTTCAGCGCCGGCGAGCTCGGCCAGATACGCGGCGAGCACGGGATCGGGCTCTATGCCTCCTCTTGCCTGCCTTACAGTCGCAACGTGGTCGACGTTGACGTTAAGCCGTGTCATAACGCTTCCGCTCCTATGTCTTTTTGTATCGCGTCCGCAAGCTCGTCGGCTATCTCCTTTATCAGAGTAACGTCCTCGCCTTCGACCATGACCCTCGATATCGGCTCGGTGCCTGAATACCTGATATTTATGCGCCCCTTTCCGGAAAGCCTGTTTTCGTTCGAGCGGATGAGGCCGTCGAGGTTCTTTATCTCGCTGAGCTCTTTACGCTCCCTTATTCTCACGTTAAGAAGAAGCTGGGGGTAGAGGTCTATTATCCTCGCGAGCTCGGAAAGTTTTTTTTCTTCCCTTTTCATTATCGCTAGCACCTGGAGCGCTGCGAGCGTGCCGTCGCCCGTCGTGGTGTGGTCGAGGAAAATGATGTGCCCCGACTGCTCGCCGCCGAGGTTACATCCCCGCGCGCGCATCGCTTCGGATACGTACCTGTCGCCGACTTCCGTCCTCACGAAATCGACCCCCTTGCCCTTTACAAAATTCTCGAGCGCCATGTTGCTCATGAGAGTCGTGACGACGGTGTTGCCCCGGAGGCTCCCGTTACGTATCATCTCGTCGGCGCAGATGGCGATTATCTTGTCGCCGTCGACTATATCGCCCGTCTCGTCGCAGAATATGACCCTGTCGGCGTCGCCGTCGAGCGCAATGCCGAGGTCAGCCCCCGTTTCGAGCACCCGGCTCCTTAAAAGCTCGGGATTAAGCGATCCGCAGTCCGTGTTTATATTCTTACCGTCAGGGCTCGAGCCTATCGTTACGAGTTCGGCCCCGAGCTCCTGGAATATCGTCGGCGAAACCTTATACGCCGCGCCGTTCGCGCAGTCGAGCACGATCTTTATACCTTCGAGGGTGAGGTTATGCGGGAAGGAATTCTTCGCAAAGACTACATATCTCCCGGGGGCGTCTTCTATCCTGTAGGCCTTGCCTATGTCGCCCGGGGAGGCTTTAAGGTAATCGCTCTCGCCGTTCTGCATCATCTCCTCGATGCGTATTTCCTCTTCGTCGGGGAGCTTGTAGCCGTACCTGTCGAATATCTTGATCCCGTTGTCTTCGTATGGATTATGCGAGGCCGAAATAACTATGCCGGCGTCGGCGCGCATGCTCTGCGTGATGAACGCTATGGCAGGGGTGGGGAGAGGTCCTACGAGGAGCACGTCGGCCCCCATGGCCGCTATGCCGGACGAGAGCGCCTGCTCGAAGATATATCCCGAGAGCCTCGTGTCTTTGCCTATAACTATCTTCAGCGTGTGCTGCCCTTCCGCGCGCTGCTTTAAGAGATATGTGAGCGCCTTTCCGAGCCTGAGGCTCATCTCGGGCGTCATCGGCTCCTGGTTTGCTACGCCCCGTATCCCGTCCGTTCCGAAAAGTTTTTTCCTTTTGCCGCTCAAAATTCCTGGCTCCTCTCTAGTTCAACCTGATGTTTATGGTCCTCGGCGACTGCTTCGTCATCTTGAGCACCCCTTTGTGCGGGTACTCGACGTTGACGTCGAGTTTGTGGGTTTTCTTGTCCCCTGCCTCCGCCAGCCCCGAGCCATCCACATATAATTCTATATCCTTACTGTTGAGTTTGTTGATTATGCTGTAGGGGCCCTCGAAAGCCACCTCGGTTTCGATGTTGCCGACCGTTTCAAAATCGATGTTGCCGAAATTGACGAAGTTGATGTCGAGGTTGTTAAACTCCTTTTCGAGTATCGTTTCCTTTAAGTCGATCGTGACGCGGGCCGTGTTCCGGCCGAGTATGTTGACGAGCGTGTATGGGGTCCGGAGCGGTATCTCCACCGAGAAGCTCGACTTTTCCCCTTCGAGCGATATCTGGTCGCCGCCCAGCTCGTTTATCCTGCCTAGAAGCGAGGCCGGCCCGCTTATCCTGACCATGCCGGGGGAGATTTGCGACTGCCCGACGATTTCGTACCCGGGATCGGGCGGACCGATCTTCGGCGCGACGAGGACTTCCTTCTGCGCGAGCTTGTCGAGCTCTATTCTTATTTCGGAGGGGCTGACGCCAGTCACCTGTACGTCCCTCGGCGGTATTATCATGTCGGTCCTTATTTCGAAGACAGACGCCCCCTCGCTTACGTTGGCGAGGTCTATCGTAAATACCATGTCCTCCGGGGATACGGACGACAGCTGGCTCCTCGGGCCGCGCGCCCGGATGTTGAGCTTTTCGGGAGGATTGTTAAGGACGATGAGTCCCGGCGGGAGGTTCGTGTAGTTTATGTCTATGGCGACGTTCTTTTCCACATCATGCTGAAGGTTGGCCACGAGCCATAGCGATATGGCTATCAGAAGGGCGAGCACCTTTTTGCCCAGGTCCCTGTATATGGGCTCTTTTTCGCCTTCCCTCGAGCCGTAGGCATCTCTTTTTTTCAGCCACCGTGTCATGAAGCGCGTCAGAGGTTCGTATCCTCACCCTCCTCTTTATTGATGAGCCTGTTCACGAGCCCGGATTTTTTCGATTTCGGCCGCTTGATCTCGAGCGAGTCCAGGAGACTGTTGTGGAGCGACGTCGCGTCGAGGCCGCGCGTTATCTCGCCGCCCAGCGCCAGGGATATCGTGCCGGTTTCCTCCGAGACGACTATGACGACGGCGTCCGTCTCGGACGATAGCCCGAGCGCCGCCCTGTGCCGCGTGCCGAGCTCCCTTTCGAGGTCGGGGTCAGTCGTCAGCGGGAAGAACGAACCGGCGGATATTATCCTGTTGCCGACGATTATGATACCCCCGTCGTGAAGCGGCGACGAGGGATTGAATATGCTGATTATGAGCTCTCTCGAAACGAGAGCGTCCACCCTCATTCCTATTTCGATGTAGTCGGACAGCGTCTGATTGCGCTCTATCGCTATGAGCGCGCCTATGTACCTGTTGGCGAGGTAGCTCGAAGCCTTGACCACCTCTTCGAGGTACTGCTCTTTCGATTTGCCGGGCGACATTTTCAAAAGGAAGGGCCGCCGCCCGATGGCCGCGAGCCCGCGGCGTATGTCGTTCTGGAATATGATTACGACGATGATGATAATCGAGCCCAGGAACTGCCCGAGTATCCAGTTAAGCGTGAAGAGGCCGCGTTGGGAGACGTAATACAGGACGACGAGGAGGACGAAGCCGAAGAGCACCTGTAGCGCCCTCGTGCCTTCGAGCATCCGGAGGACGTAGTAGATGATGAACGCCACGAGGACTATATCGAGCGTGTCCCAAACGTATCTGTAGTTGAATATTGCGTCGAACATTTTTTCCGCTGCGCGCCGGTTCCGCTCTATGGGACGCCAGGCTCCCATGACCTGCGCGGATTTAATTTACATTCTTCACGGCGTCGGCCATCAGGGCAACTTTCTTCATGTAGCCTACATCGTGCACCCTCACGATGGACGCGCCGTTTATTATTCCTATGGCGACCGTGGCAGCCGTGCCTTCGAGCCTGTCTCCGGAGCCTGTGACGGCTCCTACGAAGGACTTCTGCGACGTGCCGATAAGAAGTGGCCTTCCGATTTCGAGAAATCTCACGAGCTCTTTTAATATCGTGAGATTCTGTGCGGCTGTTTTTCCGAACCCGAAACCGGGGTCGACAATTATATTCCCCTCACCGACGCCCGCGTCGACAGCCTTCCGCACCGACTCGCGGAGGGATGCGATTATGTCGTCTATGAGGGATTCGTACTCCGTTTTCTGCTGCATGTCGCGCGGGCGGGAGGACGTATGCATGAGCACCATCGCCGCTCCGTATTCCGCCGCCGCCTCGGCAAGACCCGTTCCGAACCTGAGCCCGCTTATGTCGTTTACGATCGACGCCCCTTCGGAGAGCGCGGCGCGGGCGACCCCGGGCTTGGTCGTATCTATCGAAAGGGGGATATCAAAGCGCTTCACTATTTCTTTTATTGCGGGCACGACCCTGTTTAACTCTTCTTCTTCCGAAACCCCTTCGGAGCCGGGCCTCGTCGATTCCCCGCCAATGTCTATAATGTCTGCGCCTTCCCCAGCCATCCTCTCGGCGTGCAGGAGGGCGTCATCGAGGGAGGTATGCCTTCCGCCGTCGTGGAACGAGTCGGGGGTTACGTTCAGAATGCCCATAACGAGGGTTCTATCGCCGACAGGGAAGGGCTTGCCGCGAAGTAAAAGAACTGCGTTAGCTGTTTTGGATAAAGCACTATCGTTATTTGAAGTTATTGCGGCTGAGGTATGTTTTTCCGAATGTGCTCTCAGCATAAAAATCCATATTCCGGCCGATGCTTGACGCGAGGAAATAGTATGGAGCCCCGCGCCCGGAACGCTTCATTCATACAAATTATACGCTATTAAAAGCGGACGATTACCGCCCGGCAAAATTCAAGCTTCGCTCGGGCTGCTGTTCCTGAGCGCAACAGAGCCTTCCGACCCCGTCGGCTTTTCCCAGGGTGTCGTATAATCCTTCGACTTGTTGTGGCTCTTGACGAGCTCGTCAAGCTCTTTCCCGTCGATGACTTCCTTCTCGAGAAGAAGATCGGCAAGCTTGTGAAGCAGCTCTAGCGAATCTTCGAGAAGGGCTTTTGTCTTGGAATAGTTGGACTTGATGATGGTCTTTATCTCGTTGTCTATCTCGACAGCCGTCTCTTCGCTGTAGTCCTTCGGCCTTGAAATCTCCTTGCCGAGGAATATTTGCTCCTCGCCCTTTCCGAAGGTTATGGGGCCGACGTTCTCGCTCATACCCCACTCGCAGACCATCCTGCGGGCAATCTCCGTAACCCTTTCGAGGTCGTTCCCTGCGCCGCTTGTCCTCTCGCCGAACACTATCTCTTCGGCGGCGCGCCCTCCGAGGAGGACCATTATCGTGGCGTTGAGGCTTGTCCGCGAGAGGGTGTACTTATCCTCTATGGGGAGCTGCTGCGTTACGCCGAGCGCCATGCCCCTCGGGATGATCGTGACTTTGTGTATAGGGTCTGTGTTAGGGGTGAGCTTCGCGACGAGCGCGTGCCCGGCCTCGTGGTAGGCGGTTATCTTCTTTTCCGCGTCGCTGATTATGAGGCTCTTCCTCTCGACGCCCATTATGACCTTATCCTTGGCGTATTCGAAATCGTCCATGGATATCTTCGGCCTTCCGAACCTTGCGGCGTGGAGCGCAGCCTCGTTTACGAGGTTTTCGAGATCGGCTCCCGAGAAGCCCGGCGTCGAGCGCGCGATAACCGGAAGATTGACCGATTCGTCGAGCGGCGTGTTCTTGGAATGGACCTTCAAAATTTCTTCCCTTCCCCTGACGTCCGGCCTCGGGACGACGACTTGCCTGTCGAACCTTCCGGGGCGGAGCAGGGCAGGGTCTAATACATCCGGGCGGTTGGTGGCCGCCATTACTATTATGCCTTCGTTGGATTCGAATCCGTCCATCTCGACGAGGAGCTGGTTAAGCGTCTGCTCCCTCTCGTCGTGCCCGCCGCCGAGCCCGGCTCCGCGGTGACGCCCTACGGCGTCTAGCTCGTCGACGAATATGATGCAGGGCGCGTGGCGCTTGGCCTGAACGAATAGATCCCTCACCCGGGACGCGCCGACGCCGACGAACATCTCGACGAAGTCGCTGCCGCTGATGATAAAGAAGGGGACGCCCGCTTCGCCCGCGATTGCCTTGGCGAGGAGCGTTTTACCCGTTCCGGGAGGGCCGACGAGGAGTATGCCCTTCGGAATCCTGCCGCCGAGCTTCGTGAACTTTTTCGGGCTCTTCAGGAATTCGACGATCTCCTGTACTTCTTCTTTCGCCTCGTCGATCCCTGCTACATCCTTGAACGTGATCTTGTTCTGGTTCTCCGTGAGCATGCGCGCGCGGTTCTTTCCGAAAGACATCGCCTTCGTTCCACCCGCCTGCAGCTGGCGCATGAATATGACCATTATGACGATCAGGAGCACGAGCGGGGCCCAGTTGAGCAGCATGTGCGTAAGCGAGCCTTCGTTGTTCGCGTCGAACTTGAACGTGATACCCTTGGCGTTCAGTGTTTTTATGAGATCGTCGTTCGCAGGTCCTACCGTTTTGAAACCGTCGGCCGACTGGTCGCCCGCGGGGCTCGTGAATTTCCCCTTGATTTCCTCGCCCTTGAATTCGAGATCCTTGACCTCGCCTTTCTCCACGCTTGCGAGAAAATCGCTGTAGGGGATTTCCTGTACGTTAGTCCTTGGAGTGTGTACCAATTGGTAAAGGGCTATGATCGCTACAAATATAACCAACCATAGCACCAAATTTTTGAATAGCTGGCTGTTCACTCGTACCTCAGTTTATATGAAATTGAATGCAGAATTATACTAAAGTATGATAGCACACGAAGGCCCTGTTTTCAACTTAGATTCCCTAATTATGAAGCATGATTACATTATGTCCAGCCTGTGTTTCCGCCTCATCCGAAGAGCCCCGTGCTGAGATATCTCTCGCCTGTGTCGCAGAAAATCGTCACTACCTGTTTCCCTTCGCCGAGCCTCTCGGCTAAAATGAGCGCACCGGCGCACGCCGCGCCGGAGGAGATTCCGACCAGGAGCCCCTCCTTTTTCGCCAGCTCCCTCGTAAGCCTTCTGGCTTCCCCGGTGCTCACCCTTATCACCTCGTCGTAAATTTCCGTATCCAGCGTCGATGGAATGAAGCCGTGCCCTATACCTATTATTTCGTGCGCTCCGGGAGAGCCGCCTGACAGAACCGGCGATTCCTCCGGCTCGACAGCGGCGATTATCACGCCCGGATTTTCTTTCCTGAGTATTTTCCCGACGCCCGAGATCGTCCCACCGGTACCGACCCCGGATACGAAAGCATCTATAACGCCGGGGACCTGCTCCAGTATCTCAGGGCCGGTATGGAGCCTGTGCGTCTCGGGGTTCTCAGGATTCGAAAAATGATGCGGCCTGAAGGCACCCGGGGTTTGAGACGCTATCTCCTCGGCCATCGCGAGAGAGTCTTCCATCTGCGCCGCCGGGATGAGAACCACCTCGGCCCCGTATGCCGAGAGGGTCTGCCTTCTCTCTAAGCTCATGTCGTCGGGCGCGGTCAGTATGAGCCTGTATCCCTTCACGGCGCAGACGAGCGCGAGACCGATGCCCGTATTGCCTGTCGTCGCCTCGACTATGACGCTCTTTCCGGGCTCGATGAGCCCCTCTTCCTCCGCCCTCTCTATCATGGCGAGCGAAATGCGCTCCTTCATGCTCCCGGCCGGGTTTGCGCTCTCCAGCTTCGCCCATATATCGGCCGAGCCCCCCGGCACGATATTCCTCAGCTTTACGACGGGCGTACTCCCTATGAGGGATAGTATGTTGTCTACTACCTGGTTCCCCATTTTTCCATCTCCCTGGGGTATATATATTTGCCTGGAACTTCTGCCTTCGGGGCCGCCGTGAAGTCCGGTTCTCATTACTTCAAAATGAGGCCGGATATCTCGGTGAAAGCAGCGCTGTTCTTGCGGCGGATCGCGGTCAGTATCTGCTTTATGGGCTCCCAGGTCGCTTCGGGCCTCCTGAGCTCGTTCTTGAGCTTCAGCATGAGTCCCTTGAGCTCCTGGTCTTCCATTTTCCTTATGTACGAATCGAGCGTTTCATCTTCCATTTTATTAGCTTATCGAATATAAGTCCAGTTTAAAAATGATGTTTAATTAATGTTAACGGCTCAGGTATAATTATCCTCAATTATTTGAAAGTCAATCGCAAGCCGCTTCCAGGGGGATGAGCCTGGCCAAATGGCTACAAAAAAGAAAGTAAAATTTAAAACAAAGCGCACAAAAAGCAAGCTCATTGCGTTCCTGTTCCTGAGCTTTTTCATACTGCTTACGGCGGCCGCGCTCGCGGTCTATGGCGGCTACCTCTACTATACGCGCGACCTGCCCGATTTCAGGGCGATAACCGGCTATAAGCCCAAGCTCATAACGGAGGTGTATTCGTCCGACGGCACCCTCATAGCAGAATTCGCTGCCGAGCGGAGGAAGCTCATCGCATACGAGAGCATTCCGCCTCACGTGATCGAAGCCTTCATCGCAATAGAGGACAGGCGCTTTTTCGAGCACGAAGGGGTCGATATAAAGAGCATCGTCGGCGCTATGTTCGAGAACATCCAGGAGGGCGACTGGGTGAGGGGCGCCAGCACCATAACCCAGCAGGTTATAAAGAACATCATACTCACGCCCGAGAGGACGATGTCGCGTAAGATAAAGGAAGCGATACTCGCCCATAGAATAGAGAACAACCTCTCGAAGGAAGAAATACTTTACCTCTACCTTAACCATATATACCTCGCCGACGGGAACTACGGCATAGAGGCCGCGAGCCGGGCCTACTTCGGAAAGCCGGCCCGCGAGATGACTGTAGCCGAAGCGGCGCTCCTCGCGGGGCTCCCGAAAAAGCCGGAATACTATTCACCGCGGAAGCATCTCGACCGTGCGATCGAGAGGCAGAGGCTCGTCCTCAGCAAGATGGAAGACGCGGGGTTCATAACGAGGGACGAGAGATTCGACGCCGTGGACGAGGAGATAAAGATCCTCCCGAGGCAGAGAATAAACAACGACCTCGCCCCGTATTTCGTCGAGCATGTAAGGAGATATCTCCAGGACAAGGTCGGCGTCAAGGATTTCATAAACGGCGGATACACGGTATTCACCACCCTCGACATCGAGCTTAACCTCGAGGCGCAGTGGGCCCTCAGGAGAGGGATACTGGATGTCGAAGCGCGGCATGGGAGGAAGGTCGTATCACGTAACGTCGGGAGCGCGGGGCAGATAAGAAAATTCAGGGACAACCAGGGCATAAAGAGCGTTCAGGCGGGCGAGGTATACGAGGCCGTCGTTACGAGGGTCGCGAACGTCGACAAGCCTGAAACGACCAAAAAGCAGGCTAAGGACGACAAAAAAACGGGTAAGGAGGAGCCGGCGGCAAGGCCGGTGTTTAACGCCCGCATAGGCATAGGCGACGTCGACGGCAGGCTCGATTACGCAGTCAGCTCTCCTTTCGGAAAGGCGATACCCGGGTTCGAATCGAAGTATTCGAAGACGCTCGCCCCCGCCGGGGGATACGGCGGCATAAGCCTTTCGCCGGTCGAGCTCAAGCCGGGAGACGTTGTAAAGGTCCTCGCCACGGAAGGCCCCGAGAGCGGCTTCGAGTATTCGCTCGTCATCGAGCCTGTAGCCCAGGGGGCGCTCCTTTCCATGGAAACGACCGGGAAAATAAGGGCCCTCGTCGGCGGATACGATTTCGACCAGTCGCAGTTTAACCGCACCGTCCAGGCGCTCCGGCAGCCGGGCTCTTCGTTTAAGCCCATGATATACGCGGCGGCCCTCGACAAGGGCTATACCGAAACCTCGGTGCTCTACGACATGCCCGTTGTTGTCAAGGACTGGGCCCCCCAGAACTACGACGGCTCCTTCGACGGGCCGATGCTTCTCCGAAAGGCGCTCGCCAAGTCGCGGAACCTCGCCACAATAAGGCTCATAATGGACATCGACCCGAAGTATGTCGTCAAGTACTCGAAGAACAACTTCGGCTTTACATCGAAGCTGAACCCCTATCCGTCGCTTGCGCTCGGCGGGTCGGGGGTAAGGGTCCTCGAGATGACCGAGGCCTTTAACGTTTTCGCGACGGGAGGAAAGCTCGTCGAGCCGCAGTTCATACTCCGCATTTACGACAGGAACGGAATAATCATAGAAGACAATACCGGCGGGAAATTCCTGTCGAAGGAAGAGGCGCTCAAGGTCGACAGGGAAAATGCCCGCCTGGAAGTGCTTAACGAAATAGCCAGGAAGGCGGGACGGGACGCAGTGGAAAGCCCCGAGTATATAAAGGAAGAGGACCTCACCAGCAAGACGGCTCCGGCCCCAGACAAATACGCCTTTCTTTCGCCGGAAGAGTTCCTCGATCTCATAAAGAGCGGCGCTGCGGACTTCACGTCTCCCGGAAACACCAAGCAGACGCTGAGCCCCGAAACGGCATTTATAATGACGGACCTTCTCAAGGCCGTAGTCAGCGAGGGCACGGGCATGAGGGCGCTCAAGCTCGCCTCTATCGCGCCTGTCGCGGGAAAAACAGGAACGACGAACGATTTTACCGACGCCTGGTTCGTCGGATACAGCCCGAGGATCACGACGGCTGTATGGGTCGGAAGGGACGACAACAAGCCTCTCGGTAAAAAAGAATCGGGCTCGGCCGCGGCGCTCCCGATATGGGTGGATTATATGGAAGACGCGCTCGCCAAATATCCCGGCGGCACCTTCAAGCAGCCGTCGGGTATCAAGATCGTCAGCACCCCTTATGGAAGTATTCCCTACAGCCTGGAATCACTCAGACACAGCGTGATAGATTCCATCAGGGACAGCGTCATGATTAACGGGCAGGAAATGATCAAGAGCCCCGAAGGCATCTACTACCCGGCGGATTACGAAAAGGGGAAGGGCGATACCGAAACCGAAATCGACTTCCTCATGAGGAACTAATCGAGGCTTACGAGCCCGCTTACTGCGGCGAACTTTTTTTCCCCGATCCCCCTTACCTCCAGAAGCTCCGAAACCGAGGCGAACCCGCCTTTTTCTTCCCTGTATGAGATTATACGTGCGGCCAGCTCTTCGCCTATCCCCGGGAGGGCGGCGAGGTCGTCGGGCCCTGCGGAGTTGATGCCTATAGGCACGCCGAGCGATATGCTCCTGAGCCCGCTTATTCTTCCATATGCGTTCGCCGAGCCGTAGTTCAGGACTATTTTGACTCCGTTTTCTATATCTCTGTCGACACCGTATTTGTCCGAGAATTCCGCGATGTCTGAAGGGGTTCTGAGAACTTGAACAGTGCTTACGCCGTTGTCTTCCACCTCGACGTAAACGTTGCCGGGCGATTTCACTTCATAAACGGGGTAGGGGGCGCCTCTTCCGTATATGAAAGCCAGGTAGAAAAGAATGCAGAGGAGTGTGAGGTATAAAATGGATTTGCTAGGAGTACCGCTGAGCGTTTTTTCTTTAGGCATTTGTTTACGCCCGGGAGACGGTCAGAAAAGTCCCTTGACGAGCCCGCCGTCTACCTGGATGCTCGTTCCAGTGATATAGCTCGCGCGCTCGGATGCGAGAAAGACAGCTAGGTTCGCGAGCTCCTCGGGCCTTCCGATCCTTCCAACGGGAATGTCGCTGCCCATGGAGGCGAGCGCCTCGTCTACCGTTTTCCCTTCCTTCTCTGCGCGCATCGAGGCCAGGTGAATTATCCTGTCTGTGAGTATCCTTCCGGGGCAGATGTTGTTGACAGTTATATTGTAGCGTCCGAATTCCTTCGAGAGCGACTTGGCGAGCCCTGTAACTCCCGCGCGGACTGTATTCGAGAGTATGAGGCCGTCTATCGGCTCCTTTACGGCAACGGACGTGATATTCACGATGCGGCCCCAGTTGTTTTTCCTCATGTGGGGGATCACCTCGCGGCAAAAGGTTATGGTGCTGAAGAGGTTGAGCTCGACTGCCTTTTGCCAGTTGTCGAGAGAGAAATCGAGGAAGCCGCCGACGGGTGGCCCGCCCGCGTTGTTTACGAGGATGTCGACGGTCGAGTATTTTTCGAGGGTCTCCGAGACTACATTCCGGATGTCCTCTGTTCTGGATACGTCGGCCGCTATGGCGAGGACTTCAGCGGAGCTTTCTTCCCTGATTTCACGGGCCGTTTTCTCGAGCTCTTCTGCGCCGCGCGCGCAAATCGTGAGTCTCGCGCCTTCACGGGCAAGCCCAAGGGCTGTTGCCCTGCCCAATCCCTTACTCGCCGCAGCCACAATCGCTACTTTATTTTTTATTTGTAAGTCCATGAGAACATTCTATAAAAATCAGACAAATAAACTTTAAATTATTTACTTTAAGTTCTGGCGCAGGGGGGGTAGGGCCGACCTCCGCTCTATTTACGCAGACTTTGTCTTCGCCTTGGCCTTATCAGTATCCTTTTTTATAGAGTCCACTGTGGAAGCACCGGATACGGCAGCGGCTTCGGACGGGAGGCCCGTCACTGGTTTCGTTTCCTTGGTCTCGGTTCCGTCTTTTGGCGCTGTGCCCAAGTCGTTCGCGTGGGGCGGTATTCCCGGCCCCTTGGCATAGTCGGTGGAATACCATCCCGTGCCCTGTAGCTGGAACGAAGAGAGGGAGATAAGCTTTTCGAGCTTTCCTTTGCAGTGCTTGCATTTCTTTAAGGGCGGATCGTTAAATCCCTGAAGCGCCTCGGTTATTCTCCCGCATTTCTTGCACTCATATTCGTATATCGGCATACCGTTGACCTCAAAACATGTATTCGGTTTTCGATTTAATATAATGATTGCGAGGGATTTTTCAAGCCGTAGGCGAAGCGCACTCCGTTTGCGCGAGCGGTAGATAAGGATAGTGGAAGCAGTAATGATAATTGACTAATAAGTTGTTTAATATGATATAGTAAATAATGCAGCGCAGTCTGTTCTCTGGAAATCTGTAATCCTTACGGCTGCAATTTCTATGAAGGCGATCTTTCCACCAGTCCGCTCGTTCTGCAAGGGAGAGTCGAATTTTTCAACTGCGCAGTTATAGACTGCTTCAACGTAGAATGCGGCGTAGCCGGCTTCAATGGATTCCCCAACGCCGATGCTGTTTTATCAATCGAGGAAATATTGGACAACAGTAATATCGCCGGTTTGTCCAGCCTCGACGGCGCGGGTGAATTTAGATTCGAGTGCTCGCCTATAGTGCAATAAGTCTGCTTGCCCGCTGGCTTAGCCGAATAGGGATGATGACAATGGGCGATTTTAAGCAGAAAAACAGGCCTTATAAATGTAAGATTTATGAGTTAACATAATATATATTATCGGACGTTAAGTCTACGCCGCCGGGAGCGATGCGTCTTCGGGGTTTCGTGGAGGTCGGATCGAGTCGGCAGCCTTCTGCTGGGCGGTTTATGGACGAGCCTTTGTAGTCGGATCTTCCGGGTAAGTCTTCAAATTGTTACAACCTTACGACATTCACGGATTCGCCGAGGGTTTCACGCGCAAGCTCGACGAGGTGCGCGTGATGGGTGAAGAAAAGAACCTGGGTTTTTCTGGATAGCTGGTCGAGTATTTTTAATCCGGCGGCCGAGCGAGTGTCGTCGAAGTTAATGAAGAGATCATCCGCGATAAACGGCAGCGCGTTCGAGCTTTCGAGATAATCCTCGACTGCCGCTATGCGAAGCGCCAGGTAAAGTTGGTCGGCCGTACCGTCGCTCATTCCAGAGACCTCGACCTTATCGCCACCGGTCCTGACTCCCGCGAGCCGCGTGCGATCGTTCTCGTCGAATATGATTTCGAGCCCGGAGAACGAGCCATTCGTGAGAGCTGCGAATAATTCCCCGGCGCGCCCGAGAAGCGGAGCCTGTTTCTCGCGTCCGTAGCGGTCAATCGCCCATTCGAGCATTCTGGCGGCCGAGCGGACCCGGACATAGCGCTCGGCAACCTGCTTCATCTCGGCGATCGCCGATTCTTTCCTCGATGCCGCCTCGGCCGCACGCCCTGAGCCGCCGAGAGCTTCGAAATCCTTTTTCTTTTGCGATAGATCGATAGCTGTGGCTTCGAGTTGTATCTTTAAATCATTCTGCTGTTCTTCGAACTCTTCGATCCTATCCCGGACCTGTTCAATATCTGCCCCGCTGCATTCATGAATTAGCTCTTCTAATCTGAGCCCGTCGCCGTCTTGGACGAGCCTGTCCGTCAGGCGCTGTTTTTTGTCTTCGAGCTCTCTCAGCTTGTCCGATTTCAGGATTGCATCACGCAATTGAGCGGTGTTTTCCGTCCGTCCAGATTTTTGAAGGAAGCTTATAGTTTCGCGCGCCTCCGCGGCCGAGTCTCCGGCCTCTTTAATTCTTCGTTCGAGCCGGGATATCTCTTTTTCTTTTTCCTTTCTCTGCTCGCTCGTTCTTTTCGTTTCATCAAGGCGCTGTTCGAGCTTAATTACGGCATTTTCGGTGTCGTCTTCGGCTGCGAGGTCTTTTGCCGCCGCGCTCACGAAATTTCTTACGTCATGTGTAAGGTTCTCGATATCGCGTTTTATCTTTTCGATCCGCTCATAGAGGATATGGTTTATTTCGACCGCGATCTCCCTCATTTCTTCTATGGCGCTTAGCTTGGGTGCAGCTTCCTCGGGCGGAGTGTTTTCCGAGATACCTAATGCCCTGAGTGCTTCCGCCCACTTTTCCCGCCACGAATCCCCCTCTTCTTTGGCGATCTTTAAAGCCCTTCGCTTCCGTTCGGCTTCGGCCTCGAGCTTGGCCAGATTCTCTAGAAGCTCTTTTCTCAGGGCCGCTTTCTTATCGTGCTCCGCGAGAATGTCGGACGCGGCTTCTATAATTACGCCGAGCGGATTTTCTGCAAGCGCGGATTCGTTCGCGGCAAGCCATGAAAGCTCTGCGATTATGGAGGCCTTTGCTTTAGATTCTTCGTTGTATAAGGCCTCAAGTCTTCGCGAAGCCTCCAGGCGGTTTTCGACGAGCCTCATTATATCGCTTCTGGCGGCGAGCCATCCGAGCATGGAATCCGGAGATGCGGGCTCGAACGGAGCCCCTTCCCACATCTTTCTCCACGCCGCTTCCAGTGACTTCGAATCCTCCGAAAGCGCTCTCTCGTTCTTGAAGAGGCTTTCGAGGAGCTCCTCTTTTTCGGCGACTTGCCGTGAGATTGTCGTTATCTCTGCGGCAGACTGCGCGTTGTCGAAGCGTCGGTCGGCCGTCGTGTCGGCCTCGACGACAGCGGATTCGTACGCTTCCGTCAGTGAAGCCTCGCTGCCTGTAAACGCCGCTATTTCCGCCTCCGGCACGGCCTCACCCGCGACGTAGCGCCGTTTTAATAGAGACCACCCGGTGTCCCTGGCTTCACGTGCCTTCACGAGCTCGTCGATGGACACTGCGTGCCCTTCTTTCAAGAGCCGTTCATATGTTTTTTTGTATCTTTCGAGCTCCTGCCCGGTGCCACGAATCTCCTCCTCGCATTGCTTTACCCTGAGGTCGAGTGAGCGTCTTTCGTCGCGGTGATTCTGAACGGCCTCCCTGATCGGGACGGAAACGCCAATGAGCACGTTTTCCTCGACACTTGGATTGAGTGATTTCAGGTGGAGCGCAGCAGCATCTTCGGCGGCTTTCATTTCCAGCCCGGCCGAGCGTATCAGAGATGCAATATCGCCCCCGGCGCGTATGGCCCTGAGCACTGCTGAGAGCCCCGAAATGTCTCTGGGCTCGCCCATATTCTTTATTTTTCGCTCCAAGTCTGTGATTTGATATTCCACTTCCACTGCGCCGTCTCTTGTGTTGGAGATTGCCGAGATTATCTTGCCTCGGGCATTCAGAAGCGCCCGCGTTGTCTCCACCTTTGCCCGTTTTGGTATGCGATTTAGTAGGACTTCCGCGTCGTCGCCTTCCAGCCCAGCTTCGCTAGCGAGTCTTCTGATATTCGCCTTGGCGGCCGCGAGCTCTGCCTCGCGGTTGGGGAGGTCCACCCTCTCTTTCCTGACCTCTATCCGGCGGTCGCGGAATGACAGGATTATGCTCTCGCGGAGAAGGAGTTCCTCGTCATATTTCATTCCTTCGAGCTCGGTATTCGCCTCTTCTAGCTCCAGCTTTAAAGTTCCGGCTTGATGTAACCACTTGTCGAGCTCGCGTTCTGCTTTATCGAAGTTGATGAGCGCGTTTTGGGGGAATCTTACAACACTACCCAATTCGAGCATCTTTCTTTCCGTATCAGAGAGATCTTCCACGTAGTTATAAATTTGGCGGATTCTGAGCAGTTTCCTAAGCTCATGTGAGATATTTCTCCTCGCTTCGTCGAGCGTATGGTAGTGCTTCTGCGCCTCGTCGAACGCCCGTCTGAGCTCCTGCCAATTGGCAGCCGTGACTGTATGCTCGCGTATCGCCTTCTCAGCTTCATTGAGACGGGCCTGAGCTTGGTTATATTTTCGAGTTTGTGCTCTTGGAGCCCATAGTTCCTCCGCCTCTGCATTCAGACCCCGGAGCTTCTCTCTTAGCCCCGATAAACCTGTCCCCGCGGAAAAGAGCGTCTGGCCGACTTCGCTCTCGGAGTCGAGGATTTCCTGCCCTCCCCTCCTGAGGCGAATATGGTCGAGGCTGAACATACGAGTGAAAAATTCCTCGCTTGCTCCGCCCAGAAAAGGCGCGAGGGCACCCTCCCCTCCCCTCACTGGGACGCCGCCCGGCGTGAGAAGGGTGTCCTTGTTGCCCTTTCTGCGGCGGACGTCTATTGTCTCGACTCCATTTTCGAGCGCCGCGCCCAGCAGCATGTTCTTATACTCGTGAAGGAATCCGAATTTCGATTTCGGGTCGATCCCGAACAGAAGGTCTTCGATGGCGGAAAGCGCGGTCGACTTCCCGGCCTCGTTCGGGCCGAATACTATATGGAAGTCGGCGGGCATGGCGGGTATGTCGAGCCGCCTGTCCGTGAAGCACCCGTATCGTGTGAGGTCGAGCCGTCGTATGCGCATCGCTCAGCCCTCTCTCGTCTTGAGGAGCGCCCTTAAATATTCTCCCGTGTGCTCCGCCAGCGCCCGGTAATCGGACTGCACAGCCGCGCCCAGGACGGCGTCCTCTATATCGCTTCTTATGTCGGACGGCAGCCTCGATATTATTTCGCTTAAATCGGATTTAAGAAGATTTTGAAGGTCCGCATCCTCCTCCGCGCCGCGCAGTATGCCGTAAAGATCGCCAAGGATCTCTCCGGTGTCTGTATCATGACGGCGGTCCGGATCCGTCGATACCACGACGCGCTCCACCCACGCCGCCCCGTCGCCGAGGGCGTGAGCCGCTCCGTGCGCCTCGGCCAGGAGATTGTCGCCCGATATTATCAGATTATCGTGTATCGCGCTCTGTCCGTAGAGCTCGATCCTGCAGGCCAGGAGCCTGCCATCGGATTTTCCCGCCTCCTCCTCTATCGCGCTCCGCATCCTCTCGTAAATGTCCGAAAGACGCTCGCATCCGCCCGCGTCGATCTTGAGAAGCTCCCATCTTACGACGTCGGTGTAAACGGGTTCGAACGAGGATATTTCATTATCATCGACCGCTATGATATAAGCGCCCTTGGGCCCCGTTTCGCGTATGTGCCTCCCCTGAAGATTTCCAGGGAAGACGACGTGCGGGTTCTCGCTGATCACGCGGCCCTGGTGCACGTGGCCGAGCGCCCAGTAGTCGTACCCTTTCGCGAGAAGCTCGCCGAGGACACATGGTGCATAGTTGGCATGCCCGTCCATGCCGCCCATTCCCGTGTGCAAAACTCCTATGTTAAAAGCACCGCGGACCGGGGCCGGATAGGAAGCGGCAAGATTCTCCGTGATGTCGCGGTCGGAATACCCGCGCCCATGAAGGGCAACGTTGATGTTTTCGAGGCTGAATGTCTCAGGCTTTCTCGCTGAAAATACCCTCACGTTATCGGGCAGAGTAAGCCGCTTCGTGATCTGGCTTTCCGCATCGTGGTTGCCGTAAAGTATATACACCGGGGTACCTGCCCTTGAAAGCCGTCCCATCTGGCCGACAAAGAAGAGCCCCGTCTGGTAGTCCCGCCAGTCGCCGTCGTAGAGGTCGCCTGCTATGATGACGAAATCCACTTTCCGCTCCACGGCCTCTGTGATGAGGTTATCGAAGGCCCTCCGTGTCGCCGTCCGGATGCGCTCGACAGAGGGGCCCTCCATGCCGTCGAGGCCCCTGAGGGGGCTGTCGAGGTGAATGTCCGCGGTGTGTATGAAGCTGAATGAGGCCAAGTAGCGTCGTCTCCGGTTTGTCAGAAGATTATATCATGACACGAAAACTGCGGCCCCGTACAGCTTGTCTCCGGAATTATCGTGAATATTCTTGAATAATGCGGATGAATCATCCGGGGCTGAATGCCTTTAGCTACCGTTATTTCTGTACCGGCGGTTTTTATTACGACTTAAATTTGTAATTACATTGCACACGGAAACATGTATCATATAACCGGTTTTTTGACGCACACCCTTCGCCCGGGCAGACGCGGCTAGCGTATGCCCCCCACGACGAAAAGTCGGGAGCTCGAGCGGGTGGATTCACAGCCGCCCGCACAGGCGCGGACTATAACCGATAAACGGAGACGATAGACTGAAATGGAATTATTAACGGGAGCTTTTACAGTCGACTTGATGGGAAAAGACCTCTGGATGTGGGTCATTTTCCTGGCGCTCGTGCTCACGCTGCTGGCGCTCGACCTCGGCGTTCTTCACAAGGAGAAGCGGGAGATTTCGATAAAGGAGAGCCTTCTACTGAGTGCGGGGTATATAGTGATCGCCCTTCTTTTCGGCGTATGGATATGGTGGTCGATGGGCCAGGTGTCCGGAATAAATTATCTCACGGGCTATTTCGTGGAAAAGAGCCTGTCGATGGACAACATTTTCGTCATCTCGCTTATATTCTCGTATTTCGGCATTCCCCGGCTTTACCAGCACAGGGTTCTCTTCTGGGGCATTCTGGGGGTTATAATCCTCCGCGCGATAATGATAGGAGTCGGCGCGACCCTCGTCGAAAGGTTCGAATGGATACTCTACATATTCGGCGGCTTTCTCGTCCTCACGGGGATCAAGATGCTTTTTTCGGCGGACCACGATCCGGACATGACGGACAACGTGTTCCTGAAGTTCCTCAGGAACCACATTCCGGTGACAGACAGGCTCCACGGCGAGAAGTTCTTCGTCAACCAGCCTGACCCGGCCTCGGGAAAAATGATAAAGCTCGCAACGCCGCTCTTTCTAGCCCTGATAATGGTCGAGGGGGCGGACATCGTATTCGCCGTCGATTCGATCCCGGCAATATTCGCCATCACCACCGATACATATATCGTATATACCAGCAATATATTCGCCATACTCGGCCTGAGGGCCCTTTATTTCGCCCTGGCGGGCATGGTGACGAGGTTCGTTTATCTCAAGTACGCCCTTTCCGCCGTTCTTATATTCATCGGCGGCAAGATATTCTGGAATCACTTCTTCGGCAAGATTGATCCGCTCATATCCCTCTCCGTAACCCTTCTCCTGCTTGCGGGCGGGGTGGTGGTGTCGCTCTTTAAAACGAAGCCCACAGAGGCCGGCACATAATATTCCGGCCAGGGCGAGCCGTGATATTCTCGACGAAAAGAAACGGTTCGGACACGGCCGCTTAGCAGGTAGAATTGAGTACCATGAAGCTCAAAGGCAAAAAGGCGCTGATAACTGGCGGAGCCAAGGGGATAGGAAGGGGCGTGGCCGAAGCCTACCTCAGGGAAGGCGCGTCCGTTCTCATCTGCGGCCGTAACGAGATCAATCTGAAATCTGCCTGCAACGAGCTTTCCGGCTCGGGCGATATAGACTATGTCGTGGCGGATATAGCGAATAAAGGTGAAGCCACGCTTCTTGCCGCCGCAGTTGCCGAAAGGTGGAAATCCCTCGACGTCCTCGTCAATAACGCCAGCATCCTCGGCGTGAGGGCCCCGATAGCCGAATACCCGGAAGACGTTTGGGACGAAGTCATTCAGATAAACCTGAACGCGCAGTTTTATGTTACGAAAGCTATCCTCCCGTTCCTCTCGCCGGGCGCGTCGATAATAAATGTCAGCTCGAGCGTCGGCAGGAAGGGAAAGCGCGATTGGGGCGCCTACGCTGCCTCGAAGTTCGGGCTCGAAGGGCTGACGCAGGTCCTCGCGGACGAGCTCTCGGATATGCATATACGAGTCAATTCCATCAATCCCGGGGGCACGCGGACCGACATGAGGGCCGACGCGTATCCCGACGAAGACCCCGAAACCCTCCCTGCCCCGGAAGATATTTCTCACGTGTTCGTCTACCTAGCCTCCGACGAATCAGCGGACGTCAGCGGGAAAGAATTCAACGCCCGGGACTGGATAATGAAGTAGCCCTCCGACTTTTCTCACTGTGTCTTCGATAGACGGCTGACAAAGATTCGGACGAGCCGGATTCTGCCCTATTGCCTTTATCTGTCCTTTCTTATATGTTATGTCATCCCGCGCGAGACGAGCGATTCGAGGGTGAATTGTCGCGGTCTCCAGGTTTATGAGCGCACGCGGAAAACACATAAACTAATGTAGGGAGGTCGAGGTGAGATTTATCATATCGAGTCTGTTAATCGTGGCCGCGGCCCTTTCGGGAGCGGCCTTTTTTGTTTCATGCACGCCTGAAAAAACCACCGCGCCCGTGAAAAGAACGGAGCAGGAAAGGTTCGCCAACGGGGAGTACATGACGAGGATGGCCGGATGCAACGACTGCCATACGGCAGGATATCCTGAAGCGGGAGGGAATATCCCGATCGAAAAATGGCTCACCGGCAGCCCTCTCGGCTGGCACGGTCCGTGGGGCACCACTTACGCATCAAATCTCAGGCTGCTCATGAGCTCGATGACGGAGGAGGAGTGGATTCACCTTGCGAAAAACACCAAGTGGATGCCGCCGATGCCGTGGTGGATACTCCACGATATGAAGGAATCTGACCTGGCCGACATGCACTATTTCGTGAAGGCGCTCGGGTCTTCAGGTGAGCCGATGCCCGAATACCTTCCGCCTGGCGAGGCACCGGAAGGACCTTACATCGACTTTCCGGGTGGGAATTAGTCGGACACATTCAAATCAGCATACTATAAGGACGTGGAGCTCTTTCGGGCCATGAACCCCGAGGGTCAGGTTGAGCTCTATGTCGGCCGTTCTGCTGGGGCCTGTGATAAATGTAGCGGAGGCCGGGGTGGTTTTATGGTCTTCATAAAATTTATTAACTATGCCAAATAACTCTTCTATATTACTCACTATATTTTCTTTTTTGACTATTGCAAGGTGTACGGGCGGTATCAGCGATACGCCCCTCGGCCTCTCGGGGCCCGAGAGCAGAACGAGCGTGCCAGTGTCGGCTATGGCGTAGTCCGCCTCCGTGATTCCCACGCTCGAAAGCGCGATCTCGGCCTTGTTCTCGGCGGATTTAATGGCGAGCCCACTGCCTTCGAGGGATTCTTTTATGCCGAGCGAGTTTAAAAACTCCGTCTCCCATATCGAAAACGATTCCAGGCCCCTTTCGCTGACAAAGCCTGCTATGAATTCACGTATACCGTCCGTCCCGTTCTCTCTATAGACGGACGTGTTGACTCCCGTGAGCGATTGCGCGAATACATCGGCGAGGTCGTCTTTGGATAGCTGCTCGCGGGCACCCGAAGACGGCCCGGAATTCCGAGGCAGCGGGGCTTCCGAATCCGCGTGCCCGGCGCCCTCCCCTCGCCCGAGGCCCTTTCTAATCCTGTGGAGTATCTCTTCGCGGGAGCCCGTCGTCACAGCGTGTCTCCTTTCCGGCTCATTTTCTTCCACCTTTCCCTGAAGGGCGTTTCGCTAACAGCCGGAAAATCCCTCTCGTCGGTCCACCTCGAAAAGGGATACGGGAGGGATCTCAACACCCCTCCCCTCGCCTTCCACGGCCGCTGCACATGGTAAGAAAGCCTGAGCGCGAGCTCGTATATTTTTCTGCGCATGACGACCGCGCGCCAGAATCTAAACGACAGGGCTTCGAGCAGGGCGCTCGCCCCGCCGGTCTTTTCTTTCCGGGTTACCACCTCGCTCCTCAGCTCCAGCAGGACTTTCGGAAAGTCGATCTTCACAGGGCAGACGTCCCTGCACGCCCCGCAGAGGGAAGACGCGAACGGAAGCTCCGGGGCCTCGTCTATGCCCATGAGCTGGGGATTTATAATCGCGCCTATCGGGCCGGAATACACCCATCCGTAGGAGTGCCCGCCCACCTTTCTGTAGACGGGGCAGTTGTTGAGGCATGCCCCGCACCTTATGCAGTATAGCGATTCTCTCGTTTCGGGGTTGGCTAGTATACCGGACCTCCCGTTGTCGAGAAGAACAAGGTGAAATTCCTCGGGGCCGTCTTTGTCCCCGGCCCGCCGTGGGCCGGTGATGAGCGATATGTATGTCGACGTCTTCTGCCCCGTCGCGCTTCTCACAAGCAGGGGAAGGAACAGCGAAAGGTCCCCGAATCGCGGAAGCATCTTCTCGATGCCCATGAGGGCGACGTGTATGCGGGGCACAGTTGTCGTCAGGCGCGCGTTGCCCTCGTTCTCGACGATGACGATTGTGCCCGTCTCGGCGACGCCGAAGTTCGCTCCCGAAACGCCCATCCCCGCGCCGAGGAATTCGTCCCTGAGCCTTTCACGCGCCACCTTCGTCAACTCCTGCGGTTCGCTAAGGTACGGCACACCGAGCTTCTCCGCGAAGAGCTCCGATATGTCGTGACGGGTCTTGTGTATGGCGGGGGCGATTATGTGCGACGGGTGCTCGCCGGCGAGCTGTATGATGTACTCTCCAAGGTCAGTTTCAACTGCCCTTATCCCGGCGGCCTCGAGGCCGGCGTTGAGCTCTATCTCCTCCGTCGCCATGGACTTGCTCTTGACGACGGATTTCACACCGTTCCTGCGCGCGATGTCGATTATGATATTTCGCGCTTCTTCGCCATCTCTCGCCCAGTGGACGTGTCCGCCCGCCTTCCCGACGTTCTCTTCGAGCTGGAGGAGGTAATCGCCCAAATGCGCAATCGTATGCTTCTTGATCTCACGGGCGCGGTCCCTGAGGGCGTCCCACCCGGGCGTTTCGTCGCTCGCTCGCTTCCTCGCGGCCCTGAAGCGGTCTGTAACGTTTACGAGCGCCCGCTGAAGATTCTTGTCTTCGACGGCGCGCGCGGAGTCCCTTTCGAAATTCACTCTCTCGTGGCTGATTTTCGGTCCCTACCCTTTACCGGTACTTGCCAGTAGCTCCGCCAAGTGCATCACCTTCACTGGGAGCTTTCGCCTGCTTATCGCGCCGCCTATATTCATGAGGCATCCCATGTCTGACGAGACGACCGTATCTGCCCCTGTCCCGGTTATCGATTCTATCTTCTCGTCGAGCATGGAGACTGACACCTTCGGGAATTTTATCGAGAATGTTCCGCCGAAGCCGCAGCAGGAGTCGTGGAGCGCCATCTCCCTGAACTCGAGCCCCTCAACGGATGCGATAAGCTCCCTCGGCGCGTCCTTTACTCCGAGCTCACGGAGGAGGTGGCAGGAGTCGTGATACGTGACTACGCCGTCGTATCTCGCTCCGACGTCCGTTCTCCCGAGGACCTTTACAAGGAATTCCGAGAATTCGTACGTCCTGCCGACGATATAGTCTAATTTATCAAGCATCAAAGACTCGTTATGGAATAATTCCTTATAAAATACTTTAACCATGGTAGTGCACGATCCGGAGGGGCAAACCACGTACGATTCCTCTTCCCCGCCCTTCGAAAGGGCATCCCCGAAGACCGAGACGAACCTCTCGGCGACTGCGCGCGCGTCGTTCCTGTATCCGCTGTTAAAAGCGGGCTGGCCGCAGCACGTCTGCTCTCCGGGAAAGTGGACGTCTACGCCGAGCCTTTCGAGGACCTTCACCATGCTTTCGCCCACCTGCGGGAAGAACGTATCCACGAGGCAGGTAATGAAAAGATTAGCTCTCATCTCAATCTCGACCGCAGGACAGCGGACTATTTCATTATCGTCTATAGGCATATTTTTTTCAAACCGTGGATTGGGAGAACGCGGCCCCTTCTGTTAGATTTATACACGCGGAAGCGGGGAGATAGCATTAACGGAGCTCTTCATGAACAAACTGAAACTGCCCCTGCCCTCACATTACAAACCCGAAAAGGCGGGAGAGGTCTGGCGGGTCGAGTACGAAGCGCTTGCCCGGTCGGCACGGGAATGGGCCGACGTGCACGGCCTCGCCCCCGCCTCGGGTGACGCGCCCCGGGTCTCGCTCGTGATAGTGGACGCGCAGAATACGTTCTGCATTCCCGGGTTCGAGCTTTTCGTCAGAGGCCGCTCGGGCACGGGGGCAGTGGACGACAACCGGAGGCTCTGCGAGTTCATATACAGGAACCTCGGGGCAATAACCGAGATCGCGCCGACGATGGACACCCACCAGGCGATGCAGATATTCCACGGGATATTTTTCGTTAACGCCACAGGCGAGCACCCGGCCCCCTACACGAACATATCGGTCGAAGACATAGAAAGCGGTAAATGGAAATTCAACACGATGCTGAGCAGTAACCTTGCATACGCCGACGACTACATCGAAAAACATCTCCTTCATTACGTGAAGGAGCTCCGGAAATCCGGGAAGTACGAGCTAACCGTGTGGCCCTACCACGCAATGCTGGGCGGCATCGGGCACGCCCTCGCCTCGTGCGTCGAGGAGGCCGTTTTCTTTCACTCGATAGCACGGCACAGCCAGCCCGACATACACGTCAAGGGCGACCATCCGCTGACGGAGCACTACTCCGTCCTCGCGCCGGAAGTATCGACGGGGCCCGACGGGAAGCCGCTGAAACAGAGAACAGAGTCGCTATTTCAGAAACCAATGGCGTCGGAGGCGATTTACGGGAAGCTTGCGGACTTCGACGCCGTCGTAATCGCCGGGCAGGCGAAAAGCCACTGCGTCGCGTGGACCATCGCCGATCTTCTCAAGAAGGCGCGCGAGGGAGACGCCACGCTCGTCAGGAAGATATATCTCCTCGAAGACTGCACGTCGCCCGTCGTCGTTCCGAACGTGATCGACTATACCGACGAGGCCGATGCGGCATTCGGCGAATTCGAGGCCGCGGGAATGCACGTCGTCCGTTCGACTGATCCGATAGAGGGCTGGCCCGGCATAAACTTATAGCCCGTGTCTTTCCGCCGTGTTATGCTTGGATACCTGCGAGACAAGAAACTGTTCAGGAGTGCAAGATGAGCTCGATTTTTACGAAGATAATAAATAGGGAAATCCCGGCAGTCATAGTCTACGAGGACGAGCTCTGCATCTCCTTTCGCGACATCGACCCGAAGGCCCCGCAGCACATACTTCTCGTCCCGAAGAAGGAGATAAAATCACTCGCGGAAGCAACTGAAGAGGACGCGCCGCTCCTCGGGCATCTGCTGGTCAAGGCGGCCGAGATAGCCAGGGATCAGGGCTTCTCGGATTCGGGCTATCGCGTCGTGATAAACACGAACAAGGATGGCGGGCAGGCCGTGTATCACATCCACCTTCACATCCTCGGCGGACGGCAGATGGAGTGGCCCCCGGGATAACGAGGACAGCGCGGGTTCGGATTGCTGTCTAAATTAATCCACGCCCAGCGCTTCGGCGTCCCTGTCGGAGAGTAGTCCGCCGCCCGGGCGCTCCTTAACTGTCCCGTCCCTCTTCCACGAGCGCTCGCAGCGCGGCTCTCCCGAAAGGTCGACGATTTTTATTCGAACCTCTTTCCCTTCGAGGATCTCGAACCTGCTCACGCCCGCGATGTCGGGCAGCTCCGGCTCGAACGGCTTCAGCTTTTTGTAAAGCCCTCCGTCAACAGTTACCTCGACGCCCGCGTCCAGGGGATTGGATATTCCCTGCGCATCCTTGGCCTCTTCGAGCGCCTTCAGCACCCTTCCCCTGAGCTCCAGAACTTCGTCCCATGCCTGGTCCGACGGAACGTCAATGAACTCGGGCAGACCCGTCAGGTGAACGCTCTCTTCTGAATCCGGGGGGAGTCCCTTCAGCGAGAGATAAGCCTCGTCGGCCGTGTGAACGAGTATAGGGGCGAGGAGCCTTACGAGGGCGTCCGTGATGCGGTACATCGCCGTCTGCGACCTCCGCCTTTTCCGGCTGTCAGACCTCTCGCAGTAGAGCCTGTCCTTCGTGGCTGCGAGGTAAACGGCGCTCAGTGTGTCATAGCAGAATCTGAATATTATTTCGTTCGCCAGCTTGTACTGGAAGACGCTGTAGGCCTCGACCGTCTCGCGTATGAATTTCGCGAGCTCCGTCATTGCCCACGCGTCGAGGGAATATCTGTCCTCCTCTCCGAATCCGACGGCATCCGTCTCGGGGTTGAAGTCGCTTATGTTGCCGAGGAGAAACCTTATCGTGTTCCTGACTTTTCTATACTCGTCCCCGGCGACGCGGAAGAATTCCCAGTCGACTTTTATATCGTTCGTATACTTGAGCGAGCTCACCCACCACCTGCATATGTCGGCTCCGTGCTGCTTTAAGAGCTCATCGACTTCGAGCGCGTTCCCGCCGGACTTGCTCATCTTTCTCCCCTGCGCGTCGACCATGAAGCCGTGCGTGAGGAGCGCTTTGAAGGGCGGCCTTCCGCGCGTGCCGAGCGCAGGCAGGAGGGATAGCTGGAACCATCCTCTGTGCTGGTCCGAGCCTTCGAGGTAAAGGTCCGCCGGGAATCCAATACCTCTCTGCTCGAGGACGGCATGCCACGACGAGCCCGACTCGAACCAAACGTCGAATATGTCCATCCCGCGCGTGAGCTTCCCGAGCGCGCCCTCTTCCTTCGCCCATGCCGGTGCGTCGGGGTCGGAGAGCGGGTCGTACCCTTCGAGTATTTCCTCGTCCTCCCCCTGGAACCAGAGGTTTGAGCCCTTCTGCCTTATTTTTTCGATTATGACGTTCACGGACGCGGGCGTGAGAAGGCACTCGCCCTTATCGTTCACAAACGCCGGTATCGGGAGGCCCCACGCGCGCTGGCGGCTTATGCACCAGTCGGGCCTCGATTCGAGCATGCCCCGGAGCCTGTTCCGCCCCCACTCGGGGTAGAAGTCTATTCCAGACTCGCAGTATTTGAGCGCGAGGTCCCTGAGAGAGCCTCCGAACTCGTCCATTTTCTTATCGACGGCGATGAACCACTGCTCAGTCGCGCGGAATATCGTCGGCGACTTGCTCCGCCAGTCGTGGGGGTAGCTGTGCGGGTATTCCTCTTCGTGGAAGAGGTGTCCCGATTCCGCGAGACGCCCGGCGATTACGCCGTTCGCCTTCCAGACATCCATGCCCCGGAGCCATTCCGGCACCGTGTCGTCGAACGTGCCGTCGCCGAGAACGGGGCAGTATATGTCGAGCCCTTCCCTGAGCCCGGTCTGGTAGTCCTCGACGCCGTGCCCGGGGGCGGTATGTACAAGCCCCGTGCCCTCGTCGAAGAGTACGTAATCGGCGGTGACAACCCTGCTCGTCCGGCCGGCGAAGGGGTGCACGTACTTCACCCCGGCGGCCGCTATGTCCCTGCCTTTAGCGCCTCCGAGTTTCACGTACTCTTCCGCCCCGGCCTTCTTGAATACCGTCTCGGCGAGATTGTCGACGAGTATCGCCAATATTTCCTTTCCGTTCTTCGTAACTTTATAAAGCCCGTAGTCGCCGTCAGGCGATATGGCGACCGCGAGGTTCGCCGGAAGCGTCCACGGGGTCGTCGTCCAAATCAGAAGCGAAGGCTTTCCGCCCTCCGGGACATTAAGCCCCGGAGGCAGCGCGTCCGTATTTTCAACTTCGAATAGAACGTAAACGCTCCTGTCTACTCTTTCGTAATATTCCAGCTCCGCGTCGGCGAGCGCCGTCCTGTTTTCTATAGACCAGTGGACAGGCTTCAAGTCCCTGTATATGAGGCCGCGCTTTAAAAGCTCTGCGAAAACTTCGAGCACGCCCGCTTCGTACCCAGGCACCATAGTAAGATACGGATTCTCGTAATCCCCCGTCGTGCCGAGGCTCTGCATCTGCCCGGCCTGGAGCTTCACATACTTCTCGGCATACGACTGGCACTTATACCTTATCTTGAGGCGTGAAAGGTCCTTCGCCTCCTCGCCAAGCTCCTTTAAGACCTTGTGCTCTATCGGGAGGCCGTGGCAGTCCCAGCCGGGGACGAAGTGGACGTCGTAGCCGAGCATGGTGCGCGACCTTACGACAATATCCTTCAGCACCTTGTTCAGGAGATGCCCGAGGTGTATCGGTCCGTTGGCGTAGGGCGGGCCGTCGTGAAAAACGAACTTCTCCCTACCCTCCGATTTCTCACGGATTCTCTGGTAGAGGTCGATCTTCTTCCAGCGCTTCTGAAATTCGGGCTCCTTCTGGGCGAGGTTGGCCTTCATCGGGAAGTCCGTACGCGGCAGGTTCAGCGTGTCCTTGTAATTTACCTTCTTGGCCTCTGACATTTGGCGCTAATGCTCCTTAAGCCCCGAAAGCCCCGTCGATTCCGATAATATTCAATAGCTTGGGTGAGATAGACAACGGCTTGTCGTTCGAGATGAAGAAAAATATTAGCTCAGATAGGGCGAAATGCAAGAATCCGGGGCTAGTCCCCTTCGACCACGTCCTTTAATTCTCGGAGGAGCTGGCGCGAAAAAACGACCCAGTCTTCCCACGCTTCCATGTATTCCCTGCTCTCGTCCACTTTTTTATAGAGCTTGAAGCCGATCACGGTTTCTTCCAGGAAATACTCGGCGTCGCCGCTAAGCCTCGACTTCAGAATGCCGGAATACATCCGGAGGAGGCGGAGCTTTTCGGGATCGCCTTCCCTGTATTCGGCTATGAAGAACCCGGCCGACTGGGCGGTGGGCATCTGCATGATATTGCTTTCCTTGAAGTAGATGCCCTTGTTCAGGGGTTCGGCTTTCATGGATATGAATAATTCCATACGGTATCTCTCGCGGGTCGTTACGGCTGTCCCGGGTCTGAATTTATTGTATGGCTATCGCGTCGTGAAAGTCAAGACGGGCGAAACGGTATTGATTTGAAGGCTGACGGGCCTGATAATTATACCAGTATTCACGGAGTCCAGATGAACCAGCTTGGGGGCAGAACTGCGATAGTGACGGGAGGAGCGGGCGCTCTCGGAAGGGCCGTTACGTTCGAGCTCCTTACGCGCGGCGCGAATGTCATGTGCACCTATCTTACCGAGGAAGAGCTCGACGCCTCGTTTGCGCTACGGCAGTCTTTCGGCGAGAGAGTGGTATTCGGAAAGGCCGACGTCACACGGGAGACCCACGTCGCGAAGCTCGTATCCAAAACCGAGGAAACATTTTCACGCATCGACATCCTGGTTAACGTCGTCGGCGGATTCGCAATGGGTCCGATAGGGGCTACTGCCGAGGACGACTGGGACGCGATGATGAGCGTAAATCTCAAGACAGCTTTTCTCTGCTCGAAGGCAGTTATTCCGGTGATGATAATGAACGGCTGGGGGAGGATAATCAACGTCGGCTCCCGGCCCGCGCTGAAGGGCTCTGCTCGCATGAGCGCATACGGGGCATCGAAGGCCGGCGTTCTTAACCTGACGCAGTCGATGGCCGAAGAGCTCCGCGAGCACGACATCACCGTGAACGCAGTCGTCCCCGGAACCATTGACACGCCCGGTAACAGGGCGGCGATGCCTGAAAGTGATTATTCGAAATGGGTGCCGCCGTCGGATATCGCGAAGGTGATAGCGTTTTTGTCCTCGGAGGATGCCCGCGCCGTCAGCGGGGCCTTCGTGCCGGTGCACGGGAAGTCGTAATCCCCCGATCCCGCAGCAGTCTTTACTTTCTTGCCAGCCTAGCTCCCGCCCTTTCCATGTCGTCGAAGATAGTATCCAGCAGCCTCTGCCCGAACTCGGACGCCGTCTTGATGTCGTCCTTCGAAATCTCGACGTTATTAAGATACTGAAGCCTGAAAACGTCCCCGTCGCTGTATTCCGGTATCACGCATCCGAAGAAAAATCCCATGTCCCGGAGGACCGATCCGACGTACCCCGCGCCCTTCTGTTTCAGGGGGAGGTCGACGTATATGCAGTCGAACCGCTCGACTGTCAGGTGCTTTAAGTGAAACCGAATCTCGTCTATAGTTAGTTTGCCGATTTTCTCGATTATTATCCGCGCCTGGTTGTGGTCGTGCCTTATCGATACCGACGCCGCGCCGGGGTGCCTCCCCTTTACGCCGGTGTGGTCGTTCTCGGCTATGATGTTCCTGCCGTAGCCGAGCCTGTCGTATATTTCCGCAATCACCTGCCCATAAGCCTCGGGTACGTATATCGTCACTGGCCCGCTCGGTAGAAGCGGAGTGAACATCATCGCGACAGACTGCCGCCTTGGCCTCTCGTTTTCGGATATGCTCTCGAACTTCACCGTCCCCGGACTGTAACCTAGCAGGAATCCTGTCTCCCGGCCTCCGAGCTCGATGCTCCCCTTCTGGCTGTATGGGTGCACCGTTACAGCCTCGCCGTAGATGCCGACGACGTCCTCCCGCACGACGAAGTCCTTGAGATAGTTCTTCATCATCTGGAATATGCCGCGCCCCCTGTACCTCGGGTCGACGACGGCCTCTCCCGATTCCGCGACCCTCGCCCCCGGAGCGCTGAATATGAAGCCGACGTGCCCGATGAGCTCGTTCCTGCTGTTGTAAGCGCCGGACGACAGCATGAGCCCCGATTTTAAAAGCGACTCTATCTGCTCGGGGAAATACATGAAGTCGTTCGCGTAGGTATAGCCGTAGCACTTGAATACGAGACGCACGAGCTCGTGAATCCCATTCGTATCGAGCATCCCGACGTCTATCTTCTCGTCGTGCGGGGCCTCGGGGCATTTGACGTGCTCGTGGTGCTCCGAGATGTCCATCTGCTTACGTATGTCGGAGCCGGGAAGGTTCTTCGTTATCTCCGTTCTGTTGCCGCCCTTCCCGAGGCTCCTGAACCTGACCTCGTCCGCGTAGTGGCGCGACATGTGGGCCCTGAACCTCGCCTCCTCGCCCTTTTCGAGCTTCTCATAATCGAAGGGAAGGCCCTTGTCCTCGACGGCGATCACGAGCGAGTGGAGCCGCCGGTATATGATTACCTCGACGGGTTTTCGCGTGTCGCCCTCGAAACCGTGGCGCACAATATTGTCGAGTATGTCGGCGAGGACTTTGTCCAGCCTTTCCGCCTCGGCCGCTCCCATGCCGTTCGATATGGAGATGCCGGTCACCATATCCACGAGCGCCTTTATGTGGCTCTTTTCCGGCGTTATGCGTATGTGCGCGATTTCCCTTTCGTGCTGCTCTACGGCTTCCGCGATTGCGATTTCATTCATAGCTTTTGTCTTCCTAAGGTTCAGGATTTTTTTGTCTTGTAGAAATGTGTGCTGGAGCTGACGAACGATTCCGCCGCTTCCATGAAGGTTTCGGAGAGCGTCGGATGGGGATGAATCGACAGCGCGATGTCTTCGGCGAGCGCGCCCATCTCGACGGCGAGGACCCCCTCGGAAATGAGCTCTCCCGCGCCGACCCCGGCGATCCCGACGCCGAGAACGCGCCCTGTCTCCGGCTCCAAAACGAGCTTCGTCACGCCGTCCGGGCGGTCGAGCGTCGAGGCCCTTCCCGATGCGGCCCAGGGGAATCTCGCTATCGTGAACGGTACCTTCTTTTCGCGGGCCTCGGTTTCTGTGAGCCCACACCACGCGATCTCGGGGTCTGTGAAAACGACGGCCGGTATCGCGTTGGGCTCGAAGGCGGACTTCTTCCCTGCGAGCACCTCCGCAACCACCCTCCCCTCGTGGGTCGCCTTGTGGGCGAGCATAGGCTCCCCGGCGACGTCCCCTATGGCGAAGATGCTTGGCTCCTTAGTGCGCCGCTCCTCGTTCACCTTTATGAATCCCTTCGCATCTATTTCGACTGCGGTCTTTTCAAGCCCGAGGCCCTCGCTGTTGGGCTTTCTGCCGACGGAAACGAGCACCTTGTCGAACGCCATCTGGACGGGTTTGTCGTTTATTTTCTCGACAGTGGCCAACATGCCGTTTTCGATTTCCTTAAGGCTCGTGACCTTCGTCTCCAGCATCACGGCTTTGTATATTCCCTCGATCCTTTTCTGGAGTATCCGGACGAGATCCCTGTCCGCGCCGGGCATGAGCCCCGAGGACATTTCAGCAACGGTGATCTCCGTTCCGAGCGCGGCATAGACTGTCCCGAGTTCGAGCCCTATATAACCGCCGCCGACAATCAGCATCGATTTCGGTACGGAGACGAGATCGAGCGCGGAGGTGGAGTCGAGTATGTGGGGCGACGTGATATTTATCCCCGGTATAGTAGAAGGCCGTGAGCCCGTCGCGATCACGGCGTGCTCGAAGGAGAGCTTCTGCGTGCTTCCGTCGGATTTTATTATTTCTAGCGTGTGCGGGCTAGAGAAAGTCGCCCGGCCGCGTATGTACTTAACCTTCCGCATCTTCGAGAGCTGGCCGAGCCCGCTCACGAATCTTTCGACGACGCCGTCCTTCCACGCGCGGAGCCTTCCTATGTCGACGTCGGGCTTCGGGAACGAGATGCCCCAGTTCGCCGCCTCCCCGGCTTCCGTTATGACCCTGGCTGCGTGAAGGAGGGCTTTCGATGGAATGCAGCCCCTGTACAGGCACACTCCGCCCGGGAACTCCTCGGGGTTTATGAGCGTAACGTCGAGCCCGAGGTCCGCCGCGAGGAACGCGGCCGGGTAACCACCCGGGCCCGCGCCTACGACGGCGACCTGCGCTTTTTCGTCTTCCATTGCCACTTTAGTATTCCCTGCCTGATTCTCTATTTTGCGGGGAAACGCTATCCTTCGAGAGAGAGCTTGAACGGCTCTTCGAGCGCTTCCGCGATCCACCTTACGAATCTCGCGGCGTCGGCGCCGTCGATGAGCCTGTGATCGTACGACAGGGAGAGCGGGAGCATGAGCCTCGGCTGAAACTGTCCGTCGATGTAGACGGCTTCGATCACGGCTCGCGAAACGCCGAGTATCGCGACCTCCGGCGCGTTGAGGACGGGCGTGAAATACGTCCCGCCTATACCGCCGAGGTTACTTATCGTGAACGTTCCGCCCTGAAGCTCGGGGGCGGTGATTTTCTTCGTCCTCGCCTTCTCCGAGAGAACGCTGAGATCGACCGATAGCTCCTCTATGTTCTTCCTGTCGGCGTCCCTTATGACCGGGACCAGAAGCCCCCTGTCGGTATCGACGGCGACCCCTATATTATAATACTTTTTGTAT
Organism: uncultured Spirochaetia bacterium; assembly: GCA_964586675.1. GTDB lineage: Bacteria > Desulfobacterota_D > UBA1144 > Nemesobacterales > UBA2774 > JADLGH01. Next base: position 1,960 of record CAZPHQ010000004.1, on the reverse strand, counting down.
ATAATCCGGCTGTTTTCCATGTCTATGGAGGCGTTGAACTGGGGGAACGCCTTGAGAGCGGACGCCGCGATCTTCAGGATGATCGAAGTCATCGTGAGCTTGCCACCGGCCTCGGCGACGTCCTTACCATACTGCTTCCGGAGCTTTTCCATCTCCGTTATGTCGGCCTTGTCGTGCTGCGTTACGTGAGGGGCTTTCCAGGCCTGGGAGAGCCTTTCGGCGGTGAGCTTTCTCACCTTCGTCATCGGGGCGCTCTCGACGGGGCCCCACTTGTCGGAGCCCGGTTCCGAATCGATACCGGCCGGTTTCTCTTCGGCGGGTTCCGGCGCACCCGGCTTTACTTCCACGGCAGGCTTCTTCTCTTCGCCGCGCTTGAGGTTCTCTTCCGTGATGCGTCCGCCCGGCCCGGTGCCTTTCACTTTTCCGATGTCCACTCCGAGCTCGCGCGCTAGTCTCCTGACGGTCGGCGAAGCGGGAATTATGCCGCTCGCCACGCCGCCTTCATCTGTTTTCCGGGGCTCTTTTTCTGGAGCTTTCTTCGCTTCCCTTTCGGGTTTCTTTTCTTCCTCTTCTGATTCGGGTTCCGGCTCTTCGGTCTTCTCTTTCTCTGCTTCTTCAGGAGCCGCGGATTTTTCTTCGGTCTCCTCTTTCTCCTCTTCAGGCTCTTCGGCCTTTACTTCCTTCGCCGGTTTCTTCTCTTCTTTGGTTTCGGTTTTTTGCGGCTCAGCCTTTTTCTTTTCAGGCTGTTCCTTTTCTTCTGCTTTGGACTCGCCGCCGCCCTCGCCGTCGTCTATCGTCACGAGGAGCTGGCCCACCTTTATCGTCTCCCCGGCCTTAACGTGAACATCTTTTATCACGCCGTCCGCAGGCGACGGGATTTCGAGCGCAGCTTTATCCGTCTCGAGCTCCATGAGCGCCTGGTCCTTCGTTACCTTATCCCCGGCCGAAACGAATACGGTCGTAACGTCGCCTGTCTCTATGTCTTCGCCGAGGTCCGGGAGCTTGAATTCTATGGCCATGGGGAATCGCCTCTTTTGGTGGTCTTATAATTGTTCTAACACATACCTGAGCTTCGTGTAAGGAGCTTTTTGATCGGCCGCCCTTCTCAGGATATGAGAGGGCTTGCCTTTCCGGGGTTAATGTCGAGGTCCTTTATCGCCTTCTCTACGATGCCAGCGCCGATCTTCTTGTCCCACGTGAGCGACGCGAGGACGGCAAGGGTGATATATCTCCAGTCGACCTCGAAGAAGTCCCGGAGTGCCTTCCGGCTGGCGCTCCTTCCATAACCGTCCGTCCCGAGCGACACGACCGGGCGCGGGAGCCACTGCGATATCGAATCCGGGAGCGCCGTCACGTAATCCGACGCCGCGACTATAACGCCGGGGGCGTCCCTGAGGCACGAGGTCACGTACGGCGTCCGTTTTATCTCCGACGGGTGCAGCATGTTCCAGCGGTCGTTCTCATAGCCGTCCCTGTAGAGCTCCTTATAGCTCGTGACGCTCCATACATCCGCGGCGACGCCGTATTTCTCTTCGAGCACCTTCTGCGCCTTCAGCACTTCGTTGAGTATAGTCCCGCTCCCGAGGAGCTGCGCGCGGAGCTCGCCGTTTTTCATCGAAGAGGGCTGGAACTTATACATGCCCCTCAATATCCCCTCGCGGGAGCCCTCGGGCATGGGCGGCTGCTCGTACGTCTCGTTCATCACGGTTATGTAGTACATTAAATCTTCCTGCTCGCCGAACATACGCCTTACCCCTTCCTCGACGATGACGGCAATCTCGTACGCATATGCCGGGTCGTACGCCTTAAGGTTCGGGACAGGGTACGCGAGAAGATGGCTGTGCCCGTCCTGGTGCTGAAGCCCCTCGCCCGCGAGGGTCGTCCGCCCGGACGTGCCGCCGACTAGGAACCCCCTCGCCCGCGAGTCGCCCGCCGCCCAGATGAGATCGCCTATGCGCTG